>NZ_JBIRJA010000007.1:154004-444900 GCF_044329325.1 Streptomyces sp. NPDC017676 | reverse complement strand
TCGCTTCCTTTGTACTCACCCTCTCGGGCTTTCCTCCGGGCGCTTCCCTTCGGTCTTGCGTTTCCGACTCTATCAGACCGTTTCGCGATCCGATTCCCAGTCGGCGGGGTGTCTCCGGGGTTTTCGGCTTTCGCCGTCCGCCCTTTCGACATTCACTACGTTAGCCGATTCCCTCGGGAACTCATAATCGAGTCCCGCGAGTTCGAATTCGGACGCACGGGTGCGCCGGAAACGACCCCGCTGAGGGGTTGGAGCTAGGTAGTGGGTTGGCCGCTCCGGCTGCAGGCGATCGCCGTACCCGGTTCAGCGGCTCGGGATACATTACGCACCTCGACGGACCGAGTCAACTTCGGCGGCGCCGTGGCACATGGGCCCGGTAGGGGCTCACCGTCGGGTCGTCGGCGACCCAGAAGCGCCACGGGTGGAGGTCGCCGTCACCTCCCTCGCCGGCGACGCCGGTACGGGGACCGCTGCGTACCTGGTCGGAGGGGACCGGTGTCCCCGTGAGCATCTTCAGGGGGGTTTCGCCGGAGGCGCACGCGTCCACGCCGTCCATGGCCCGGTCGACCTCCAGGGACGTGGCCAGCCGGGCCGGTCCCTTGGCCAGTTCCTTGTCGTTCCGCGCCGAGACGCGTCGCTTCCGGGCCAGCTCGGCGCCCTCCACCACTTCGCCCGCACGGAGCAGGACCCCGCTGGCCCGGCCCTCGGGTCCGCAGACCAGGTTCATGCAGTGCCACATGCCGTAGGTGAAGTAGACGTACACGTGTCCGGGCGGGCCGAACATCACCGCGTTGCGGGTGGTGGGGCCGCGGTAGGCGTGCGAGCCGGGGTCGTTCGGGCCGTCGTACGCCTCCACCTCCGTGAGGCGGAGGGCGATCGGGCCGTCGGGTGTCGTCCGGACCAGAACGCGGCCGAGGAGGTCGGGGGCGACCTCCAGTACCGGGCGGTCGAAGAAGGCTCGGGGCAGTGGCGTACGGTCCGGGGGCGCGATCATGCCCTCCGAGGGTAGTCCAGACGGGGCACCGCGCCGGCGGAACCGGGCGCGGGTGGATCGCGTTTGTACGGGTCGAGGGTCCATTCGTAAAGGGAGAGTCATGGCGTTCAAGAAGCTGCTCGCGAGCCTGGGGGCCGGCGGGGCGTCGGTCGAGACGGTGCTGACCGAGGTCAATGTCGTACCGGGTGGTGTCGTCCAGGGGGAGGTGCGGATCCAGGGCGGGTCCGTGAACCAGGCCATCGAGGGGCTGTCCGTCGGTCTGCAGGCCAAGGTCGAGGTGGAGAGCGGCGACCAGGAGTACAAGCAGGACGTCGAGTTCACCAAGGTGCGGCTCGGCGGTGCCTTCGAGCTGCAGGCGGGGGCCGTGCACGCGGTGCCGTTCGGGCTGGAGATCCCCTGGGAGACGCCGATCACCATGATCGACGGGCAGGCGCTGCGAGGCATGAACATCGGTGTGACCACCGAGCTGGCGATCGCGCGGGCCGTGGACTCCGGTGACCTGGACCCGATCAACGTGCACCCGCTGCCGGCGCAGAAGGCGATCCTGGACGCGTTCATCCAGCTGGGGTTCCGCTTCAAGAACGCGGACATGGAGCGGGGGCACATCCGGGGTACGCGGCAGAAGCTGCCGTTCTACCAGGAGATCGAGTTCTTCCCGCCGTCCCAGTACCGGGGTCTGAACCAGGTCGAGCTGAGCTTCGTCGCCGACGAGCACGCGATGGACGTCGTGCTGGAGATGGACAAGAAGGCGGGTCTGTTCAGTGAGGGTTCGGACACCTTCCGGTCCTTCCAGGTGGGTCTGAACGACTGGCAGGGGACCGACTGGGCGGCTTACCTCAACCAGTGGCTGTCCGAGGTCGGCAGCAAGCGCAACTGGTTCTAGGCTCGGGAACTGCTGGTTCCAGATCATCGATCAGGAGGTACCGAGGTGACCGAGCTCAAGCGGCGGCCGCTCCCCCATGACTTCCATCCGCCCGTGCCGTCGTTCACCGTGACGAGCGAGGACATCGAGGAGGGTGCGACGCTCAGGAGCGCCCAGGTCCATGCGGAGGGCAACACGTCGCCGCAGCTGCGCTGGGAGGGCTTCCCGGCCGAGACCAAGAGCTTCGCCGTGACCTGTTACGACCCGGACGCGCCGACCGGCAGCGGGTTCTGGCACTGGGTCCTGTTCGACATCCCGGCCTCCGTGACGGAGCTACCGGCGGGTGCGGGCAACGGCAAGTTCGAGGGGCTGCCCGCGGGCGCCGTGCACGCGCGCAACGACTACGGGACGAAGGACTTCGGTGGTGCCGCTCCGCCGCCCGGGGACGGCCCGCACCGGTACGTCTTCACGGTGTACGCGGTGGACCAGGAGAAGCTGGGTCCGGACGCGGACGCCTCTCCGGCCGTCGTCGGCTTCAACCTGCGGTTCCACACGCTCGCGCGCGCCCATCTCATCGGTGAGTACGAGAACCCCGCGAAGGGCTGACGTCAGCGCAAGGATTCAGCCAAGGGTTCATTGAACGTTTGCCCGCCTCCGGTCTTGGAAGTGATCGGAGGCGGGCATTTTTATTGCGTTGTCCATCTCGGCGCGCCCGTCCAGAGTTGATCCGAGCCCGCCGGGGGGTGGGCAGGTGCACACGGGAGGTGGGCTGGATGCGTGACACGCTGGTGCTGAACGCGAGCTTCGAGCCGCTGTCGACGGTGACGTTGAACCGTGCGGTCGTCCTGGTGCTCCAGGACAAGGCCGTCGTCGAGCAGGCCCATCCCGAACTGCGTATGCGGGGTGCCGATGTCGACATACCGGCGCCTCGGGTGATCCGGTTGTGCCGGTATGTACGGGTGCCGTTCCGAAGACAAGCTCCGTGGTCACGGCGGGGGGTGCTGGTCAGGGACCGGCACCGGTGCGCGTACTGCGGGCGGCGGGCGACGACCGTGGACCATGTGGTGCCGCGGTCCCAGGGCGGGCAGGACACGTGGCTGAATACGGTTGCCGCGTGTGCGGAGGACAATCACCGGAAGGCGAACCGGACTCCGGAGGAGGCCGGGATGGCGCTGCTCCGCGAGCCGTTCGAGCCGACCCCGGCCGATGCGATGCTCCTGGCCTTGGGCGCCGAGGACTTCGATGCCCTTCCTGAGTGGCTCGCCCGGGATGCGGCCTAGGTCCTGTCGTCAAACTCCCGTCGTCCGCCCGGAGGGCGGGCCGTGCGGCGTCAGGTGCGTGCTCTCGCCGTGCCGGCCACAGGCCCTCGTACCGGGCGTACTCGGGACTGGGGCCGGTGCGGCGAGAGTGCGTGCATGGCGTCGCGCGGCAGACGGGAGTTCGACGACAGGGCCCAGGGGTCTGCCGGGTTCGGGCTGTCGGCGGCTGCGGGTTGTCCGTGGTCGATCGCGCAGTTCCCCGCGCCCCAGGGGGAGGCGCGGGTCGCACCGGTGCCGTGAAGGGGTCCTCAGTCGATCGACGGCTTCTCCCGGCGCTCGGAGCCGGTGGAGCCACCGTTGCCCGATGAGCCGTTGTTGCCCGAACCTCCGCCGAGGGGGCCGAAGTTGCCCATCGCTCCGGAGAGGCCCTTGAGGGCGTCACCGATTTCGCTCGGGACGATCCAGAGCTTGTTGGCGTCGCCCTCGGCGATCTTGGGGAGCATCTGGAGGTACTGGTAGGACAGCAGCTTCTGGTCCGGGTCGCCGGCGTGGATGGCCTCGAAGACCGTGCGGACGGCCTGGGCCTCGCCCTCGGCGCGCAGGGCCGCCGCCTTGGCCTCACCTTCGGCGCGCAGGATCTGCGACTGCTTCTCGCCCTCGGCGGTGAGGATGGCGGCCTGGCGCGTGCCTTCCGCGGTGAGGATGGCGGCGCGCTTGTCACGGTCGGCGCGCATCTGCTTCTCCATCGAGTCCTGGATGGAGGTCGGGGGCTCGATGGCCTTCAGTTCCACGCGGTTGACGCGGATGCCCCACTTGCCGGTGGCCTCGTCCAGGACGCCGCGCAGGGCCGCGTTGATCTCCTCGCGGGAGGTCAGGGTCCGTTCCAGGTCCATGCCACCGATGATGTTGCGCAGGGTGGTGACGGTGAGCTGCTCGATCGCCTGGATGTAGCTGGCGACCTCGTAGGTGGCGGCCCGGGCGTCGGTGACCTGGTAGTAGATCACCGTGTCGATGTTCACGACCAGGTTGTCCTGGGTGATCACCGGCTGCGGCGGGAACGGTACGACCTGTTCACGCAGGTCGATGCGGTTGCGGATGGTGTCGATGAACGGGACCACGATGTTGAGGCCCGCGTTCAGCGTCCGCGTGTAGCGGCCGAAGCGCTCGACGATGGCCGCGCTGGCCTGTGGGATGACTTGGATCGTCTTGATCAGGGCGATGAAGACCAACACCACCAGGATGATCAGGACGATGATGACCGGTTCCATCGTCGTTCCCCGTACCCTTCTCCGCCTCGGCGCCTTCGGCAGATCTCATGACTGTTGAAGATCTTGCTGGTCGAGTCTGACAGACCGTCGCGCAACTCGTGAGTCGTTCTCGGTGAGTTGTCCTCACAGGACGATCGCGGTGGCCCCTTCGATGTCCACGACGTCCACCTCCTGGCCCACTTCGTAGGCTCGGCCGGTGTCGAGGGCGCGGGCCGACCAGACCTCCCCGGCGAGTTTGATGCGGCCGCCGGACGCGTCGACGCGCTCCAGGACGACGGCCTGCCTGCCCTTCAACGCCTCCACGCCGGTGGCGAGTTGGGGACTCTGCCGACCGTGCCGGGCGGCTATGGGCCGGACGACGGCGATGAGGGCGACGGAGACGACGACGAACGTCAGGACCTGGATGACCGCGTCGAAGCCGAGGGCGGAGACGACCGCCGCCGCCACGGCTCCCACCGCGAGCATGCCGAACTCCGGCATCGCGGTGACCACGAGCGGGATTCCGAGCGCCGCCGCGCCGACGAGCCACCACACCCATGCGTCGATGTCGTTCACATGGTCATGGTAGGGCCGCGGTCGGGCGGCGGACAGGGCGCGCGGGGGAGAGCAGAGGGGTCAGGACAGAGGCAGACCCTGGGCGGTCCAGCGGTCGCCGACCTGCTCCACGACGAGCGGGAGGCCGAAGCAGAGGGAGAGGTTGCGGGAGGTGAGTTCGAGCTCGACCGGGCCGGCGGCGAGCACCTTGCCCTGGCGGATCATGAGGACGTGGGTGAAGCCGGGGGCGATCTCCTCGACGTGGTGCGTGACCATGATCATCGAGGGGGCGATGGGGTCGCGGGCGAGCCGGCCGAGGCGGCGTACCAGGTCCTCGCGGCCGCCGAGGTCGAGACCGGCGGCGGGTTCGTCCAGCAGGAGCAGCTCGGGGTCGGTCATCAGGGCGCGGGCGATCAGGGTGCGCTTGCGCTCGCCCTCGGAGAGGGTGCCGAACTTCCTCTCCAGGTAGTCGCTCATGCCGAGGCGGTCGAGGAAGGCGCGGGCGCGCTGCTCGTCGACCTCGTCGTACTCCTCCTGCCAGTGGGCGGTCATGCCGTAGGCGGCCGTCAGGACGGTCTCCAGCACCGTCTGGCGCCTGGGGAGCTTGTCGGCCATGGCCATGCCGGCCATGCCGATGCGGGGGCGGAGCTCGAAGACGTCGGTGCCGGGCTTGCCGAGGGTCTCGCCGAGGATGGTGGCGGTGCCCTTGCTGGGGTAGAGGTAGCTGGACGCGACGTTCAGGAGGGTGGTCTTGCCGGCGCCGTTCGGACCGAGGATGACCCAGCGCTCGCCCTCCTTCACCGACCAGGAGACCTGGTCCACCAGAGCCCGGCCCTCACGGACCACGGATACGTCCTGAAGCTCCAGAACATCGCTCATGAGCGCGTTGTCTCCCCTTGCAGTGTGGCCGGTCTCGGCTGTCGCGTACGCCTGTGGCTCGGGTCCGCCGCGCCGGTGGGCGCAGCCCTTATGAAATCTACGCCACGAGTGCCCCGCTCCATTCCATCGGTCCGGTCCTTAGGGTGGAGGCATGCTTTCGGAACCGCGTTCAGGACGCCTCGCCGCTTGGGGAAATGCCCTTTTGGCCGGACTTGTCTCTCCGGATGACGCCGTACTCGCCGTCGTGGGCGAGGACGCCGTGCACCGGGTGGAGGGGCTGCCCGGTGAGTCCGCGCCGGTCGGGCTGACCCTCGCGCTGGGGCGGCTGCGCACGCTGGGGGTGACCGGGCTGCGGGTGGCGCTGCCCGCGCCGGGGCATCCACTGGGGCTGAGCGGCCCGCCGGAGTTCAACGCGCGGGCGCTGGAGGCCGAGGAGGCGGTGGTCTGTCACGGCGGCGCGTTCGGGCTGGTGCCGCAGGTGTACGAGGCCGGGCCCCAGGGTGATGTACATGCCGAGGTGGTCTGGCACGTGCTGCCGGTGCGGGAGGCGCCGCCCGCCGATGTGCCGTCGCTGGGCGAGGCCGAGCGGGAGCTGGCGGAGGCGCTGCGGGACGCGACCGAGGTGCTGTCGAAGCTGGACGTCGCCGGGTCGGGGCCGGTGGCGGAGGCGGCGATCGACGCGTACCGGGCGCGGGCCGAGCGTGGCCGGGAGGTGCTGGCGCCGGGGTACCCGCCGCGTGCGGTGCGGGTGTTGGAGCTGGCACAGCGGGTGGGGCTGCTGGTGTCGCTGGCGTACGGCAACGGTCACGGGGGCGCGGTGAGCGCCTCGGAGATGGCGGCGCGCGGAGCGGCACTGCGCCCGGTGGAGCGAACGGCCCGGCGGGCGCAGGTCGCGGCGTACAACGCGTTCGTGGAGGAGCGGGAGCGCGGGATGCGGTGAGCCGTGGGCTACGCGGATTCCTGGGGGGTCGGCGTTGCCGGCTGGCGCTCGTGTTGCCGGAGGCCGGGTTCGGGCGCCGAGCAGGTCGGCGGTCAGGCCGTCCACCTGGACCTGGACGTCGACCGGGAGCTGGGCCGTGAGGCCGGACGCGACGACCGGGGACCGCACGGTGGTGTCTCAGGCGTCCGCGTCGGCGGCGGAACCGGTGGACGCGTCGGCGGCGGCGGAACCGGTGGACGCGCCTGCGGTGAGGCCGGCGGCGGTCATGGCGAGTGGGGCCTTCTTGGCTATGTTCATGGGACGGGCTCCTGGTGCGTGTGCTGCTCCGGTCCGGCCGTGAGTCGTGTGCTGGTCAACGCGGGAGTCCCCGGCGAGGTACGGCGACCCTGGTCCCGGTGCCCGTTCCAGCCGGTCGGGCGACGGCCTGACAGGCCCCCCGGTGCGCCCGGGAGGCCTGAGGTCGTCGGCGGCGGGAGCCTCAGCGGTTGAGACCGAGGTTGCCGAAGGCCGGGTTCAGGACGCCGATGACGTTCACGCTGTTGCCGACCGCGTTCACCGGGACGTGCACCGGGACCTGGGCGACGTTGCCCGAGCCGACGCCCGGGGAGCCGACGGCCTCGCCCGCCGCGTGGGCGCCGCCGTGGGCGGAGGCCAGACCGGCACCGGCCGCCACCAGACCCCCGGCCACCATCGTCACGGCCGCCGCCTTCTTCAGGTTCTTCACTGTCAACCCCTCCTGGTCGTCCACCGCGGCGATCTCCGCGGCACGCACTGGAGAACGGCGGAGATCACCGCAGGATGCGCCATCCGGGTGACATTCCCACGACGGTATGAATCTCGGCCGTATCAGCCCGTCACGCCGTGGCGCACGGCCCACAGCGCGGCCTGGGTGCGGTCGGCGAGGTCGAGTTTCATCAGGATGTTGGAGACGTGCGTCTTGACGGTCTTCTCGGACAGCACCAGCGCGCGGGCTATCTCCCGGTTGGACCGGCCGTCCGCGATCAGGCCGAGCACCTCGCGCTCCCGCTCGGTGAGCGAGCCGCCTCTGCCCTGGCCGGTGTTGGCCTCCTCCTGGGAGAGCAGGGCACCGGCGACCTCGGGCTGGAGCAGGATGTGCCCGGCGTGCACGGAGCGGATGGCGCCGGCGAGGGCGTCGGGGTCCACGTCCTTGTAGACGTACCCGGCGGCGCCCGCGCGCAGGGCCGGGACGACCGTGCGCTGCTCGGTGAAGCTGGTGACGATGAGCACGCGCGCGGGGTTGTCGAGTTCACGCAGTCTGCGCAGGGCGTCGATGCCGTCCATGCCCGGCATCTTGACGTCCATGAGGACGACGTCGGGCCGCAGTTCCTCGGCGCGGGCGACTCCCTCGGCGCCGTCGGCGGCCTCGCCGACGACCTCTATGTCGTCCTGCACCTCCAGGAAGGTGCGCAGGCCCCGGCGGACGACCTGGTGGTCGTCGACCAGCAGGACCTTGATCGGTTCACCCACCGGGGACCTCCATCTCGATCGTGGTGCCCTTGCCGGGCGCGGATTCCACGGTCAGCGTGCCGCCGACCCCGCTCGCCCGGTCCCGCATCGAGACGAGGCCGAGGTGGCGTCCGGCGCGGCGGACCGCCGTGGGGTCGAAGCCGCTGCCGTCGTCGGCGACGCGCAGGACGACTCCGTTGCCGCGCCGGTCCACGGTCACCTCGACCCGGTCGGCGCCGGAGTGGCGCAGGGCGTTGTGCAGGGCCTCCTGGGCGACCCGGAGCAGGGCCTCCTCCTGGGCGGCGGGCAGGGCGCGGAAGCCGTTGCTGGTGAAGGTCACGCGCGCGGTGTGGGCGCGGTCGAGGACCTGGGTCTGGGTGCGCAGGGTGGCGATCAGGCCGTCCTCGTCCAGTGCGGCGGGCCGCAACTCCACGACGGCGGCCCGCAGTTCTTCGGCGGCCTCGGCGGCGAGGGAGGCCACCTGGTGCAGTTCGCCCTTGGCGCGGGCGGGGTCGCGGTCGACGAGGGCGGCTGCCGCCTGGGCGGTCAGGCGCAGGGAGAACAGCTTCTGGCTGACCGCGTCGTGCAGTTCGTGGGCGAGGCGGGAGCGTTCCTCGGCGATGGTCAGTTCGCGGCTGCGCTCGTAGAGGCGGGCGTTGGTGAGGGCGATGGCCGCGTGCTGGGCGAGGATGGAGAGCAGTTCCTCGTCCTCCTGGGTGAAGCCGCAGCTCCCCTCCGGCTTGGAGCAGTTCTTGTTCGCCAGGAACAGGGCGCCGATGACCTCGTCGCCGTCACGGATGGGCAGGCCCAGGAAGTCGGCGAGGTCGGGGTGGGCGGACGGCCAGCCCTCGAAGCGGGGGTCCTTGCGCACGTCGGCGAGGCGCTCGGCCTTCGCTTCGCGCAGCATCGCGGCGAGGATGCCGTGCTGGCGCGGGAGCGGGCCGATGGCACGCCACTGGGCGTCGCTGACGCCGTCCACGACGAACTGGGCGAAGCCTCCGTGGTCGTCGGGCACGCCGAGTGCGGCGTACTGCGCGTCGAGCAGCTCGCGGGCGGAGGCGACGATCGTCTTGAGGACGTCGCGCACCTCCAGGTGCCTGCTCATGGCCAGCAGCGCGGAACTCACCGCGGCGAGGCCGGACCGGGGGCCTTGACTCATGTTCCACACGGTACCGGCGGGGTCTGACAGCGCGGATCGGACCGGTGGCGGCGGCCCCCGGTCCGCTGGGCCTGGACCCGCGGGCGTAGGCCGCCGGTTCCGGGGTGCGGGGTGTGGGCCGCCGGTCCTGGGGCGCCGGGCGTAGGCCGCCGGTACCGGGGCGCCGGGCGTAGGCCGAAGGACCCGGTGCTTTGCGGCCCGCGTCCGAGGCGGCCCGAGGGGTGCCGTTCCTAGGTTGAGGTCACCGCCCGAGGGGGTGGTGAACGACGAGGGGACGGTGGTCATGCCGGTAGCGATCATCACGGGGGCCTCGAAGGGCCTGGGGCGGGCGCTCGCCGAGGCGCTGGGCGCGCGCGGCTGGGATCTGGTGCTCGACGCCCGGGGCGCCGACGCCCTCAGGGAGACCGCGGAGGCGGTCGGGCGGCACGGTACGCGGGTGGTGGCACTGCCCGGGGACGTCACGGACGGCGGGCACCGGGCGGAGCTGGTGGCCGCGGCGGGGCGGCTGGGCGGCGCCGATCTGCTGGTGAGCAACGCGAGCGCGCTGGGCGCCGAGCCGCTGGTGCGGCTGGCGGAGCTGCCGGCGGAGGGGTTGCGGCGTGCGCTGGAGGTGAACGTGGTGGCGGCGCTCGGACTGGTCCAGGAGGCGCTGCCGCTGTTGCAGGCGTCGCCGGCGGGCACGGTGATCGCGGTCTCCTCGGACGCGGCGGCGGAGGCGTACGAGACGTGGGGCGGCTACGGCGCCTCCAAAGCGGCCCTGGATCAGCTCGCCGCGGTGCTCGGGGTGGAGGAGCCCGGGCTGCGGGTGTGGGCGGTGGATCCCGGGGACATGGCGACGGACCTGTACGCGGCGGCCGTACCGGACGACGACGCGCCGCGTCCGGCGCCCGCCGATGTCGTGCCGGCGTTCCTGCGGCTGCTGGACGAGCGTCCGGCGAGCGGGCGGTACGCGGCGCCGTCCCTGCTCCGGGCGCGGTGACCGTGTCCACGGGGGTCTCTCCGCTCGGGCCTCGGACGTGGGGGAAGGTCCCGGCGGAGCTGTCCGCGCGCGTGCCCGCCGAGCAGCGGGGGACGGGGCTGGGGCGGGACGCCGTACGGCTGCTGGTGTCGCGCGGGACGGAGGTGGCGCACCACGCGTTCCGCGAGTTGCCGACGCTGCTGCGGGCCGGGGATCTGCTGGTGGTGAACACCTCCCCCACGCTGGCCGCCGCGGTGGACGGGCGGATCGGGCACGCGCGCGTGGTGGTGCACTTCTCCACGCGCGGGGACGACGGGCGGTGGGCGGTCGAGCTGCGGGAACCGGACGGGCGCGGTACTACGCGCGCGCGTGCGGGCTCACCCGCGGGGACAGAGGTGTCGCTGCCGGGCGGTGGCCGGCTGCTGCTGGAGGAGCCGCTGAGCGCGCGGGGTGAGCGGCTGTGGTGGGCGCGGGTCGCCGGGGCGGACGTAGGGGAGGTGCTCGGCGACCACGGGCGGCCCGTTCGCTACTCCTACACGGAGCGGGACCAGCCGCTGTCCGCGTACCAGACGGTGTTCGCGCTGCCGTCGCCGGACGGTGCGGGCAGTGCCGAGATGCCGAGTGCGGCCCGGCCCTTCACCGCGCGGCTGGTGGCGGAGCTGGTGAGCCGGGGGGTGTGGTTCGCGCCGGTGACGCTGCACACAGGGGTCTCGTCGGCGGAGGCGCACGAGCCGCCGTATCCGGAGCGGTTCTCGGTGCCGGAGGCGTCGGCGCGGCTGATCAACCACGTCCGGGCGTGTCGAGAAGTACTCGGAGCGCCTTCTCACGAAGGTGGGGGCGGCAGCCGGGCAGGTGGCCGGGTGATCGCGGTGGGGACGACGGCCGTGCGGGCCGTGGAGTCGGCCGCGGGGCCGGACGGCGTGGTGCGGGCGGCCGAGGGGTGGACGGATCTGGTGGTGACGCCCGAGCGCGGAATACGAGTGGTGGACGGGTTGCTGACCGGGCTGCACGAGCCGGAGGCCTCCCACCTGCTGATGCTGGAGGCGGTCGCCGGGCGGGCGGCGGTGGACCGCGCCTACGAGGAGGCGCTCAGCGCGCTCTACCTGTGGCACGAGTTCGGCGATGTCCACCTCATCCTTCCGGAGGAGAGCCCTCACACAGAGCATTGCGATGGCAACAAGCGGTGAGATGGCTTGGTGCTCCATGTGAGCCCGCGCATAGGGCCTGCATCACGTACGAAAGGACATAGGAGATAAACGCCCCCACATGAACGGGGCAGACGGTCTCGTCTGTCCCGTTTTGCCCTTACCTGATCCACTATCGGGCATCGTACGTCACACCTTTGCCTGGGCATTTTGCGCCCGCTAAGAATGGCTTCCGTCGCTCAGCGCCGCGGGCTTTCCGCCCCGCGGCGTTCGTGTGGGAGGAGCCGATTCCCCCGGCGGACGCAGGAGCGACCTCCGCGCTATTCGAAGAGGTCCATCAGCCATGCCCAAGAACATCCTCAACCGTGCTCGCAGTCGTCAGCTGACCAAGCACCACAAGATCGCCGTCGCCGGTGTCGCCGCACTCGGCACCGCCGCCCTCGCCTTCTCGGCCGCTCCGAGCAGCGCCGACACGGTCACCACCAGCGCCCCCGCCACGACCTCGCAGGTCGCCGCCGCCGGTACCGTCCTGCAGAACGTCAAGGGCACGGTCACGGACCAGCTCGCCGCCAAGAACATCAAGCTCGACACCCTCGCGGCGCAGAAGAAGGCCGCCGACGCCGCCGTCGCGAGGAAGGCCGCCGTCGACGCCGCCGCCAAGGAGGCCGTCCAGGAGCGCGCCGCCACGGCCGCCGCCGGTCGCTCCGCCCAGCGCCTGCAGATGCAGCCGGTCGCCGCGAAGACGTACACCAACAACCTGGACGGCTGGATCCGCCAGGCCCTGGACATCATGAAGGCCAAGCGCATCCCGGGCAGCTACAGCGGCCTGCACCGCAACATCATGCGGGAGTCCTCCGGCAACCCCAACGCCATCAACAACTGGGACATCAACGCCGTCAACGGCATCCCCTCCAAGGGTCTGCTCCAGGTGATCCCGCCCACCTTCCAGGCGTACCACGTCCCCGGCACCTCCTGGAACATCTACGACCCGGTCGCCAACATCACCGCCGCCGCCAACTACGCGGCCCACCGGTACGGCTCGATCGACAACGTCAACAGCGCGTACTGAGGCCGGGCGCGGGACCTCGACGACGCAAGGCCGAAGGGCGGCACCCCGACGTGGGGGTGCCGCCCTTCGGCGTACGAGCGGGTACCGCTCGGTCGCGCGGCTACTTGCGCATGACCTCCGGCTCGTGGCGGCGCAGGAAGCGGGCCACGAAGAAGCCGCAGAGCGCACCGAGCGCGATCAACGCGATCATGTCCATGCTCCAGGCGCCGACCGTGTGGTTCCACAGCGGGTCGTTGTCGCCGGCGGTCTCCGGCGGGCTGATCCGGTTGAAGTCCAGCGTGGCGCCGGCCGCGGCGACCGCCCAGCGGGACGGCATCAGGTACGAGAACTCGTTCACACCGACCGTGCCGTGCAGGGCGAACAGGCAGCCGGTGAAGACGACCTGGATGATCGCGAACATGACCAGCAGCGGCATGGTCTTCTCGGCCGTCTTCACCAGCGAGGAGATGATCAGGCCGAACATCATCGCGGCGAAGCCCAGGCCCATGATCGGCAGGGACAGCTCCAGCAGCGTGGCGTGCCCGAGGATGAGGCCGCGGTCCGGGATCTCGCGCCTGCCGAAGCCGATGACACCCACCAGCAGCCCCTGGAACCCGGTGATCACGCCCAGCACGAACACCTTCGACATCAGGTACGCCGACCGGGACAGGCCGGTGGCGCGCTCCCGCTCGTAGATCACCCGTTCCTTGATCAGCTCGCGGACGGAGTTGGCGGCTCCGGCGAAGCAGGCGCCCACGGCCAGGATCAGCAGCACGGTGGTGGCGGTGCCGTTGGGCACGATCTGGCCGGTCTGCGGGTTGGGGCCGTTGGGCAGCAGGCCCCGGTCCGGGTGGATCAGCAGGCTGACCGAGCCGATGACGGCCGGCAGGAGCACCATCAGGGCCAGGAAGCCGCGGTCGGAGGCGATGACCGACACGTAGCGGCGCACCAGGGTGACGAACTGGGACAGCCAGCTCTGCGGCTTGGGCGGCCTGATCGCCTGCATCGGCGGCATCTGGACCGCCTGCGGGGCGACCGAGTCGACGTCCGCGGCGTACATCTGGTAGTGCTGCGAGCCCTTCCAGCGGCCCGCCCAGTCGTAGTCGCGGTAGTTCTCGAAGGCGGAGAAGACGTCGGCCCAGCTGTCGTAGCCGAAGAAGTTCAGCGCCTCCCCCGGCGGGCCGAAGTAGGCGACCGCGCCGCCCGGCGCCATCACCAGCAGCTTGTCGCACAGCGCCAGCTCGGCCACCGAGTGGGTGACGACGAGCACGGTACGGCCGTCGTCGGCGAGGCCACGCAGCAGCTGCATGACATCGCGGTCCATGCCCGGGTCCAGACCGGAGGTCGGCTCGTCCAGGAAGATCAGCGACGGCTTGGTCAGCAGCTCAAGGGCCACCGACACGCGCTTGCGCTGGCCGCCGGAGAGCGAGGTGACCTTCTTGTCCTTGTGGATGTCGAGCTTCAGCTCGCGCAGCACCTCGTCGATGCGGGCGTCGCGCTCCTGCGCCGTGGTGTCGGCCGGGAAGCGCAGCTTGGCCGCGTACTTCAGGGCCTTCTTGACGGTCAGCTCCTTGTGCAGGATGTCGTCCTGCGGGACCAGACCGATGCGCTGGCGCAGCTCGGCGAACTGCTTGTACAGGTTCCGGTTGTCGTACAGCACCTCGCCCTGGTTGGCGGGCCGGTAGCCGGTGAGCGCCTTGAGCAGGGTCGACTTGCCGGAACCGGACGGGCCGATCACCGCGATGAGCGACTTCTCGGGCACACCGAAGGAGACGTCCTTGAGGATCTGCTTGCCGCCGTCGACCGTGACGGTCAGATGGCGGGCCGAGAAGGAGACCTCACCGGTGTCGACGAACTCTTCGAGGCGGTCGCCGACGATGCGGAAGGTGGAGTGGCCGACGCCGACGATGTCGGTCGGGCCGAGCAGCTGCGAGCCGCCCTTCGGGATCGGCTGGCCGTTGACGAAGGTGCCGTTGTGCGAACCGAGGTCGCGGATCTCGAAGCGGCCGTCGGGCGTGGCGTGGAACTCGGCGTGGTTCCGGGAGACCTGGAGGTCGGAGACGACCAGGTCGTTCTCCAGGGCACGGCCGATGCGCATCACGCGGCCGAGCGAGAACTCGTGGAACGTGGTCGGGCTGCGGTCGCCGTAGACCGGCGGCGCCCCCGCGCCACCACCGGGCGTCTTCTGTACGTACTGCTCGGCGGGGCCGGCCTGCTGCTGCGGGAACGCGGGCGCCTGCTGCCAGCCGGCCTGGGGCGCCTGGTGCGGGGACGCCTGGTGGGGTACGGCCTGCTGCGGGGCGGGCTGCTGGTGCGCGGGCGCCTGCTGCCAGCCGGGAGCGCCGGCGCCCTGGGCCGCGTACGGTGCCGCCGCCTGCGGTGCCGCCGCCTGCGGCTGCTGGGCCGGGCCACCGACCGGTGCGGTGGTCGCCGACAGGCTCAGCCGCGGTCCGTCGGTCGCGTTGCCGAGGTGCAGCGACGAGCCGGGGCCGATCTCCATGTGCTGGATCCGCTGGCCCTGCGCGTACGTGCCGTTGGTGCTGCCGTGGTCCTCGATGACCCAACTGCGGCCGTTGAAGCTGACCGTGGCGTGCCGCCAGGAGACCCTGGCGTCGTCGAAGACGATGTCCCCCTGCGGATCACGTCCGAGGATGTATGCCCTGGATGGATCGAGCATCCAGGTATGTCCGTTTGTTTCGAGTACGAGTTCCGGCACTCCATGCCCCACTGAGTTGTCCCCCGAGTTACCCCCGTCGCAGGGAGTCTAGGGATGTCGAACATCGTGGGGAACTATTTCAGGCTCGGCCCCTTGACCGAAACTCGGGCCTTGGCAAGGGGTTCGGGGGCACCGCTCCGACTCGTGTGTGGGCGGGGGGTGCGTGCGGTGTTGTCTCGTCCGCCTCTACGTCCTTGCGCCCGTGCGGAGTTGTCAGAGTGCCGGCCCAACTTCCCGCACGCTCGGGCACGGTGGTCGGGGGCTCCGCGGTGATGCACGGTGGTCCCGGGTGGGCCGACAGTGCATCGGCGGCTCGGCCGGTCGGTCCCGGCGCTCGTCATCGTCCCCGCTGGTGGCCGACAGCGCGCTCGGCCTCACGGCCGGGTGCGAGGTGACGGGAGCCGCTGACGGCGCCGTCGGCATGCCGGGGGCCGGGTGCCGGACAGGACGGGCACGTCGTCGCCCGGCCACCAGTGCTGTGAGCGACAGCGTTGCCACTGGCCGCGAGCACCGGCCGCCCAGGACTCACCTGGCACCAGGGCACCGGCCGAGGCGGGGGCACGGCTCAGGCCAGGGCACCCGCCGGGGCCCGGCCCGGCGCGCATGAGCCCAGAGCTCAGCCCCGGCCAGGGCGCCGACATGGCCCGGACACGCACCACGCCAAGGTCCGGCCCAGCCACCCCGCGCACCACCCCGGTGGCGCCGGCCCAGCCACCCCGCGCACCACCCCAGTGCGCCAGCTCAGCCACCCCGTGCACCACCCAGACGCCGCTCAAGCGGCCGCCTCGGCGTTGTCTCCGTCTGCCGTTCCGCCCCGGTCGTGCGACCCTCGTGGTGGAGACGGTCGGGATTCGGTCGGGTGGGAGAGGCGCCGTTTTCCGGTGGCAAGATCCTCGACACCGGGTCGACACCCATTGTTCCGTGTCCGTCAGACGGACCTCGGCGGCGAGAGGCACTGGGTGCCGGATACGGTGGTGACACCATGAGCGCTTCGCAGACCTCCGCTTCGCAGACCCCCGAGGTCCCCACCCTCCTCGTCAAGATCTTCGGCAAGGACCGGCCGGGCATCACGGCCGGCCTCTTCGACACCCTCGGCGCCTATCTCGTCGACGTGGTCGACATCGAGCAGGTCGTCACCCGGGGCCGCCTGGTGCTGTGCGTGCTGGTGACCCAGCCACCGGCCGGCCTGGAGGGTGATCTGCGGGCCACCGTGCACAGCTGGGCCGAGTCGATGAAGATGCAGGCGGAGATCATCTCGGGGCACGGCGACAACCGTCCGCGCGGCCTCGGGCGCTCCCTGGTGACCGTCCTCGGCCACCCGCTCACCGCCGAGTCGACCGCCGCGATCGCCGCCCGGATCGCGAAGGCCGGCGGCAACATCGACCGTATCTTCCGGCTCGCCAAGTACCCGGTGACGGCCGTGGAGTTCGCGGTGTCGGGCGTGGAGACCGAACCGCTGCGCACCGCCCTGGCCTCCGACGCGGCGGCACTGGGTGTCGACATCGCGGTGGTCTCGGCGGGCCTGCACCGGCGCGCCCAGCGGCTGGTGGTCATGGACGTGGACTCGACCCTGATCCAGGACGAGGTCATCGAGCTGTTCGCCGCGCACGCCGGCTGTGAGGACCAGGTCGCCGAGGTGACGGCGGCGGCGATGCGCGGGGAGCTCGACTTCGAGCAGTCGCTGCACGCGCGCGTGGCGCTGCTGAAGGGGCTGGACGCGTCGGTGGTGGAGAAGGTGCGCGAGGAGGTCCGGCTGACGCCGGGCGCGCGCACGCTGATCCGCACCCTGAAGCGGCTCGGCTACCAAGTGGGGGTCGTCTCCGGCGGGTTCACCCAGGTGACCGATGATCTGAAGGAGCGGCTGGGGCTGGACTTCGCGCAGGCCAACACGCTGGAGATCGTCGACGGGAAGCTGACCGGCCGGGTCACCGGAGAGATCGTGGACCGGGCGGGCAAGGCGCGGCTGCTGCGCCGCTTCGCGGCGGAAGCCGGCGTGCCGCTGTCACAGACGGTGGCGATCGGTGACGGCGCGAACGACCTGGACATGCTGAACGCGGCGGGCCTGGGCGTGGCCTTCAACGCCAAGCCCGTGGTCCGGGAGGCGGCGCACACGGCGGTGAACTTCCCCTTCCTCGACACGGTCCTCTACCTCCTCGGCATCACCCGGGAAGAGGTCGAGGCCGCCGACATGCACGACGACGAGGGCTGAGCGAGGCCCCGCCCGCGCCCACCCGCCGGAAGAACCTGCCCGCCCGCCGGAAGAACGCGTCCGCCCGCCGGGAGAACCTGCCCACTCGCCGGAAGAACGTGCCCGCCCGCCGGGAGACCGAGCCCGCGCCCGGCTGCCCGGGAGGGCCCGGCGCCCTGTGCGGTGCCGGGACCTTCGCCGTCCGGTGTGCCGCGTCGGCGCCGGGTCACTCGGAGGGCGCCCAGTAGTCCACGAGTGTGGCCACACCGGGCTCGACGCCCTTCCAGGGGCCGTCGAAGGAGAGCACGGCGAAGGCGGCGGCGGGGAAGCCCCGCCGGTCCATCCGCTCACGGGCGTCGCCGTCGGCCGCGCCGGCCAGGATGTCGGCCAGACCGTGCACGCCGGGGTTGTGGCCGATCAGGATCACGTTCCGCACCTCGTCCGGGACCTCGTTGAGCACGGCGATCAGCTCGCCGGGCGAGGCCTCGTAGACCCGCTCCTCGTAGACGGTCTTCGGCCGGTGCGACAGCTCGTGGACGGCGAGCTTCCAGGTCTCCCGGGTACGGGTCGACGTGGAACACAGGGCCAGGTCGAAGGTGGTGCCGGTGTCGGCCAGCTTGCGTCCGGCGACGGCGGCGTCCGTGCGGCCGCGCTCGGCGAGCGGGCGCTCGTGGTCGGGGACCTGGGGCCAGTCGGCCTTCGCGTGCCGGAAGAGGACGATCCTGCGGGGTTCTGCGACGCTCATGGGTCCCAGCTTCGCATGAAACAGGCCGCCCGGCTCAGGGAGTTGACATGCGGATTCACCGCGTGAGGGGGCCTGTCCTCAGCGCGCGAGGAGTTGCTGGGCGCGCTCCAGGAGCCGGGCGATCGCCGGTTCGCCGGTCGCCGCGTGGGCGTCCGACGGGTTCAGTATCAGCGCGAGCAGCACGAGGAACGCGAGCGCGGGCAGGGCGAGCGCCCACCAGGGCAGCCTGATGTCGGCGCCGCCCGTGGTCGCCGGGTGGGGCCGGGAGGGGGTGCGGGCCGCCATGGTCGCCTCCGTGAGTCCTCAAGCTGGTCCGTGACCGCCCGGTGCGGTCACTTCTCGAAGGTACGGAAGCCGGGGCCGCCAACCCATCCGGAGTTCCACCCAGTTGACCCTGACCCTTGCCCCCTAGGGGATGGTGGGGCCAGCCCCACCATCCGCCCGGCAGCCCCGGAGGACCGGGAGGGCCCGGAGAACAGGGAAGACCGGGTGAAACGGGCGGATCGGGTGAGTCCGGCGGGTCGGGCGAACCAGCGGACCGGTGGAGCCGGCTGCGCCTCAGACAAGGCCGGAAGCGCCTCAGACAAGGCCGGAAGCGCCTCAGGCGGAACCGGCAGCGCCCCAGGCGCTGCGGTCACGGAGACGCCAGGGTCGCCACGATGGCGATGATCACGAAGATGGCGAGGAACGAGCCGAAGACGAGCAGCATCTTCTTCTGGCCGTTCTGCGGGTTCGGGTCGAGCACAGGCTGCATGCGCCCAGTCTCGCACCTCCTCCCCCGCATCACGGCGCCGGGGGCACCCGGCCGGGTCAGCGCGCCGCCTCGTCCTCCACCGTCCGGTCGCGGCCCGCCAGGAAGCCCACCACCATCTGCGGCACCATGAGGGCCGCCATGAGGGCGAGCGGCACTCCCCAGCCGCCGCTGTGCTGGTAGAGCACGCCGACCAGCAGGGGCCCGGGGATGGAGATCAGATAGCCGGTGCTCTGGGCGAACGCGGACAGCTGGGCCACGCCCGGACCGCTGTGGGCCCGCATGCCGACCATGGTCAGCGCGAGCGGGAAGGCGCAGTTGGAGACACCGAGCAGCAGGGCCCAGGCCCAGGCGCCGGCGGCCGGGGCGAGGTACAGCCCGGCGTATCCGGCGAGGCCGCAGGCGCCCAGGACCAGCACGATGGGGCCCTGGTGGGACAGCCGGGTGGCGACCCTCGGGATGACGAAGGCGAGCGGGACGCCCATCACCATGGTGACGGCGAGCAGCACGCCCGCGGTGCCCGCGGGCACGCCGGCGTCCCGGAAGATCTGCGGCATCCAGCCCATGGTGATGTAGGCGGCGGTGGCCTGGAGGCCGAAGAAGACGGCGAGCGCCCAGGCGGTGCGGCTGCGGGTGATGCGCAGGGGGGCGTGCTGCCGCTCCGTCCCACGCGCGGGCTCCGGCCTCTGGGCGGCCGTGCCCCGGTCGCGGACGAGCGGCAGCCAGGGCAGGACGGCGGCGGCGGCGAGGGCCGCCCACACGGCGAGGCCGGACTGCCAGCCGCCGCCCAGGGCGTCGGTCAGCGGCACGGTCACGGCGGCGGCGACGGAGGTGCCGAGGGCGAGGGCCATCGAGTACAGGCCGGTCATGGAGCCGACCCGGTCGGGGAACCAGCGCTTGACGATGACCGGCATCAGGACGTTGCTGACAGCGATGCCCATGAGAGCGAGCGCGCTGGCGGCCAGGAATCCGGCGGTGCTGCCGACGTACGGCCGTATGAGCAGACCGGCGGTGATGGCGACCATGCCGGCGCACACCACGGCGGCCGGTCCGAAGCGGCGGGCCAGGCGGGGTGCGGTGACGCCGAACACGGCGAAGCACAGCGGGGGCACGGAGGTGAGCAGTCCGGCCACGCCGCCGCTCATGCCGAGCCCGTCGCGGACCTCCTCCAGGAGGGCGCCGAGGCTGGTGATGGCCGGGCGGAGGTTCAGCGCGGAGAGCACGATGCCGACGACGACCAGCCGGACCGCCCACGCGCGCGTGCCGCCCGCGCCGGGCATCGTCTCCTGCGCGCGCGTCGCGGGCGTACCGCGTTCGGTCGACTTCATCGCCGTACGGGTCTCCACTGTCCGGGTTTCCTCACTAGCCATGAGACACATCATAGAATCATGGGATGATTGGTTGTCCAACCTCGCGGTACCCGTGGACCGCGCGCCCCGGCTCCTCGTGCGAAGGTGTGCCATGCCTTTGAGCCACCCCCGCCGTTCGGCGCTGTCCGAGCAGGTCATCGCCGAACTGCGCAATCAGATCACCGCGGGCGAGTGGCCGGTCGGGTCGCGCATCCCGACGGAGCCCGAACTGGTCGAGCAGCTCGGTGTCGCCCGCAACACGGTCCGGGAGGCCGTCCGCGCGCTCGCCCACAACGGTCTGCTGGACATCCGCCAGGGCTCGGGCACGTATGTGGTGGCGACGAGCGAGCTGGCCGGGGTGATGCACCGCCGTTTCGCCGGCGCCGACCCGCGGCACATCGCCGAGCTGCGGTCCACGCTGGAGTCGGCGGCGGCGAAGCTGGCCGCCGAGCGGCGCACCGAGAAGGACCTCAAGCAGCTGGACGCGCTGCTGGCCCGGCGCGAGGAGGTCTGGGAGAGCGGCGACACGGAGGCCTTCGTGACGGCCGACGCGACCTTCCACCTGGCCGTGGTGGCCGCGTCCCACAACGACGTGATGACCGCGATGTACGCCGACCTCGGCGAGGTGCTGCGGGACTGGCTGCGCGCGGACGTCGAGGCGGGGCTGACCCCGGAGACGTACATGGACCACACGCGCCTGGTGGACGCGATCCGCGCGGGGGACGCCGAGGCGGCGGCGACGGAGGCCGCGAGCTATCCGTTCCTGTGCAACCCGGGGCGGTTCACCGCACCTTCTGGTGGCTGATCCACACCGAGCGGACCTCCTTCCAGCACCGGCCGGACAGCCGTACGGTGATCGCGGCCCCGGCGTCCACCGGGGCGCTGTCGGTGTCGATGTCCCACCAGCGGTCGCACTCGATGTGCAGCCGCACACGATCGGTGTCGACATAGGGGTTGTGGCAGTACGTCACCACGTGGGAGCCCCGGACGGCCGTGCGGCACGAGGCGCCGAACCGGCTCGGCGCGGGCGGCTTGCCGTCGCTCACGCGCGCGTGCGGCAGCGCGTCGTACGGCAGGGACAGGACGAGGGCGAGGGCCACGGTCACCGGGGCCAGGCTGCGGGACAGGCGCACAAGGGGACCTCCTCGGCCGGGCGGCGCGGGGACGTGCGAGGGAAGGCGTGATCCAGCGTGCGCCGTCCGCGCGGCGGCGGCCCGGCCGGTGAGCCGAACGGGTGACGCCCCTCGCCGAACGGGTGACGCCAATTGCCCAACGGACGACGCCGTGGTCGAACGAGTGATGCCCGGCCCAGGACTCGACGACGACCAAGGCGAACAGCGTGCCGATGTTCACCAGTTCGGCGAGTTCGCTGAGGAGACGTGGAGTTCGGAGCCGGTGACGGAGGCGTAGGCGGCGGAGCCGGTCACCGGGCGTCGAACGAGCGACGCCCCGTCCCCGCCGGAAGCGAGGAACGGGGCGTCGGTGCGGTCCCGCGACGATCAGGCGCCGATGGCGTGCAGACCGCCGTCGACGTGGATGATCTCGCCGGTGGTCTTCGGGAACCAGTCGCTCAGCAGGGCGACGATGCCGCGGCCGGCCGGCTCCGGGTCCTTCAGGTCCCACTCCAGCGGGGAGCGGCTGTCCCAGACGGAGGCCAGCTCGCCGAAGCCCGGGATGGACTTGGCGGCCATGGAGCCGAGCGGGCCCGCCGAGATGAGGTTGCAGCGGATGTTCTGCTTGCCCAGGTCGCGGGCGATGTAGCGGCTGGTCGCCTCCAGGGCGGCCTTGGCCGGGCCCATCCAGTCGTACTGCGGCCAGGCGAACTGCGCGTCGAAGGTCAGGCCGACGACCGAGCCGCCGTTCTGCATCAGCGGCAGGCAGGCCATCGTGAGCGACTTCAGGGAGTACGCCGAGACGTGCATGGCTGTGGCGACCGATTCGAACGGCGTGTTCAGGAAGTTGCCGCCGAGCGCGTCCTGCGGGGCGAAGCCGATGGAGTGGACGACGCCGTCGAGGCCGCCCAGCTCCTCGCCGACCACGTCGGCCAGGCGGGCGAGGTGCTCGTCGTTGGTGACGTCCAGCTCGATGACCTTGGTGGGCTTCGGCAGCTTCTTGGCGATGCGCTCGGTCAGGGTGGGCCGCGGGAACGCGGTCAGGATGATCTCGGCGCCCTGCTCCTGGGCCAGCTTGGCAGCGTGGAAGGCGATGGAGGACTCCGTCAGCACACCCGTGATCAGGATGCGCTTGCCGTCGAGGATTCCGCTCATGGTGATCAGTGACCCATTCCCAGTCCGCCGTCAACCGGGATGACGGCTCCAGTGATGTACGAGGCGTCGTCCGAGGCGAGGAACCGCACGGTCGCGGCGATCTCCTCGGGCTGCGCGTAACGGCCGAGCGGCACCTGAGAGACGATGTTCTGGCGCTGCTCGTCGGAGAGCACCTTGGTCATGTCGGTGTCGACGAAGCCGGGCGCGACGACGTTGAAGGTGATGTTGCGCGAGCCCAGCTCCCGGGCGAGGGAACGCGCGAAGCCGACCAGGGCGGCCTTGGACGCGGCGTAGTTCGCCTGGCCCGCCGAGCCGAGCAGGCCGACCACGGACGAGATCAGGACGACGCGGCCCTTCTTGGCACGCAGCATCCCGCGGTTGGCGCGCTTGACGACACGGAAGGTGCCCGTGAGGTTGGTGTCGATGACCGAGGTGAAGTCCTCCTCGGACATGCGCATCAGGAGCTGGTCCTTGGTGACGCCGGCGTTGGCGATCAGGACCTCGACCGGACCGTGCTGGTCCTCGATCTCCTTGTAGGCCTGCTCCACCTGCTCGGGGTCGGTGATGTCGCACTTGACTGCAAGGCAGCCCAATTCCGTCAGGGCGGCCGGCGGCTCACCCGAGCGGTACGTGATCGCGACCTTGTCGCCGGCGTCGGCGAATGCGCGGGCGATGGCGAGGCCGATGCCCCGGTTGCCTCCGGTGACGAGAACCGAGCGGCTCAACGGATCACCCTTTCGATAGCGGTTGCACACATCCGCCCGAACACCTGGATGACAGGCGGCTTCATCGAAAACCTATCGGTACCGGCACGCGCACGGGCAAGCGGGCACCGACAGTGGCGCGGGGGTGTCGCTGTCGGATCCCTACAGAACGCGTCGTTCCGGAACCGAAAGGTGTGGTCCGCCGGGCCGGTCCCGCGACATGATCGGAGCCGACAGGCCACGACAGCAGGGAGACCTCCGTGCCTCATTCCATCGACGAAGCCTTCACGGCGCTTCCCCTACGGGCCCTCGCCGACGCCGCGCTCGCACGCGCGCGTGCGCTGGGAGCCGAGCACGCGGACTTCCGGTTCGAGCGGGTGCGCAGCGCGTCCTGGCGGCTGCGGGACGCCAAGCCCTCCGGTTCGTCGGACACCACCGACCTCGGGTACGCGGTCCGGGTGGTGCACGGCGGTACGTGGGGCTTCGCCTCCGGGGTGGATCTGACCATGGACGCCGCCGCCAGGGTCGCCTCGCAGGCGGTGGCCATGGCCAAGCTGTCCGCGCAGGTGATCAAGGCGGCCGGGTCCGAGGAGCGGGTGGAGCTGGCCGACGAGCCGGTGCACGCCGACAGGACGTGGATCTCGTCGTACGAGATCGACCCGTTCTCGGTGCCGGACGAGGAGAAGTCGGCGCTGCTCGCGGAGTGGAGCGCGCGGCTGCTGGCCGCGCCGGGCGTCGACCATGTGGACGCCTCGCTGCTCACCGTGCACGAGAACAAGTTCTACGCCGACACCGCCGGGACCGTGACCACCCAGCAGCGGGTGCGGCTGAATCCGCAGCTCACGGCCGTGTCGGTGGACGAGTCGAGCGGGGAGTTCGACTCCATGCGCACCATCGCGCCGCCGGTGGGGCGCGGCTGGGAGTACCTGACCGGGACCGGCTGGGACTGGGACGGCGAACTGGAGCGGATCCCGGAGCTGCTCGCCGAGAAGATGCGGGCGCCGAGCGTGGAGCCGGGCCTGTACGACCTGGTGGTCGACCCCTCCAACCTGTGGCTGACCATCCACGAGTCCATCGGACACGCCACCGAGCTGGACCGCGCCCTCGGCTACGAGGCCGCCTACGCCGGCACCTCCTTCGCCACCTTCGACCAGCTCGGCAAGCTGAAGTACGGCTCCGAGCTGATGAACGTCACCGGCGACCGCACCGCCGAGCACGGCCTCGCGACCATCGGCTATGACGACGAGGGCGTGGCGGCGCAGTCCTGGGACCTGGTGAAGGACGGCACGCTGGTGGGCTACCAGCTCGACCGGCGGATCGCGCGGCTGACCGGGTTCGAGCGGTCCAACGGGTGCGCGTTCGCCGACTCGCCGGCGCATGTGCCGGTGCAGCGCATGGCCAACGTGTCCCTCCAGCCGGACCCGGCCGGGCTGTCCACCGAGGACCTGATCGGCGGTGTCGACCGGGGCATCTACGTCGTCGGCGACCGGTCCTGGTCGATCGACATGCAGCGCTACAACTTCCAGTTCACCGGCCAGCGCTTCTTCAGGATCGAGAACGGGCGGATCACCGGGCAGCTGAAGGACGTCGCCTACCAGGCCACGACCACGGAGTTCTGGGGCTCGATGGCCGCCGTGGGCGGGCCGCAGACCTATGTCCTGGGCGGTGCCTTCAACTGCGGCAAGGCCCAGCCGGGCCAGGTGGCGGCCGTGTCCCACGGGTGCCCGTCCGCCCTCTTCAAGGGCGTCAACATTCTGAACACCACGCAGGAGGCCGGCCGATGAGCGCCCGTACCCACAAGCCGCACGAGGTCGTCGAGCAGGCGCTGGCGCTGTCCCGGGCCGACGGCTGTGTCGTCATCGCCGACGAGCACTCCACCGCCAACCTGCGCTGGGCGGGCAACGCGCTCACCACCAACGGGGTGACGCGGGGCCGTACCCTCACCGTGATCGCGACCGTGGACGGCGCGCAGGGCACCGCCTCCGGTGTGGTGTCCCGGTCCGCGGTCACCGCCGAGGAGCTGGAGCCGCTGGTGCGGGCCGCGGAGGCCGCCGCGCGCGGTGCCGGGGCCGCCGAGGACGCGCAGCCGCTGGTCGGCGGAGTGCCGGAGTCCCCGGACTTCACGGACGCGCCCGCCGAGACCTCCTCCGCCGTGTTCGCCGACTTCGCGCCGGCGCTGGGCGAGGCTTTCGCACGCGCGCGTGCCGGCGGCAGGGAACTGTACGGCTTCGCCAACCACGAGCTGGTCTCGACGTACCTCGGGACGTCCACCGGGCTGCGCCTACGGCACGACCAGCCCACCGGCACGCTGGAGCTGAACGCCAAGTCCCCGGACCGTGCGCGCTCGGCGTGGGCCGGCCGGTCCACACGGGACTTCAAGGACGTCGACCCGGGCGCGATGGACGCCGAACTGGCCGTACGGCTCGGCTGGGCGGAGCGGCGCGTGGAGCTGCCCGCGGGCCGCTACGAGACGCTGCTGCCGCCGACCGCCGTGGCGGACCTGCTGATCTACCAGCTGTGGTCGGCGTCGGGCCGGGACGCGGCCGAGGGCCGGACGGTGTTCTCCAAGCCCGGTGGGGGCACGCGGGTCGGCGAGAAGCTGAGCGAGCTGCCGCTAACCCTGCGCAGCGACCCGAACGAGCCCGGTCTGGAGTGCCCGCCCTTCGTGGTCGCGCACTCCTCCGGCGGCGACCAGTCGGTGTTCGACAACGGGCTGCCGACCCACGCCACCGACTGGATCTCCGAGGGCGTACTGAAGCACCTGACCACCACCCGGCACAGCGCGGGCCTGACCGGGCTGCCGGTCGCCCCGGTGCTCGGCAACCTGGTCCTGGACGGCGGTGACGACCGTTCGCTGGAGGAGATGGTCGCGGACACCGAGCGCGGGCTGCTGCTGACCTGCCTGTGGTACATCCGCGAGGTCGACCCGGCCACGCTGCTGCTGACGGGCCTGACCCGGGACGGCGTCTACCTCGTGGAGAACGGCGAGGTGACCGGGCAGGTGAACAACTTCCGGTTCAACGAGTCGCCGGTGAACCTGCTCGGCCGGGCCACCGAGGCCGGGCGGACGGAGAAGACGCTGCCGCGCGAGTGGAGCGACTGGTTCACGCGGGCCGCGATGCCCGCGCTGCGCATCCCCGATTTCAACATGAGCTCTGTCAGTCAGGGCGTATAACCTCGTAGGCGTTCGTGGTCGGGTGTCACCCGGCCGCCCGAAGATCACCAAGGAGACACGAGAACCGTGACGGACATCGTCGACGAGCTGAAGTGGCGGGGGCTCATCGCCCTCTCCACGGACGAGGACGCACTGCGCAAGGCGTTCGCGGACGGCCCCGTCACGTTCTATTGCGGCTTCGACCCGACCGCGCCCAGCCTGCACCTCGGCAACCTCGTGCAGATCCTGACGATGCGCCGCATCCAGGAGGCGGGCAACCGTCCGCTGGCGCTGGTCGGCGGTGCCACGGGTCTCATCGGCGACCCGAAGCCCACGGCCGAGCGCACGCTGAACGCGCCGGAGGTCGTGGCCGGCTGGGTGGAGCGGCTGCGCGCGCAGATCGAGCCGCTGCTCCACTTCGACGGGCCGAACGCCGCGGTGATGGTCAACAACCTGGACTGGACCCAGGGCCTGTCGGCCATCGAGTTCCTGCGGGACATCGGCAAGTACTTCCGGGTCAACAAGATGATCGCCAAGGAGGCCGTCTCCCGCCGGCTCAACTCCGACGCGGGCATCAGCTACACCGAGTTCAGCTACCAGATCCTCCAGGGCATGGACTTCCTGGAGCTGTACCGGCGGCATGGCTGCACGCTGCAGACCGGCGGCAGCGACCAGTGGGGCAACCTCACCTCGGGCACGGACCTGATCCACCGGGTCGAGCCGGAGGCCGTGGTGCACGCGCTGGGCACCCCGCTGATCACCAAGGCGGACGGCACCAAGTTCGGCAAGACCGAGTCCGGCACGGTGTGGCTCGACCCCGAGATGACCACGCCGTACGCGTTCTACCAGTTCTGGGTCAACGCGGACGACCGGGACGTCTCCAAGTTCCTGCGCATCTTCAGCTTCCGGTCCCGTGAGGAGATCGAGGAGCTGGAGCGGCAGACGCAGGAGCGTCCGCAGGCCCGGGCGGCGCAGCGGGCGCTCGCCGAGGAGCTGACGACGCTGGTGCACGGCGCCGGGCAGACGGCCGCGGTGATCGCGGCCTCCCGCGCCCTGTTCGGGCAGGGCGAGCTTGCGGAGCTGGACGAGCGGACGCTGGCGGCGGCGCTGTCCGAGGTGCCGAACGTCCAGGTCACCGAGCTGGCTCCGGTGACCGACCTGTTCGCCGAGGTCGGTCTGGTCGCCAGCAAGTCCGCCGCGCGGCGGACCGTGAAGGAGGGCGGGGCCTACGTGAACAACGTCAAGGTCACGGCCGAGGACGCGGTGCCGTCGGCGGAGGATCTGATTCACGGGCGGTGGCTGGTGCTGCGGCGCGGGAAGAAGAACCTGGCCGCCGTGGAGGTCACGGGCGCCTGAGGATCGTAGGGGGCGTGGGGATGCCCGCGACTGCGGCCGCGGTGTGGCTGGTCGCGCAGTTCCCCGCGCCCCTTCGGGCCCGCCGCCCTCAGGGCGTTCTCGGGCTCAGGCCCGCTGCTGCTTGCGCTTGCCCAGCGTCGCCATGTAGAGGGCGTCCACGGCCGCGACGATGATGATGGCGGCCACGAGCTGGAAGATGTGCCGGCTCCAGTCGATGCCCCGGGTCGCCGCCACGCCGACGGCGCGGGCGACCGCGTTGCCCACGATGGCGCCGAGCATGCCGCAGATGGTGGTCAGCCACAGGGGGCTGTGCTGCTTGCCGGGGATGATCGCCTTGGCGATGAGACCCAGTACGAATCCCACGATGATCGCCCACAACCAGCCCATGGCTGCCTCCTCGTACGGCTCGACGTGAGCATTACGGCCAGTGTGGTTCGGTCCGCCGTACGGCGCACGTCGGGTTCCCCCGTACGCGGCGGGGCCCCCGGTGTCGTCGCAGGCCGGGGGCGACCCGGTCTCGAAGGCGGCGCGGGCGCGGCGTACCGTGGGAGGTGTCCCGGCCGGTTCCCCGCCGGAGGTGGACGAGGTGCGGGCCGGGGAGAGTCCGATGCGGGCGGATGGTGGAATGTGATGCGGAAACAGCACGGCGGGAGCGTCCAGGTGTTCCGGATCACCGGCGCCCGGACCGGACTCGCCGAGGATGTCCGGGGCCGGCAGCGGCGGTATGTGATCTCCATGGGGATCCGTACCGTGTCGGTGATCCTGGCGGTCTCACTGTGGAACGTCGAACGGTACGTCGCGATCGTCGCGCTCGTGCTCGGTGCGGTGCTGCCCTACATCGCGGTGGTGATCGCCAACGCGGGCCGGGAGAAGCCGCCGTCCCTGCCGTCCACGTTCGTCACCGCGCCGATGCGGCCGATGATCGCGCCGTCGGGGACCGAGGACGGACGGGCGGATTCCGCGTGGGAGTCCGTGCGGGAATCCGCAGCCGAGGACGCGCCGACGAATCCGGGGCCCGGAGCGCGGGGTGAGCGCGCCGACCCGGTCTGAGCACGACGAAGGCGTGGGAAACGGAATGCGACCCCGCGCCAAGCTCAAGAAAAGCTCAGATCAATCCTGTTGTTCCGGTGCCGGGCGGCGGGGTACCCGTGACATACTGCGTACGCGCTCCGCATCCCCCGTCGGAGCGATGGACCGACGCCGGGCAGCTCCCCCCGTGGCTGCCCGGCGTCGCCTTGTTTGAGCCCATGAGACGAACCCGAGACGAACCCGTGAGTGACGAGACCCCGATCTGCTCCGCCAAGGGCTGCCGTGCCGCCGCCGTGTGGGTGCTGGCGTGGAACAACCCGAAGGTCCACACGCCGGAGCGGCGCAAGACATGGCTGGCCTGTGAGGAGCACCGCCAGCATCTGTCGCAGTTCCTCGGGGTGCGGGGCTTCCTGAAGGACGTGGTGGCGTTCGACGAGTGGCGGGCGGCCGAGGGGCCCCAGGGCTGACCCTTCGCGTCTGCCGCGCGAACGGTGGGACGGGCCCTCAGCCGCCGATCGCGGACATGGGGCGGTCCGGCTGGACGAACGACGGGTCGTCCAGGCCCGCTCCCGCCTTCTTGCCCCACATGGCGAGCTTCCAGATGCGGGCGATCTCCTCGTCGGGGGCGCCCGAGCGCAGGGCCGCGCGCAGGTCGGTCTCCTCGGTGGCGAACAGGCAGGTGCGTATCTGGCCGTCGGCGGTCAGGCGGGTACGGTCGCAGGCCGCGCAGAACGGCCGGGTGACCGAGGCGATCACACCGACCCGGTGCGGGCCGCCGTCCACCAGCCAGCGCTCCGCCGGTGCCGAGCCGCGCTCGTCCGCGCCCTCGGGGCTGAGGTCGAAGCGGGTGCGCAGGGAGGCCAGGATGTCCCCGGCGGTGACCATGCCCTCGCGCTTCCAGCCGTGCTGGGCGTCCAAGGGCATCTGCTCGATGAAGCGCAGTTCGTAGTCGTGCTCCACCGCCCAGGCGAGCAGGTCCGGGGCCTCGTCGTCGTTCAGCCCCGGCATCAGGACCGAGTTGACCTTGACGGGGTTCAGACCGGCTTCGCGGGCGGCGGCCAGGCCCTCCAGCACGTCCTTGTGGCGGTCACGGCGGGTGAGGGTCTTGAAGACGTCCGGGCGCAGGGTGTCCAGGGAGACGTTGACCCGGTCCAGGCCCGCCGCCTTCAGCGCGGTCGCGGTGCGCCTGAGGCCGATGCCGTTGGTGGTGAGGGACATCTGGGGGCGCGGCTCCAGCGCGGCGACGCGCTCGACGATGCCGACCAGGCCCGGGCGCAGCAGGGGCTCACCGCCGGTGAAGCGGACCTCCTCGATGCCGAGCGTGCGGACCGCGATGTCGATCAGGCGGACGATCTCGTCGTCCGTGAGCAGATCGGGCTTGGCCAGCCACTGCAGGCCCTCCTCGGGCATGCAGTAGGTGCAGCGCAGATTGCACCGGTCTGTCAGCGAGACCCTCAGATCGGTGGCCACCCGGCCGTAGGTGTCGATGAGCACGTGGGCCCCCTCCCTCTCCCGGTCACTCATTTTCGGTCGCGCGTGCGTCGTCCGTCACCTGCGAGCCTACGTGACGCCGCTGACATCGACAGCGCACGATCCCACGAGGTACGGCACGACCGCGTCGTAGGACCGTACAGTCCGTGACGGCGCGGTCGTCCGTACGTACTCTCCGTGGGATTTCCGTCAGTGCGCTCCGGTGCCGGTCAGGGACCGCACCTCCAGTTCCGCGTACTTGTCCGCGTCCGGGGTCTCCTTCGACAGCAGGGTGCCCACGACGCCGAGCAGGAAGCCGACCGGGATGGAGATGATCCCGGGGTTCTCCAGCGGGAACCAGTGGAAGTCGACGTCGGGGAACATCGAGGTCGGCTTGCCGGAGACCACCGGGGAGAACAGCACCAGGCCGACCGCGGTGACCAGGCCGCCGTAGATGGACCACAGGGCGCCCGTGGTGGTGAACCGCTTCCAGAACAGGCTGTAGAGGATGGTCGGCAGGTTGGCGGAGGCGGCGACCGCGAAGGCGAGGGCGACCAGGCCGGCCACGTTCAGGTCGCGGGCCAGGGCGCCGAGCACGATGGAGACCGCGCCGATGCCGACGGTCGCCCAGCGGGCCGCGCCGATCTCCTGCTTCTCGGTGGCCTGGCCCTTCTTGATGACGTTCGCGTAGATGTCGTGCGCGAACGAGGACGACGAGGCCAGGGTCAGGCCGGCGACGACCGCGAGGATCGTGGCGAAGGCGACGGCGGAGATGGTGGCGAGCAGGATGGCTCCCCAGTTGGAGTCGACGCCGCCCAGGTGCAGGGCCAGGAGCGGTGCCGCCGTGTTGCCCGCCTTGTTGGAAGCGATGATCTCGTCCGGTTTGATCAGTGCGGCGGCGCCGAAGCCGAGGGCGAGGGTCATCAGGTAGAAGGCGCCGATCAGGCCGATCGCCCAGATGACGGACTTGCGGGCGGCCTTGGCGGTGGGGACCGTGTAGAAGCGGATCAGGATGTGCGGCAGGCCGGCGGTGCCCAGGACCAGGGCGATGCCGAGCGAGAGGAAGTCCAGCTTGGTGGTGCCGGTGGCGCCGTACTTCAGGCCGGGCTCCAGGAAGGCGCTGCCCTTGCCGCTGTTGTCGGCGGCCTTGCCGAGCAGGTCGGAGATGTTGAAGTCGAACTTCAGCAGGACGAGGAAGGTCAGCAGCAGGGCGCCGATGATCAGCAGGACCGCTTTGACCATCTGGACCCAGGTGGTGCCCTTCATGCCGCCGATGGTCACGTACACGATCATCAGCACGCCGACCAGGGCGACGATGCCGATCTTGCCACCGTCGCTGGTGATGCCCAGCAGGAGCGAGACGAGGACGCCCGCACCGGCCATCTGGGCCAGCAGGTAGAAGATCGACACGACGATCGTGGAGGCGCCGGCGGCCGTGCGGACGGGGCGCTGGCGCATCCGGTAGGCCAGCACGTCGCCCATGGTGTAGCGGCCGGAGTTGCGCAGCGGCTCGGCGACCAGGAGCAGGGCGACGAGCCAGGCGACGAGGAAGCCGATGGAGTACAGGAAGCCGTCGTAGCCGAACAGGGCGATGGCGCCGGCGATGCCGAGGAAGGACGCGGCGGACATGTAGTCGCCGGAGACGGCGAGGCCGTTCTGGAAGCCGGTGAACTGCCGTCCGCCGGCGTAGAAGTCGGCGGCGTCCTTGGTCTGCCGGCCGGCCCAGACGGTGATGACGAGGGTCGCGGCGACGAACACCGCGAACAGGGTGATGATCAGCGTCCGGTGCTCGCTCGCCTCGCCGGCGGCGAGCAGAGTGTGCGAGGCCCGGCCGGTGGCCGACAGGGTGTGCTGCGCGGCGCTCATGCTCCGCCCTCCATCCGGGACTTGATGGCCTCGGCCTTCGGGTCGAGCTTGGCCGCGGCGTGCCGCGCGTACCACCAGGCGATGAGGAACGTGGTGAGGAACTGGGCGAGGCCCAGGACGAGGGCCACGTTGATGTTGCCGACGACCTTGGTGCCCATGAAGTCGCCCGCGTAGTTGGACAGCAGGACGTACAGCAGGTACCAGGCGATGAAGGCGATGGTCAGCGGGAAGGCGAAGGAGCGGTGGGCGCGGCGCAGTTCACCGAACTCCGCGCTCTGCTGCACCTCGGTGAACTCCTCGGTGGAGGGAAGGGAAGCTGGGTGTTTCGCGGGTGGCGGTGTCTCGGTGGCCACGGGCTCTCCTCGCGTGACGGACATGCGCTGTCTGGCTTCACAGAACCGGGCTTACGTTACCGGTAGTCGCCATGTGACTCCGGTGTGTGATCCCGGCGTGGGGAGCGCCTGCTTCGACGGGCCCCCCGTCCACGGTCACGGCGCCCCGCGCGGGCCGGTTCAAGTCCGCCGGGCTCTTTCGGAGATCGGGCGCGGCAGATAGCTTCGGCCTGCACCACCCGCCATGTACCTGCCCGAACACGACCGTGTCCGGGCGGTTTCGTATCCGGATGATGTGGAGATCCCATGGCTCATCTGCGTTCCAGACGCCGGCTCGCGCTCGCCGTGCCCGTCGTGCTGTCGCTGACCGCCTCGCTCGGCTTCCTGCCGTCGGTGGCCTCGGCGGCACCCGCCGCGGGCACGGTGGCGCGGGCGGCGGACGCTCCGAACCTCGCCTACGTGGTCAACACCCGTACGGACGACCGCACGATCGCGTCGGTACGGCGGGAGATAGCGCGCAACGGCGGCACGGTGGTGGCCGGTTACGACCGGATCGGTGTCGTCGTCGTCCACTCCGCGAACCCGGACTTCGCCGCGCGGATGCGGGCCGTGCGCGGGGTCGACTCCGCGGGTGCCACCCGGACCGCGCCGCTGAGCGCGGCCGGGACGACGGACGAGGGCGCGGCGCAGGTGCTGTCCCGGGCGGAGCAGGCGCGGCTCGCGGCGAGCGCGACGGCGGGCGAGGAGCCGCTGGAGGCGGACCAGTGGGACCTGCGGGCGATCGGCGCCGACCGTGCCGCGAAGGTGAACCCGGGCAGCAGGAACGTCACGGTCGGGGTCATCGACACGGGTGTGGACGACACCCACCCGGACATAGCCCCGAACTTCTCCGCGTCCCAGTCGGCGAACTGTGTGAGCGGCAAGGCGGACACGACGTACGGCGCGTGGCGGCCGGCGGACGCCGACCACTACCACGGCACCCATGTGGCCGGTGAGATAGCCGCCGCCCGCAACGGCATCGGCGTGGCCGGTGTGGCGCCGGGCGTGAAGGTCGCGAGCATCACGGTGGCGCAGCCGGACGAGACGTCGCTGTTCTACCCGGAGAGCGTGGTCTGCGCGTTCGTGTTCGCCGCGGACCACGGCATCGAGATCACCAACAACAGCTACTACGTTGATCCGTGGCTGTACAACTGCATGGACGACCCCGATCAACGTGCCATCGTTGACGCGGTCAACAGGGCCCAGCTCTACGCCCAGCGCAAGGGCACGCTCAACGTCGCCTCGGCGGGCAACTCCAACGACGATCTGGACGCCGACGCCCTCGTGGACGACTCCAGCCCCGACGACTCCACGGCCCAGACCCGCACGATCGACCCGCACGAGTGCTTCGACGTACCGACCCAGCTGCCCGGTGTGGTGACCGTGAGCGCGGTGGGCGTGAAGGGCACCAAGTCGTACTACTCCAGCTACGGCCAGGGCGTGGTCGACGTGGCGGGGCCGGGCGGCGACAAGTACCAGATCCCGGACACGCCGTCGAAGAACGGCCGCATCCTGTCCACCATGCCGAACAACCAGTACGGCTTCCTCCAGGGCACCTCGATGGCCTCCCCGCACGTGGCCGCGGTGGCCGCGCTGCTGAAGTCGGCCCACCCGCACGCCACTCCGGCCCAGTTGCAGGCGCTGCTGAAGGCCCAGGCGGACAACCCGGGCTGCCCGGCCGGACCGTACGACGGTGACGGCGACGGGGTCGTGGACGCGACCTGCGCCGGCGGCAGGCGGGTCAACGGCTTCTACGGCTTCGGTGTCGTCAACGCGCTGCGCGCGGTCCAGTAGCCGGCCGGGCACCCCGCACGCCGCCGTCGTCCGACGGCGCTCCACCGCACTTCCCGCACGACGCGCTCGTACCGCGACCGAACTGGAGAGAACACCCATGACAGCGCCCAAGCCGCGCTACCGCCGCGCCCTCGCCCTCCCCGCCGGGATGGCCCTGGCCACGGCCCTCGCGTTCCTGCCCAACGTCAACGCGTCCGCCGCCACCGGCACCCCGGCGGCCTCCGCCGACGGGCCCACGCTCAGCTATGTCGTCAACGTCCGCCCGGGACACGCCGTGTCGGCGCGTGTCCAGCAGGCGATCGCCGAGGCCGGGGGCTCGGTGGTGGTCGCGTACGACCGGATCGGCGTGATCGTCGCCCACTCGGCGAACCCCGGCTTCGCCCAGCGGATCCGCTCCGTACGCGGAGTCGACTCGGCCGGTGCCACGCGCAACGCGCCGCTGCCCGCCCAGTCCACCACCGACATGGGCACGCCGAAGACACTGAGCGCCGCGGAGGCCGCCCAGGTGACGGCGGCCGACGGCCAGGACCCGCTGGAACCGCTCCAGTGGGACCTGCCCGCCATCAAGGCCGACAAGGCGCACGAGAAGACGCTGGGCAGCCGGGACGTCACGGTCGCCGTCATCGACACGGGCGTCGACGACACCCACCCGGACATCGCGCCGAACTTCGACCGTGCCGCGTCCGCCAACTGCGTGTCGGGCAAGCCGGACACGACGGACGGCGCCTGGCGGCCGAGCGCGTCGGAGAGCCCGCACGGCACGCACGTGGCGGGCGAGATCGCCGCCGCGAAGAACGGCGTAGGCGTCACCGGGGTGGCTCCGGGCGTCAAGGTCGCCGGCATCAAGGTCGCCAACCCGGACGGCTACTTCTACACGGAGGCCGTGGTCTGCGGCTTCGTGTGGGCGGCCGAGCACCACGTCGACGTGACCAACAACAGCTATTACACCGACCCGTGGTACTTCAACTGCACCACCGACCCGGACCAGAAGGCGCTCGTGGACGCCGTCACGCGGGCCTCGCGGTACGCGGAGCGCAAGGGCGCGGTCAACGTCGCGGCGGCGGGCAACGAGAGTTACGACCTCGCGTCCGACTCGATCACCGACCCGGTCTCCCCGAACGACGGCACGCCCTCGGACCGGGTGATCGACCCGCACGAGTGCTACGACATACCGACCCAGCTGCCGGGTGTCGTGACGGTGGCGGCGACGGGTGCCAAGGGCCTGAAGTCGTCCTTCTCCAACTACGGCCTCGGTGTCGTCGACATCGCCGCGCCAGGCGGCGACTCGACCGCCTACCAGAAGCCCGAGCCGCCGGCGACCAGCGGTCTCATCCTGGGTCCGCTGCCGGGCGGCAAGTGGGGCTACATGGCCGGTACGTCCATGGCGACCCCGCATGTCGCCGGTGTCGCCGCATTGATCAAGTCAACCCATCCGCACGCCTCCGCGGCCCTCGTGAAGGCGCTGCTGTACGCCGAGGCCAACGCCACCCCGTGCACGGACCCGTACGACATCAACGGTGACGGCAAGGTGGACGCGGTGTGCGAGGGGTCGAAGAACCACAACGGCTTCTACGGCTGGGGCACGGCGGACGCGCTGGCCGCGGTGACCCGGTAGGCCCACCGTCGAGGACCACGTCGACACCCTTAGTACGTTGATTGAGTCAATACTGCATAGTGCAGTCATGACTGCTATCAGGTACGCGTGGTCCGCTCTGGGCGGAGATCCCGCCCTTCTCGCACGGCTCACCACCGTCGTACGGGAAGGCGCGCTCCCGGCGCGCCTTCCCGTACGGCAGCTCGCCCGTGCGTGCGTCGGCGCGTGCGCGCTGGCCGCCGCGGAACTGGCGGCCCACCGGGCCGGACGCGCCGAGGTGCCCGGCGTCCGGGTCGACGACGGCGCGGTCGCCACCGCCTTCCACAGTGAGCGGCTCCTCCAGGTGGACGGCCGTGCGCCGGTCGTCTTCGCACCGCTGTCGCGCTTCTGGCGCACGGCCGACGGCTGGGTGCGCACCCACGCCAACTACCCGCACCACCGGGCCCGGCTGCTCGGCGCGCTGGGCCTGCCGGCGGACGCCCCGGCCGAGGAGGTCGCCGGCCGCCTCGCCGAGCGCTCCGCCCGGGACGCCGAGGAAGCCGTCCACGGCGCCGGTGGCCTCGCCGTGGCCCTGCGCACCCCGCAGGAGTGGCGGGCGCATCCGCAGGCCGCCGAGGTGGCCGCACGGCCCCTGGTCGAGCGGGCCCGGCTGGACGCGGCACCCGCGCGCGTGCTGCCGCCACTGGACCCGGCCGCCGCCGCCCTGCTGCCCGCCGCCGGACTGCGCGTCCTGGACCTGACGCGGGTGCTGGCGGGCCCGGTCGCCACCCGCACCCTGGCCCTGCTCGGCGCGGACGTGCTGCGCGTGGACGCCCCTTGGCTGCCGGAACTGCCGGACCAGCACGCCGACACGGGCTTCGGCAAGCGGTCCGCCACGCTCGACCTGACCGCCGGCCGGGACACCTTCGAGGAACTGCTGCGCACCGCCGACGTCGTGGTGACCGGGTACCGGCCGGGCGCGCTCGACCGGTTCGGGCTCACCCCCCGCGCGCTGGCCGAGCGGCGCCCCGGCCTGGTCGTGGCCCAGGTGTCGGCGTGGGGCGCGTACGGACCGTGGGGCGGGCGGCGGGGTTTCGACAGCCTGGTGCAGGTGGCGACCGGCATCGCGGTCACCCAGGGCTCGGCGCAGCGGCCCGGCGCGCTGCCCGCGCAGGCGCTGGACCAAGGCACCGGGTATCTGCTGGCGGGGGCCGTGCTGCGGGCGCTGACCGAGCAGGCCCACGACGGCGGGAGCCGGCTGGTCCGGCTGGCACTGGCCCGGACCGCCCACTGGCTGACCGACGGCACCCTGTCCACGGCGGCCGAGGGGGCGCCGTACCCGGGCCCGGACGCCTGGCTGGCCGAGACGGACAGTCCCCTGGGCCGCCTCCGGCACGCCCGCCCGGCCGTGTCCTTCACCGGCGGCCCCGCCGGCTGGGCGCGGCCTCCGGTGCCGTGGGGTTCGGACCGGGCGGAGTGGCGGTGACGGGTTGATCCAGCTGTCGACGGTGTCGATCGTTGACGGAAATCGGTCCAGCGTTGATCCGGCGCCGGATGGGGTCAGCCCTGATCCCGCGCCGGTTCAGCCGGTGGTCACCAGCACCTTGAGCGCGGTGCGTTCGTCCATGGCCTTGTAGCCGGCGGGCACGTCCTCGATGCCGACGGTCATGTCGAACACCGGCGAGGGGTCGATCGTGCCGTCGAGCACGTCCGGCAGCAGGTCGGGGATGTAGGCGCGGACCGGCGCGACACCGCCGCGCAGGGCGATGTTCCGGTCGAACATCACGCCGAGGTCCAGGCCGGTGCCGCTGCCGTGGGGCACGCCGACGAAGCCGATGGCGCCGCCATCGCGGGTGATGTTGACGGCCGTCCGCATGGACTGCTCGGTGCCGACCGCCTCCACGACCGCGTGGGCGCCCTGCCCGCGGGTCAGCTCGCGGACGGCCTCGACGGCCGCGTCCCCGCGCTCGGCGACGACGTCGGTGGCGCCGAACCGGCGCGCGATGTCGGTGCGCACCTCGTGCCGGCCGAGCGCGATGATCCGCTCGGCGCCGAGCCGCTTGGCGGCCAGGACGGCGCACAGGCCGACCGCGCCGTCCCCGACGACGGCGACCGTGGCGCCGGGCCGGACACCCGCGCCGAGGGCGGCGTGGTGGCCGGTGCCGAGGACGTCGGAGAGGGTCAGCAGGGCCGACAGCAGGTGGTCGTCGGAGGCCGCGTCCTGGGGAAGCCGGACGAGGGTGCCGTCGGCGAAGGGCACGCGGACGGCCTCGCCCTGGCCACCGTCGTAGCCGACCGAACCCCAGAAGCCGCCGTGCTCGCAGGACGTCGTCAGGCCCTCGCGGCAGTAGTAGCAGACGCCGTCGGACCACATGAAGGGCGCGACCACCAGGTCACCGCGCCGGACGGTGCTCACCTCGGAGCCGGTCTCCTCCACGACGCCGAGGAACTCGTGCCCGATGCGCTGCCCCGGCTGCCGGGCCGCCTCGCCCCGGTAGGCCCACAGGTCGCTGCCGCAGATGCAGGCCCGCAGCACCCGCACCACGGCGTCGGTGGGCAACTGCACCACGGGCTCGGGCACGTCCTCCACGCGCAGCTCGAACGGGGCGTGGATGGTGGTGGCGCGCATGGCGGGGATCCTTCTCGTGCGGGGTCGTACCGGGGCGTGCGCCCTCGCACAGGGCGTGCGAAGTGGCACGGGGTCGTGCGGAGTCGTTCGGGTCCTGCGGGTCGTGCGGAGTCGTACGGGTCGTGCGGGTCATGCGGGTCGTGCGGGTCGTGCGGGTCATGCGGAGTCGTACGGGTCGTGCGGTGTCGGGCGGTCATCGGGGGCCCGGGGTGCCGGGCCCACTTCACCGTACGCCGGGGCCGCCGCCGTCCGCGCGGCCAGGGGTCCCCCGCCCGGTCACGCCCCCGCCGCCCCCAGCAGGCTCCCCGCCACGTACGTCACCGCCATCGCCAGGGCGCCGCCCGCCACGTTGCGCAGGACCGCGCGCTTCGGGGCCGCCGCGCCGAGGCGGGCGCTGCTCCAGCCCGTCAGGGTCAGGGCGGCCAGGACCGAGACGACGGTGACGCCGAGCCGCCAGCCGGCCGGGGGCAGGACGATGGCCAGCAGGGGCAGCAGCGCGCCCACGGTGAACGACAGGAAGCTCGCCCAGGCCGCGTGCCAGGGGTTGGTGAGCTCGTCCGGGTCGATGCCCAGCTCCACGCGCGCGTGGGCCCTCAGCGCGTCCCGCGCGGTGAGCTGTCCGGCGGCCTCCCGGGCCACCTCGCGGGACAGGCCGCGCTGCTCCAGCAGCTCGGTCAGCTCCCGCAGTTCGGCCTCCGGCTGCTCGCGCAGTTCCCGTTTCTCCACGGCCAGTGCGGCCATCTCGGAGTCGCGCTGGGTGGAGACGGAGACGTACTCGCCGGCCGCCATGGACATCGAGCCGGCGAGCAGGCCGGCCAGTCCGGCGGTGAGCAGGGCGCTGCGGCTCCCGGTGGCGCCGGCCACGCCGACGACCAGTCCGGCGGTGGACACGATGCCGTCGTTGGCACCGAGCACGGCCGCCCGGAGCCAGTTCAGCCGGGCGCCGAGCGTGCCGCCGTGGGGCTCGTCATGGGTGGGTTCCGTCACAGCAGGGAGGATCGCATCCCGGGGTCACGCCCGCCGCGCCGACGCCCCGCGCGGGCGGCGGCCGCTCGCGCCTGCCGCCGGTACCCGCCGGTGCCGCCCGGAAATTCGCTGGCGCCCGAACTGCCTTACGCCTACTGTTCCTGATCGCGGGGGCGGCTCCGCCGGCGTGCTTCCTTCTCTTCCCACCTCGGAATCCACAGCGCGCCCACTCTCCGCCCCCGCCCCACCTTCTTTTCCGCACCGGGGGATTCCGCTTGTCCGAACTGGCGTCCGTGCTGCTCCGCCGTCTCCGTACCGTCTACGTCGACCAGGCCGGACCACGCCCGGGCGACCCGTCGACGGCGGAGGGTCTCATCGCCCTGGAGGGCGAACTGCTCGACCGGGGCTTCGCTCCGTCGGCACAGCTGCGCGCGGCCCTCGCCTGGCTCGGCCCCGCCGGGCTCGCGGACGCCGGCCGGCAGCTGATCCGGCACCTGGACGCCGAACTGGGCGCGGACCGCACCCATATGCCGCTGTTCCGGTCCTTCCCGGTCTCCGTGCCCGACGACACGTTCGGGCTGTACGTCGACCGGGTCTTCGCCCTGCTGCTCCAGTGGCCCGCCCAACCGTGCGTGCTGTGCGGCACGGTGGGCAGCGTGCACCCGGTGGCGCCGTGCGCGCACCTGGTGTGCCGCGCGTGCTGGGACGGCGCGGACTACACCGGCTGCCCGCTGTGCCGCCGCCGGATCGACCCCGCCGACCCGTTCCTGGTGCCGGGCGAGCCGCGCCGCCCCCGGGACGTGCCGCCCGGCCCGCTGAAGCTGCTCGCGCTCGGCACGGACGTCCGCGCGGACACGGTCCACGCGCTGCGCACGCTGCTGGCCCGGCGCACTCCCCTGCCCGCGCAGGACCGCGCCGACCTCACGGTGCTGCTGGCGCACGCGCCGGCGGACTTCGGCTGGTTCCCGGCGGACGTCCCGGTCCGGGAGACGAAGGCGCTGGTTCTCGGCACGCTGCTGCGCGACCGGCACACGCGCGTGGCGGCCACCGACCTGCTCGGCGCGCACCTGACGACGGCGACGGACGTGCTGCGGCTGCTGAGCGTGTGGTCCGGCGGCGCGGCGGACCTCATGGCGCCGCCCCGGCTGCGCTCGCTGCCGCGCGCGCTGCGCCGCCGGCTGCTCGGCCTGCTCGACTCCTTCGCCGTGCCCGCACTGGTGGAGGACGTCCTGCGGCACCCGGGCGCGTGGAAGCGGGCCGCCGAGACCCTGCACCCCTTCGAGCACCACGCCCGCCACCCCAGGGCCTCCCTCGCCTTCGCCGTGCTGCGCGGCACCTCGGTCGAGCCCGGCAGCGCCCTGGGCGACGCCCTGCTGAGCACGGCCGCCGCCCACCCGGAGGCCGTCCTGGCCGCGGACGGCCGGATCCGGGCGGCGACCTGGCGCGCGCGTGTGGAACAGGCGCTGGCCGAGCGGGACACCGGCGCCGCGCTCACCCTCCTGGGACAGCGGCCGGGCGAACTGCTGCGCCGGCTGGACCATCTGCTGCGGCTGCGCGAACTCGACGTGCTGCCCGAGGAGTTCGCCGGGGTGCTGCGGCGGGCACTGCCCGGGGCCGGTCCCGGCCCGCTGCTGGCCGCGCTGGGCCGGCTGCGCGTCCGTCATCTGCCGGGCGAGCGGCGGGTGTTCTTCCCGCGCGGGCAGGTCACGCACGCGTACACGGCCGACGACACGCGCGCGCCGCTCGCCGAGGCGGTCACCACGCGCGTGTGCGCCCTGCTGGAGGCGGAGGCGCTGCGCCGCCTGGCCGGCGGGTCCCGGTTCGACCTCGCGGTGCTGGACTCGGCGCTCGCGGGGCTCGCGGTGCCGTCCGCCGAGCGGGCCGCCGCCAAGGCCCTGGTGTCGGTACCGCGCGGCAGCACCCAGCCGCTGCCCGCCGGTGAGGTGCTGCGCCTGTTCCTGCACTGGACGGAGCCCGAGAAGACCCGGGTGGACCTGGACCTGTCGGTGGCGCTGTACGACGAGGACTGGGAGTTCGCCGGTCTGTGCGACTACACGAACCTCGTGCACGGCGACCGGTGGGCCGTCCACTCCGGCGATCTGACGTCGGCTCCGGCTCCGGACGGCGCCACCGAGTACGTCGACCTGGACCTCCGCGCGCTCGGCGGGCGGGGCGTGCGGTACACGGTGCCGGTCGTCTTCAGCTTCAACGACATCCCGTTCGAGGAACTGCTCGACGCCTTCGCCGGTTTCATGGCACTGCCGTCGGCGGCGGAGGAGGCGCGCGGCGCCGGATACCACCCGCGCGCGGTACGGCAGCGCTACGACCTGGAGGGCGACTCGCGCATCCATGTGCCGATGCTGGTGGACCTGCGCCGGCGCACGTTCCTGTGGACGGACCTGCATCTGCCGTCCGCCGAGGGCTATCACGACGTGCACCGGCACAAGGAGGACCTGGGCCGGGTCGCCCGGGACCTGTTCCGGTACTTCGCGCACGGCCGTACGACGCTGTGGGACCTCGCGGTGTGGCACGCGGCGGCGCGGAGCGACGAGGTGCTGGTCGTCCGCCGCGCGCCCGCCGCCGGCACTGTCGACGAGCTGTGGCACCACCGGCGCCGGGACGGGGAGGGGGACGGCGCGTTCGCCGCGCGGATACGGGCCCTTGAGGCGCCGGAGCGGCGTGAGCCCGCGGAGGACCCCGCGGACGCCGACGCCCGTGCGGCCGAAGCGGCGGCGAAGAAGCGCGTGTTGCTGGCCCTGGTGCACGGCGGGGTGGCGCCCGAGGGCGCGACCGGGGAGGTGTACCGGCTGCTGCCCGGCCCGGCCGACGGCTGCGGGCTCGCGCCGCTGACCGCCGGGGACCTGGTGGCGGCGCTGGGCTGAGCGCCGGAACCGCACCGAACTCGCCGACGCCCGGCGCATGGGTGTGCGGTGGCCGAGCAGGAGGGCGAGCCCGGGTCCTGCGAACGGGACCTGCGGGACCGTGCTGTCAGTCGTGGCCCGTATCCTCAGTGACCATGCTCGAAGACCGTGCGACCGCAGTGTCCTCCCCCACCCAGTGGCCGGCCGCGTATCCCCAGGGATACGCGGTCGTTGACGTGGAGACCACCGGCCTGGCCCGGGACGACCGGATCATCTCCGCCGCCGTCTACCGGCTGGACGCGCGCGGTGAGGTCGAGGACCACTGGTACACGCTGGTCAATCCGGAGCGGGACCCGGGCCCCGTGTGGATACACGGTCTGACGAGCGAGACGCTGGCCGGCGCGCCGCTGTTCGCGGACATCGCCGAGGAGTTCGCCGCCCGGCTGGAGGGCCGGGTGCTCGTGGCGCACAACGCCGTCTTCGACTGGCAGATGATCGCGCGGGAGTACGCGCGCGTGCGGCGCGAGGCCCCGGTGCGGCAGCGGCTGTGCACCATCGCGCTGTCGAAGGAGCTGGGGCTGCCGCTGCCCAACCACAAGCTGGAGTCGCTGGCGGCGCACTTCGGGGTCGTGCAGCAGCGGGCGCACCACGCGCTGGACGACGCGCGCGTGCTGGCGGAGGCGTTCCGGCCCAGCCTGCGGGCCGCGGCGGCGGGCGGCGTACGGCTGCCGCTGCTGGAGTGCCGGCCGCTGACGGAGTGGTCGGACCGGCCCGTGCCCCGGCAGGCGTCGGGAGGCTACGGCGGCTACCGGACCGGTGGTTGGCGCCCGTCCCGTAAAAGGCCCGCATGCCCCTATCCCAACCCAGGCCGCTACGAAGACGGCAAACGCCTCAAACAGGGCATGCGGGTGGCCTTCTCCGGCGACACCTCCACCGAGCGCGAGTTGCTGGAGGACCGGGCCGTGGAGGCCGGGCTGCACGTCGCCACCAGCATCTCCCGGCTGACCAGCCTGCTGGTGACCAACGACCCCGACTCGGGCACGTCCAAGACGGTGAAGGCCCGGCAGTACGGCACGCCGATCGTGGACGAGGCCGCGTTCGGGCAGCTACTGGGGGATGTCGAGCCCGCCGACGAGTGAACGCGCCGCGTGTCTTGTCGTCGTACGATCGGGTGATTGCCCCACGACTCACCCTGCGCCCGCTCGCGGGGGGATCGGCGACGGCCCACCCTGTGGCGCATGGCGACATGCGAAGTCTGCGGCAATGACTACGGAATGACCTTCGAGGTGCACGCGCAGGGCTCGGTGCACGTCTTCGACTGCTTCTCCTGTGCGATCCACCGCATGGCCCCGATCTGCGAGCACTGCCGGGTGCAGATCATCGGCCAGGGCGTGGAGGTGGAGGGCCACTGGTACTGCGGCGCGCACTGCGCCCGCCAGGAGGGGAGGACCGGCATCGTCGACCGGGTCTGACCCGGTACCCGCCTGAATGCGCCCCACGGCCCGGAGGTACCGTCGTGGGGTGCACCGCTACCGCTTCCTGTTGTCCCGCCAGTGGGTGATCCTCACCCTCGTCGCGATCGCGCTGATCCCGACGATGATAAGGCTGGGCTTCTGGCAGCAGCACCGCTACGAGGAGCGCACCGCCCGCAACGACCTGGTCTCCGCCGCGCTGCACGCCGAGCCGGTCCCGGTCGAGCGGCTGACCTCCCCCGGACACGCCGTGACCCGCGCCGACAAGTACCGCACGGTCACCGCGACCGGCACCTTCGAGACCGCGAAGGAGGTCGTGGTCCGGCGCCGGACGAACTCCGACGGCGAGGTCGGTTTCCACGTCCTCACCCCGTTCGTCCTCGACGACGGCAAGGTGCTGCTCGTCAACCGCGGCTGGATCCCGGCGAACGGCGTGCAGACCGCCTTCCCCAGGATCCCCGCCCCGCCGGCCGGCCGGACCACCGTCACCGGGCGGCTGATGGCCGACGAGACGACCTCGGCGAGCGGCATCAAGAACGTCGAAGGCCTTCCCGACCGGCAGATCATGCTGATCAACAGCGCGGAGGAGGCCAGGCGGCTCGGCGCGCCGGTGCTCGGCGGCTACATCCAGCAGACGGCGCCCGAGCCCAAGGGCGGCTCGCCGGAGCAGATCTCCGACCCGGGCAGCGAGGACGCTCCGCTGAACTACGCGTACATGATCCAGTGGTGGCTGTTCGCGGCGGGCGTTCCGGTCGGCTGGTGGTTCCTGGTCCGGCGGGAGATCCGCGACCGGGAGGAGGCCGCGGCGCAGCAGCAGCCGGAGGAGAGCGAACCAGCCACGGTGTGAGCGGGCAGCGCGTGCCGGCTCCGCGGCGGAGAGAGCGGCAGGGTGCCGGATCCGCCGGGGAGTGAGCGAGCAGCGTCCCGGCTCCGCCACCGAGTGAGCGGGCAGCGTCCCGGCTCCGCCACCGAGTGAGCGGGCAGCGTCCCGGCTCCGCCACCGAGTGAGCGGGCAGCGCGTGCCGGCTCCGCCACCGAGTGAGCGGGCAGCGCGTGCCGGCTCCGCCACCGAGTGAGCGAGCAGCGCGTGCCGGCTCCGCCACCGAGTGAGCGAGCAGTGCCCCCGGCAACCGCTGCGATGCGAGCAAGCACCACCCCCTGGCAATCCGCCAGGGATCGAGCGGGCAGCACCCCCGGCAAACCGCCACGGAACGAGCCAGCACCACCCCCCGGCAAACCGCCACGACACGAGCAAGAACCCACCGGTGAACCGCCATGAGACGGGCAGGCCCCCGGCCGACCGGTCGCGGTCTCCCCCTGCAGGCCACCGGCCTCGGCGCGGAAACGTCACTCCCCCGGCGCACCACCTGATTGGCCCCCTGGTCCGCCGGGAAACCGCATCCCGTGAACGCGCGCATCGAGGACTACGCCCTCATCGGCGACGAGCAGACCGCGGCCCTGGTCGGCAAGGACGGCTCGATCGACTGGCTGTGCCTGCCGCGCTTCGACTCCGGTTCCTGCTTCGCCCGGCTGCTGGGCGACGAGGACAACGGCCACTGGCGGATCGCGCCGAAGGGGGCGGACGGCTGCACCCGCCGCGCCTACCGGACCGACACCCTGGTGCTCGACACCGAGTGGGAGACCGCCGACGGCGTGGTGCGCGTCACCGACCTGATGCCGCAGCGGGACCGCGCCCCCGACGTCGTACGGATCGTGGAGGGTGTCAGCGGCCGGGTCACCGTCCGCAGCACCCTGCGCCTGCGCTTCGACTACGGCTCGGTCATGCCGTGGGTGCGTCGCTCGGACGGCCACCGCGTGGCCATCGCCGGACCGGACGCCGTCTGGCTGCGCGCCGAGCCGGCCGTGCACACCTGGGGCGAGGACTACGGCACCCACGCGGAGTTCACCGTCGCGGAGGGCGAGCGGGTCGCGTTCGTGCTCACCTGGCACCCCTCGCACGAGAAACGTCCGCCGCTCACCGACCCGTACGAGGCGCTGGAGAGCAGTATCACCGACTGGCGGCGCTGGGCCCGCCGGTGCCGGTACGACGGCCCGTACCGGGACGCGGTCGTCCGCTCCCTCATCACCCTCAAGGCCCTCACCTACGCCCCGACCGGCGGGATCGTCGCGGCGGCGACCACCTCACTGCCCGAACAGCCGGGCGGCGTGCGCAACTGGGACTACCGGTACTGCTGGCTGCGCGACTCCACCCTCACGCTCGGCGCGCTGCTCTCGGCCGGGTTCCAGGAGGAGGCCGAGGCGTGGCGCGACTGGCTGCTGCGCGCGGTCGCCGGCAACCCGGCCGACCTGCAGATCATGTACGGCGTCGCGGGCGAGCGGCGGCTGCGGGAGATCGAGCTGCCCTGGCTGCCCGGCTTCGCCGGTTCCTCCCCCGTACGCGTCGGCAACGGCGCCGTCGACCAGCTCCAGCTCGACGTGTACGGCGAGGTGATGGACTCGCTGTCGCTGGCCCGTTCCTCGGGCCTGCCCACGAAGCCGCAGATGTGGGCCATGCAACGCTCGCTGATGACGTTCCTGGAGTCGGCGTGGCGGCAGCCGGACGAGGGCCTGTGGGAGGTGCGCGGCGGCCGGCGCCAGTTCGTGCACTCCAAGGTGATGGTGTGGGTGGCCGCCGACCGGGCCGTCAAGACGCTGGAGCGGCACCCGAAGTTGCAGGGCGACCTGGAGGGCTGGCGCAGACTGCGCGACGAGGTGCACCGGGAGGTCTGCGAGAAGGGCTTCGACCGGGAGCGCAACACGTTCACCCAGTACTACGGCTCCCGGGAGCTCGACGCCTCCCTGCTGCTCATCCCGCGCGTCGGGTTCCTGCCGCCGGACGACCCGCGGGTGGTCGGCACGGTCGACGCGATCCGCGACGACCTCGGCCACGACGGCTTCCTGCGCCGCTACGACACCGAGGACTCGGTGATCGACGGGCTGCCGGGCGGCGAGGGCGCCTTCCTGGCCTGCTCGTTCTGGCTGGCCGACGCGCTGCACCTGACCGGCCGGACGAAGGACGCCCAGGAGTTGTTCGACCGGCTGGTGGGCCTGTGCAACGACGTGGGCCTGCTGGCCGAGGAGTACGACCCCGTGGACGGCTGCCAGCTCGGCAACTTCCCGCAGGCGTTCAGCCACGTCGGCCTGGTGAACACCGCGTTGATCCTCTACGGGGACGACCGGGCAGGATAGGAACCATGGATCTTGGACTGAAGGACCGGGTGTACGTCGTCACCGGAGCGACGCGCGGGCTGGGCAACGCCACCGCGCGGGAACTCGTCGCCGACGGGGCGAAGGTGGTCGTCACCGGCCGGGACGAGCAGCGGGTCGCCGAAGCGGCCGCCGAACTGGGCCCGAACGCGGTGGGTGTGGCCGTGGACAACGCCGACGCGGAGGCTCCCGAGCGGCTGATCGCCGCCGCCCGGGAGAACTTCGGCGGCTTCCACGGCGTGCTGGTGAGCGTGGGCGGGCCGCCGCCGGGGTTCGTCGCCGACAACACCGACGAGCAGTGGCGCGCCGCGTTCGAGTCGGTGTTCCTCGGCGCGGTGCGGGTCGCCCGCGCCGCGGCGGCCGAGTTGGAGGAGGGCGGCGTCATCGGGTTCGTGCTGTCGGGCTCGGTGTACGAGCCGATCCCGGGCCTGACCGTGTCCAACGGGCTGCGGCCCGGACTGGCCGGGTTCGCCAAGTCGATCGCCGACGAGCTGGGGCCGCGTGGGATCCGCGTGGTGGGCCTGCTGCCGGGACGGATCGCCACCGATCGCATGCGGGAGCTGGACGGCCTGTCCGCGGACCCGGAGGCCACCCGGGCCGCGAACGAGGCCCGGATCCCGTTGCGCAGGTACGGGACGCCCGAGGAGTTCGGACGGACGGCGGCGTTCCTGCTGTCCCCGGCGGCCTCCTACGTGACGGGGGTGATGGTGCCGGTGGACGGGGGCACGCGGCACGGGTTCTAGGGAACGCAGCCGTCACGTTCCAGGAACCGCAGCCGTCACGTTCCACGTACCACAGCCGTCACGCTCCAGGAACCGCAGCCGTCAGGTCACCCTCTCCGCGCGGTGTCCGACCTCGCCCAGCCGGACCTCCGCCGGAAGTGACGCCAGGCCGGCCGACTCGCGCGCGTGGGTCAGCGTTTCGGTGGTGAACGTGGTCAGGGCCCCGGCCGGGGCCGCGTCCGCTTCCAGCCGGAGCCAGGCCCGCACCACCGGAGCCGTACGGCGGCCCCGCAGCAGGACGCGCGCCCGGGCCACGCCTGTCTGGGCCGCCGCCTCGGCTGCCAGGGCGTTCTGGAGGGCCGTGCCCCGCAGGCGCGCGTACCCGCCGTCGCCGGTGTCGACCAGCAGCCCGGTCAGCCGGCGGCGGCGCAGCGCCGCGGTCAGCCACGCCAGGGCGAGCAGGACGAGGACGGTCAGGGCGGTGATGACCGCCGGCCACCACCAGGGGGCGTCCCGCCAGCGGGCGCGTTCGGCCCTGCTGAGCAGGACGTCGTGCGGACCGGTGTGCGGCCACCAGGAGGGAGGCCGCACGCCCAGGCCGACGGCCAGGACCGCGCCGCCGAGCGCGAGCAGCAGCAGACCGGTGAGGGCCAGCAGGACGCGGTGGAGACCGCCGCGCATCGCGCTCACCCCTTCCGTCCGGGCCGGGCCACGCGCACGGCCGGCCTCGGCGGGTGCGCCAGATCGAGGTCCCGGATCGCCTCGGCGAGCACGGTGTCCAGGTCGGCGCGTACGTCGTCCAGGTCCCGGAAGTGCGCAACCACCCGGACGTCGGCCTTCCGGCGGCCCATCCACACCCGTGCCGCGCGTACGCCGGGCACCTCCGTGACCCGGTCGCGCAGGAACAGCGCCGCCGCACCGCGCCGGAGTGCGGCCCGGACGTCGGGGTGCGGGCGCCGCATCGGCAGCAGGTCGCGCAGGCCGGGAGTCACCGCGAGGACGATCAGCCACAGGCCGAGCGCGGCGGCGACGCCCGCGCCGACCCGTACCCAGATGTCGTCCAGGGGTCGTTCGGCGAGCTGCCGGGCGAGGGCGCGGCGCCAGCGCATCGCGGGGCGGTGGGCGCGCACGGCGGCGACGTCGTACAGCAGGAGTCCGGCACCCGCCGCCAGCAGGGCGGCGACGAGAGCGGCGGGAGCGCGGCGCGGCGACCAGAGCCGGCCGCTGGCCTTCCCGGCGGGCGGTACGGCACCGGGCGGCTCGGCGACGACCGGGGTGCTCCGCGTCTCGCTCACCGGTCCGCCGGCTGCCCCGTCGTGCTCATCGGCGGACCCCTGCCCCGTCGTACTCATCGGCCGGCCCCCTGACACGTCGTGGTCATCGGTCCGCCCCCAGCCCCGTCGTACTCACCGGCCGGCCCCTGCCCAGTCGTGCTCTCCAGCCGGCCCCCAGACACGTCGTACTCATCGGTCCGCCCCCAGCCCCGTCGTACTCACCGGCCGGCCCCTGCCCCGTCGTGCTCTACGGCCGCCCCCCAGACACGTCGTACTCATCGACCGGCCCCCTGATGTTGCGTCGGGTGCAGTCGTTCCACCTCGACGGCCACCTCCGGCACCCGCATGTCGGTCAACGCGCCCACGCGGGCGGTGACATGACGGCGTACGGCGGCGCAGCGGGCGCCGATGTCACCGGGGTAGCCGAGTTCCACGTGGACGCGGACCCGGGCCGTCTGCTGGGCCACGACGACCGTTGCGTGCGGCGCGGCGGCGGCACCGGGCAGGGGCGCGAGGGCCTCGCGGGCGGCCTGCGCGGCGATCTTCGCCACGACCCGGTCGGCGATCCGGGTGGCGCCGCGCTCGGCCGCGGGCACGAGGGGCGTCGAGGGGGGCGGTGTGGCGGTGCCGGGTGTGCCGGTCCCGGCGCTCACCGGGGTCACCGCCGCCGGTCCCGCCGCTCGTCGCGGGTGCGGAAGACGTCACCGAGTTCCAGGTCACCGTCGGCGAACCGGCCGGCGAGGAAGCCGATGGCGCCCAGCGCCGCGACCAGGAGGAAGACGCCGAAGCCGCCGAAGTAGCCGGCGAACCCCAACGCCATTCCGGCGATCATGCCGGCCACGGCCATGCTCATGCGGCGCTCCTCGGCTCGTCGGGCGTGCGGTCTCGGGTGCCGGGTGTCACTGGATCCGGAGCTCCTCTTCCTCTTCCTCCTCCTCGGGCAGCTTGACGTCGCTGACCGCGATGTTGACCTCGACCACCTCAAGGCCGGTCATGCGTTCCACGGCGGCGACCACGTTCTCCCGCACGGCGCGGGCGACATCGGCGATCGCGACGCCGTAGTCCACGACGATCTCCAGGTCGAGCGCGGTCTGCACCTCGCCGACCTCGGCCTTGACGCCCCGGGTCACCGACTTGCCGCCGCCGGGCACCCGGTCGCGTACGGCACCGAAGGTGCGGGCGAGGCCGCTGCCCATGGCGTGGACCCCGACCACGTCCCGGGCGGCGAGCCCGGCGATCTTCTCCACGACGCCGTCGGCGATGGTGGTGCGGCCCCGGGTCGCCGGGTCGCCGCCGCCGCGCCGGGTGGCCTTGCGGGCGGGCACCTGCGGTTCGTGGCCTCCTTCAGGGGTCATCGTCGTGTCGGTCATCGCCGTACGTCCCTTTCGGTCCTCGTCCCGCTCGGTCGTCGTCCTCCGATCACGGTATGCAAGGTTGCGCGGTCGCGCGCCGTGGATACGGCAGGCTGGTGGAATGACGGTGGACCGGTGGGCAGAGTTGGTGCGGCATCAGGTCGGGCTGGGCAGGCTGTTGCCGCTCGGCGGCCCGCGCGACGGCGCGTGGATCACGGAGGAGGCGGCCGGGGCGGTGCTGCGGCGCGCGGCGGCGGACGGGGCGCCGGGGGCGCGCCTGGGCGCACTGCGGATCGCGCTCGCCGATTCCCAGGACGTGCTGGAGCCCGTCGTGCCGGCGCCGCCGAGCGCGCTGCCACCGGGCCCGCTGCGGGTGGCGGCGGACTTCGCCGCGACGGCCGCCGAACCGTTGCCGACGGCGGCGTCCCGTCTGCGGCTCGTCCTGGCGGGGGCCGCGACGGAACGGCTGGGCCTCGCGGTCACGGAGATCGATCTGCGGGCGGCGGACCTGCTGGAGCCGGACGCCCCGGCCGCCCCGGCGGCCGGCGCGCCGCAACCGCCACCCGCCCACGAGCCGGCGGGCACGGACGGGACCACCGTGGCGGAGGCGGCCCTGGCCGTGCCCGGGGTGCTCCGGCTGACGGGGTCCCTGGGCGGCCGGGGCCGGGCGGTCCACATCGAGGAGTACGCGGAGGCGTCCGCCCTGCCGCGCCGTCACATCCGCGTGGAAGTGGCGACCGCCGCGTCCCATCGAACGGTGGACGTGGCGCGGGGGGTCCGCGCGGCCGTACGGGACGCCCTGCCGGACCATCCGACGGTGGCGGTGCTGGTCACGGCGGTGGACTGACCGGCTCGGGGTGCCCGACCGGCTGCCGGCTCATTCGCCGAGGCCGGCCAGGTCCCGCAGCCGTCGGGCCTGGGCGGCCCGCTCGGCCGCGCGCTGCTCCTCGTACGTCCGGTCGAGGGCGCCACGAAGCAGCGCCTTGGTCTCCACCACCGCGTCCCGCGGGGCGGCCATGATCGCCGCCGCCAGGTCCCGCACGGCCCCGTCCAGTTCCCCGGCGGGCACGGCGAGACTCGCCAGCCCGCTCGACACCGCTTCCTCGGCGCCGACGAACCGCCCGGTCACGCAGATCTCCAGCGCGCGGGCGTACCCGACGAGGCCGACCAGCGGGTGGGTGCCGGTCAGATCGGGGACGAGGCCGAGGCTGGTCTCGCGCATGGCGAACTGCACGTCGTCGGCGACGACACGGAGGTCGCAGCCGAGCGCGAGCTGGAAGCCGGCCCCGATGGCATGTCCCTGGACGGCGGCGATGGACACGATGTCGGTCCGCCGCCACCAGGTGAACGCCTCCTGGTATTCGGCGATGGTCGCGTCGATCCCGGCGTCGTCACGACGCGCGAGGTCGATGAAGGTCGGCTCGCCCGGGATCCCCTCCGGGGTGAACATCTGACGGTCCAGCCCGGCGGAGAAGGACTTGCCCTCGCCACGCAGCACGACGACCCGGACGGAGCCCGGCAGCAGCCGCCCGGCCTCGGCGAGCGCCCGCCACAGGGCGGGGCTCTGCGCGTTGCGCTTGGCCGGGTTGGTCAGCGTCACCGTGGCGAGCGCGTCGTCGACGGTGAGCCGTACGCCGTCCTTGTCGAGTGCGGGAGCGAGGTCCTGCTCGGGCGAAGCCATGGGGCGCCTCCGATGGGTGCGGTCAGCAGAGCGAAGCTAAGTGACTGCACAGTAACCACCCGGCCGGTCGGTCTGCCGACCGGGTGGCCACCATCGAAGCCGATGGGCCGCCCGGAGTCAGGACGAAGCGGCCTTCTTGCCCCGGGTCGCTCCGCCACGCCCACGGAGCGTGACGCCCGACTCGCTGAGCATCCGGTGCACGAAGCCATACGAGCGGCCGGTCTCCTCGGCCAGCGCCCGGATGCTCGCACCGGAGTCGTACTTCTTCTTCAGGTCTGCCGCGAGCTTGTCGCGCGCGGCGCCGGTCACCCGGCTGCCCTTCTTCAGAGTCTCGGCCACCCGTGCCTCCTCATGGGAAGTGCGCTCTGGTCTCCTCATGATCACCCCTCTTGGGCGTGATGGCCACCCATTCGGCAAGGTCCGTGAGACATCGTTGTGACGACAGGAGTCGATCCCCACAAGGGGAACAAGGGATTCCATGAGGTGCGGACCATAGGGCCGTCCGGGTGGATTCGTGAAGTGCCAGGTCAGGAACGCGCGGCGGCCGATCCCCCGACAGCTGGGGGATCGGCCGGAAAATACGTGTACGACACACCCCGGTACGAGGAGATCTCACACAGATGATGGATCACCGATGGGCCGAATGATCCATAGGCAGTGGATCAGGCTTTCGGTCAGGCCAAGGTGACGAGATCCGCGTAGTCGGAGCCCCACAGGTCCTCGACGCCGTCCGGGAGCAGGATGATCCGCTCCGGCTGGAGCGCCTCGACGGCGCCCTCGTCGTGGGTGACGAGGACGACGGCGCCCTTGTAGGTGCGCAGGGCGCCGAGGATCTCCTCGCGGCTGGCCGGGTCCAGGTTGTTGGTCGGCTCGTCCAGGAGCAGCACGTTGGCCGAGGAGACGACGAGCGTGGCGAGGGCGAGCCGGGTCTTCTCGCCGCCGGAGAGGACACCGGCCGGCTTGTCGACGTCGTCGCCGGAGAACAGGAAGGAGCCGAGCACCTTGCGGACCTCGACCAGGTCCATGTCTGGGGCGGCCGAGCGCATGTTCTCCAGGACCGTGCGGTCGGCGTCCAGGGTCTCGTGCTCCTGCGCGTAGTAGCCGAGCTTGAGCCCGTGACCGGGGACGACCCTGCCGGTGTCCGGGGTCTCCACGCCCGCGAGCAGCCGCAGCAGGGTGGTCTTGCCGGCGCCGTTGAGGCCCAGGATGACCACCCGGGACCCCTTGTCGATGGCCAGGTCGACGTCGGTGAAGATCTCCAGCGAGCCGTACGACTTCGACAGGCCCTCGGCCATCAGCGGGGTCTTGCCGCAGGGCGCGGGCTCCGGGAAGCGGAGCTTGGCGACCTTGTCGGACATCCGGACGTCCTCCAGGCCGGAGAGCAGCTTCTCGGCGCGGCGGGCCATGTTCTGCGCGGCGACCGTCTTGGTGGCCTTGGCGCGCATCTTGTCGGCCTGGGCGTTGAGCGCCGCGGCCTTCTTCTCGGCGTTGGCGCGCTCGCGCCTGCGGCGCTTCTCGTCGGCCTCGCGCTGCTGCTGGTACAGCTTCCAGCCCATGTTGTAGATGTCGATCACGGACCGGTTCGCGTCCAGGTAGAACACCTTGTTGACGACCGTCTCGACCAGGTCGACGTCGTGGGAGATCACGATGAAGCCGCCGCGGTAGGTCTTCAGGTAGTCCCGCAGCCAGATGATCGAGTCCGCGTCGAGGTGGTTGGTCGGCTCGTCCAGGAGCAGGGTGTCCGCGTCGGAGAACAGGATGCGGGCCAGTTCGATACGGCGGCGCTGGCCACCGGAGAGCGTGTGCAGCGGCTGGCCGAGCACCCGGTCGGGCAGGTTCAGGGCGGCGGCGATCGTGGCGGCCTCGGCCTCGGCGGCGTACCCGCCCTTGGTGAGGAACTCCGTCTCCTGGCGCTCGTACTGCTTCAGGGCCTTCTCGCGGGTGGACCCCTTGCCGTTGGCGATGCGCTCCTCGTTCTCGCGCATCTTGCGGATCAGTACGTCGAGTCCGCGCGCGGAGAGGATGCGGTCGCGGGCGAGGACGTCCAGGTCGCCGGTGCGGGGGTCCTGCGGGAGGTAGCCGACCTCGCCGGAGCGGGTGATCGTGCCGCCGGCGGGGATGCCTTCGCCGGCCAGGCACTTGGTGAGTGTGGTCTTGCCTGCGCCGTTGCGGCCGACGAGGCCGATGCGGTCGCCCTTGGCGACACGGAAGGTGGCGTTCTCGATGAGGACGCGCGCACCGGCGCGCAGCTCGATACCGGAGGCGGAGATCACGGACAGACTCCAGGGCGTACAGGGGTTGGCGGGTGGGCGGCTGAGGACGTTCCCGCCGTCTAATGCGCGAGGAGAATGGCCATGGGGGAAAGTCTAACGGGGCCGTGCAAGCGGTTTTCCGCATCCGGGCGTCCGGGGTGCGGGGCTCGGGAGGTCGTTGCCCAGCGGGGTGCGGTCGGGCGCGATCCGGCCCAGGTCGTCCAGGGCCACGAGCTGGCCGGTCCAGGCGGCGTTCGCGCACGGCTGGGCGAGGAGCAGGGCCGTGCCCCGGCGTACGGCGCCCTCGGGGCGGAAGGCGCAGCCGGTCCGGGCGGGCAGCACCCAGCGCAGGTCGCCGTCGGCGGTGCGGTAGGCGGTGACGCGGCGGGGGGTGACGACGGCGAGGATGCCGCGGCCGAGGGAGCGCAGCACACCGGTACCGCCCTGGGCCGGGAGCCACTCGGCCGCGTCGGGCAGGGCCCGGTGCCAGCGGACGGACCGGCCGTCGGTGTCGGTGAGCAGACCGTCGTCCCAGAGCGCGATCACCTCCCCGCGCGCGTGGACCACGTCGACGGGACGGTGCCCCGCGCGCGCGTACCGCCACCGGAGCGCACCCGTACGGCTGTCGTGGCCGGCCACGGCACCGTCCCGCACCCGCGCCGCCCAGGCCCCGGCGTCCGGCCCGGCGGACAGGAGCCGGTCGCCGTAGGGAACCGGGCGGAGCTGCCGGGCCGTGCCGAGGAGGCCGAGGGTGACGGCGGCCAGCAGGAGGGCGACGGTGAGACGGCCCACGGGTGGAAGTGCCACCTCGCCCCCTTTGGGTACCACCGTCCCGGATCAGCCGCCGAGCCTAGTCACCGCCGGCCGGGTCGGCGAGGTGACCGGGCGGGCCGGGGCGGGAAGTCCCCCCGTTCGGCGGGGCGGGATCACGCGAGCGCCCGCCGCCGCACCCGGCCGGCGCGGCGGCGCGCTGCGGCCCGTCGCGCCGGGGCGTTGTCAGTGGCGGCTGCGAGACTCGCAGGAGCACGGCGGAACCGGTGCGCGAAGGAGTGATCGGCATGGCAGGCACGGGTGGCGGCACACGGCCGGGCATCTGTCCCACGCTGCTGTACGCGGACGCCAGGGCGGCGATCCGGCAGCTCACGGAGGCCCTCGGCTTCACCGAGCTGTCGGTGTACGAGACGGAGGACGGCAAGGTGATGCACGCCGAGCTGGTCCAGGGCAACGGCGCGGTGATGATCGGCTCCAAGGGGCGCGGTGGCCTCTTCGACGCGGCGATGCAGGACGCGGGACCCGCCGGGGTGTACGTCGTGGTGGACGACGTGGACGCCCACCACCAGCGGGCCGTGGAGCACGGGGTGGAGATCCTGATGCCCCCGACGGACCAGGACTACGGCTCGCGGGACTACATGGCCAGGGACGCCGAGGGGAACGTCTGGAGCTTCGGGACGTACGCCCCCGAGATCGGCGTCTGAGCCACTCCCCCGCCGCACCCCTGCTCGGACTGCGCCTCAGCCCCCGGTGTGCACCTGGAACGCCGCCCGGCGGACGGCCTTGGCCAGGGCCGGGTCGGGGTGGGCGGCGGCGAGCGCGACCAGGACCTGCACGGTGCGCGGGTGGCCGACGGCGCGGACCTCGTCGAGCAGCTGGGGGACGGTGGGCTGCACCGCGGACTCCAGGTGCCGGACCAGCATCGGCGCCTCGCCGTGGTCGGCGACGGCGGCGGCGGTGTCCACCCACAGCCAGGTGGCCTCGTCCCGGGTGAGCACCTCGTGGGCGTCCTCCGGGTCGACCCCGTCGTGCTCGGCCAGCCACAGCAGGGCGTACGGCCGCAGGGCCGGCTCGTCCACGACGGACCGCACGTCGGGCTCGGCGGGGGCGCCGACGACGCGCAGCGCCTCGAAGGCCAGGCCGCGCAGCAGGGCGTCGTCGCCGCGGGCGGCGGCGATCAGCTCGGTGACGGCGCTGCCGACGGGGCGGGCGGCGAGCCAGGCGCGGTACTCGGCGCGGGCCGCGTTGGGCCGGAGCTGGGCGCAGCCGCGCAGCATGTCCTCGGCGGACTGCTCGATGTTGCCGGCGGGGCTCTGCGCGGCCACGCAGATCTGCTCCAGCTTGACCCAGACCGCCCAGTTGCCGAGCGGGGTGAGGGTGGCCTGGCCGTCGCCGTAGGTGAGGGCGCCGACGGAGGCCAGGGCCCGCAGCGCCCAGTCGAGCAGGGGGGCGAGCGGGGCGTCCGCGGCGGGGGCGGGGTCCGCCGGGTCCGGGGCTCCGGCGGGCTGTCCGGTGCCGGGCTCGTAGGCGACCTCGCAGCGTTCGGTGCGCAGTTCCGTGACCCGCTGCTGGAGCAGGTCGAGCAGCTGCTCGACGGGGACCGGTCCGGCGGACAGCTGGAGGAAGGAGAGCACCTGGGGCATGGCCGAGACGACCTCGGCGACGGCGGCCGGCTCGTGCCCGTCGGGTTCGGGGCAGGCGAGCGACCAGGCGTCGAACAGGGCGACCCAGCCGCGCAGCACGGCGCTGTCGTCGCGGTCCCAGGCGCGCAGTCGCCAGCCGGGGCGCGCGCTGTCGCCGTGCACCTCGACGAGTCCGGCGAGGCGGGCGGTGTCCCAGTCGGCGCGGATCTGAGCGACGCTCAGGCCGAGGTCGGCGGCGGCGCGTTCGGCGGTGGCGTCGGAGAGGGTGGCCTTGCCGTCGGCGGTGGCACCGGCGCGGCCGGGGCCGAGTGCGGCGTCGGCCCAGCGGGCGACGCGGACCGCGCCGGCCAGACCGGCGCGGGCCATTCCGGCCAGTTCGGCCGGGGCGGGGGTGCCCTCCGGCGGCCGGGGTGCGGGGCGGCGTGGGCGCCGCTGGTTCACAGCTCTGGGGGCGGCGGCCAGGGGTCGCGGTCGGACGAGTCGGAGCCTGGAGTCGCGCGGGATACGGGACGTCACGGGTGCAGTCTTCCGGTTGACGGTCCGAAAACCCAAACGGAATGTCACGGCGGGCGACGGGGCTGGCCAACGCACCGCGTGCGGAAAGGGCCGGGGAGGCAGGATCAGGCCAGTCGTACACCCTTAAACGGAATGTTTCGCGCCGGTGACGGCGGGGCCGGGCGCCCGGGTGTCACGTCGGCCCGGAAGCCCGCGGAGTCACAGCGGCCCCTCGCGTCACATCAGTGGGGTCAGGAACCGTCGCAGCCGCTCCTCGTACTCCTCCGGGTCCGCGTTCCACATCGCCGCGTGCGGGGCGTGCGCGACGGTGTGCAGGGCGACCAGGTCGGCGCGGCGCCGGGCGAGCCCTCGGGAGGATTCCCAGGGGGCGACCCGGTCGTCCGGGCCGTGGATGATCAGGGTGGGGACCCGGAGCCGGTCGGGGTCGGCGGTCTCGGCCACCCGGTCGGCGCGCAGTCCGGCCCGGCCCTGCGCGGCCCGCACGGCGAGCGGCAGCAGCGGTGGCGGGGTGTGGCGGGCCCTGGCCAGGGCCCGCAGGGTGGCCTCCCAGCTCAGCACCGGCGAGTCCAGGACGAGTCCGGCGATGCGGTCGCGGACCGCGGAGTGCTCGGCGGCGCGCAGGGCCATGGTGGCGCCGGTGGACCAGCCGAACAGGACGACCCGGCGGGCGCCGTGGCGGACGGCGTGGCGGATCGCCGCGTCGACGTCCCGCCACTCGGTGTCGCCGAGGTGGTTCAGGCCGTCCGGCGGGCGCGGGGCGCCGAGGTCGCCGCGGTAGGCGAGGGCGAGGACGGGCAGCCGGCGGCCGTGCAGGAAGCCCATCACGTTCATGGCGTGTTCCCGGGTGGCGCCGAGGCCGTGCACGGCGATGACCCAGGTGTCCCGCTGGCCGGGCACGAACCAGGCGGGCAGGGCGCCCAGCTCGCCGGGCACGTCCACGTCGGCGTGGTCCAGGCCGAGGGCGGTGCCGGGGTTGCCGACGTACAGGTTCGGGGTGAGCCATACCGCGTCGCCGGGGGCGAAGGTGCCGTGGGTGACGCGTTCCAGACGTCGTACGACCGTGTCGGCGGTGTGCTGGGCCGCCTCAAGGACGGGGCCGACGACCGCGTGGGTGCCGTCGCCCGCGAGGCCGTAGGTGCCGGGGCGCAGGGCCGCCAGGTCGCGGGTGAGCGTGATCTGGCCGGCGGCCGTGCCGTGCACGGTGAGGCGGGGCTCGGTGGGCAGCGGCCGGCCCGCCGGGGCCTTCAGCGCGGCGTCGCTGGCGAGCCTGCCTGCGGCGACGGACGCCATCCCGGCGGCCAGGACCGCGCCGAGCCCGGCGACGGTGGCTTTGACGGTGCGCACGGCTCCAGTGTCGGCGGGGCCGCGGCCACCGGCCAGCGGAGGGGCGGACCGTCGGGGTGCGGGCGGGTGCGGCACCACCGGGCGCGTGGGTCGTGGCTGGGCGCCGTTGCGGCGCGTCGAGGACAGCAAGGGGTCACCTCCGTTGGCCGTATCCCTTCAAGCGTTCCCCGACCTCGGTCAGTTGTGCCTCCGTCAGCAGGGACGGGGTCAGACCCGGCACGCAGGACGCCGTGAGCCACAGGCGGCACATCCACTCCAGTTGGGCGGTGCGGTCGTAGGCCTGGTCGAGGGTGGCGCCGTAGGTGATCGTGCCGTGGTTCCGCAGGAGGCAGCCGGAGCGGCCGGCGAGGGCCCGGAGCATGTTCTCGGCCAGTTCGGCGGTGCCGTAGGTGGCGTAGGGGGCGACGCGGACGGGGCCGCCCAGGGCCACGGTCATGTAGTGGACCGGCGGCAGCTCGGGCACGAGCGTGGAGACCGCGGTCGCGTGCACGGCGTGGGTGTGGACGACGGCGCGGGCGTCGGTGGTGCGGTAGACGGCGAGGTGCATGGGCAGCTCGCTGGTCGGCACGAGCGTGCCGACCACCTGGCGTCCTGTGAGGTCGACGCCGGTGATGTCGTCCGGGGTGAGCCGGTCGTAGGGGACTCCCGAGGGGGTGACCAGGACGAGGTCCCCGACGCGGGCGGAGACGTTGCCGGAGGTGCCGACCACCAGTCCGTCGGCGACGGTCCGGCGTGCCGTCGCGACCAGTTCCGCCCAGAGCCGCGCCTCGTCCGGACGCGCGTCCCCTCGCCGCACGTCCCGTTGCCCGCTGTCCCGTCGCACGTCCTGCCGTCCGCCCTGGTGCCCGTCGTCCGTGTTCCGCAGCGCTTCAGCCATGCCGCGATCCTGCCAGCCGGACCGGCGCGGAGCGGCCGGGCCGGTCGGTGCTGTGCGGAAACGATACGGCCGAACGGGCGGATCTCACGCAGAAACGCCATAAAACGTCACAGACGGGGTGATCAGCGGGCCTTCAATGATCCCTCTTGCCGACTGGACGTCCACCCCGGGGGAGCCGCATGGCCCGTGAACGCACCCTTGTCCGCCGCCGCGCCGGTGTCCTCACGGCGGCCACGGCGGTCCTCGCCCTCGCGACCGCCACGACCGCGTCCGCCGGACCACTGGGGCCGGCCGGCGGGCCGGACACGGCAGCGCCCCCGGCCCCGGGCGCGCTGCCGCTGCTGCCGGGGCTGACGGCGCTGCCGCTCCTGACCGGCACCCCGCCCAGGGGCCATGACGTGTCGTCCCACCAGCGCCGGGTCGACTGGGCCGCCGCCCGGGCGAAGGGCGCGCGGTTCGTCTACGTGAAGGCGACCGAGTCGACGGGCTACCGCAACCCCTACTTCTCCGGGCAGTACTCCGGCGCCCGCGAGGCGGGACTGATCCGGGGCGCGTACCACTTCGCCCGGCCGGACCGGTCCTCCGGCGCCGCGCAGGCCGCGTACTTCGTGCGGCACGGCGGCGACTGGCGGGCGGACGGCTGGACGCTGCCGCCCGCGCTGGACATCGAATACAACCCGTACGACGCGAAGCACAAGTGCTACGGGGTCGGCAAGGCCCGGATGGTCCGCTGGATCCGGTCGTTCAGCGACGAGATCAAGAAGAGGACCGGCCGCCGTCCCGTGATCTACACCACCACCCAGTGGTGGAAGCTGTGCACCGGGAACAGTCACGCCTTCTCCTCCTCGCACGCCCTGTGGATCGCCCGCCACGGCACCTCACGGCCGGGCGCGCTGCCGGGCGGCTGGCGGTACTGGACGTTCTGGCAGCACGCCGCCAAGGGCAGGCTGCCGGGTGACCAGAATCTCTTCAACGGCTCCCTGAGCCGGCTGCGGATCTTCGCGCGCGGCCGGTAGCCAAGGCACGCTTGGGCCGACGACAGGAAGCGGAACCTCACACGCGCGTTACGGACACCCTCACGCCCGCCTCAGTTCATCTTCCGTTCACCCAGGTTGCCTACGTTCGTCCAGCCAATGACCTCGAACGATTGCCTGGGTAAATGGAAAGCTTCTCGCTGATCCTCGCGATTGTGGTGGTAACCGCTCTCGCGTTCGATTTCACGAACGGTTTCCACGACACCGCGAACGCGATGGCCACCACCATCTCCACAGGCGCCCTGAAGCCGAAGATCGCGGTCGCCATGTCCGCCGTCCTCAACCTTGTGGGCGCCTTCCTCTCCGTGGAGGTCGCGAACACGATCTCCAAGGGTCTCGTCGACGAGACCGGCATCCGTCCCGAGGTCATCTTCGCCGCCCTGGTCGGCGCGATCCTCTGGAACCTGCTGACCTGGCTGGTGGGCCTGCCCTCCAGTTCCTCGCACGCCCTGATGGGCGGCCTGGTCGGCGCCACCGTCGCCTCCGCCGGCTTCGGCGCCGTCCACGGTGACGTCCTGGTCACCAAGGTGCTGCTCCCGGCCGTCGCCGCGCCGATCGTCGCGGGCCTCGCCTCCCTGCTGGCCACCCGGTTCTCCTACGGCGTCGGCGGCACCGCCGACGGCGAGGCCACCCGCAAGGGCTACCGCGCCGGCCAGATCGCCTCCGCCGGCCTGGTCTCCCTCGCGCACGGCACCAACGACGCCCAGAAGACGATGGGCATCATCACCCTCGCGCTCGTCGCGGGCGGCTCCATCGCCCCCGGCTCCAACCCTCCCACCTGGGTGATCCTCTCCGCGGGCATGGCCATCGCGCTCGGCACCTACATCGGCGGCTGGCGCATCATCCGCACCATGGGCACGGGTCTGACCGACCTGGAGCCGCGCCAGGGCTTCGCCGCCCAGACCAGCGCCGCGACCGCCATCCTGGCCTCCTCCCACCTCGGCTTCTCCCTCTCCACCACGCACGTCGTCTCCGGCTCGGTGATGGGCGCGGGCCTCGGCCGCAAGGGCGGCGTCGTCCGCTGGTCCACCGCGACCCGCATGTTCGTCGCCTGGGCGCTGACCCTCCCGGCCGCCGCGCTGGTCGGCGCGGGCGCCGAGTCCGTCACCGACCTCGGTGACTGGGGCACCGCCGTCGTCGCCGTCTTCCTGGTCGCCGCGAGCGCCGCCATCTGGAAGATCTCCCGCCGCGAGGTCGTCGACCACACCAACGTGGTCGAGGAGACCGGCGAACCGGCCGGTGTGGTCACCGCCGCCATCGCCGCCGTGACCCCGCCCCCGGCGGGCCTGGTCACCGAGGACCTGACGGCCACCATCCCCGCCCCGGCCACCGAACCCTCCCCCGCCGCCCCGGCCGCCCCGCCGGCCGCCGCGGTCTGACCCCGCGCACACGGTTACTGAAGGAAGCATCCCCATGAAGATCGACTGGGCGGCCCTCGGCTCCGTCTTCGGCGTCAGCCTCGCGTTCACGGTGGGCCTGGTGGTCCTGTTCACCCTCGGCATCAACGGCCTGTCGCGCCGCGAGAAGGCGGCGGCGCAGGGCGGGTCCGCGGCGCTGGCGGTCACCGGCGCGTACGTGTGCTTCGCGGCCTGCGCGGCGGCGGTGGCGTACGGGATCTACCTGATCGTCGTCAAGCCCTGACGGTCCGGAACCCCACATCGGCCCCGCCGGTCCACCGCTCCAGCGGAACCGGCGGGGCCTACGCATGTCCACCGGCCGACTCCCGGCTTCCGTCCGGCGGACCGGCGATGTGGGCCTCAGCACAGTCCGGCGTCCCAGGTCAAAGGCAAGTTGACGGCCGTTCCGGGCGCGTGGTGGACTGCCCAGGCCATGTACGGCGGCAAGAGAGGAAGCCGGTGCGAATCCGGCGCGGTCCCGCCACTGTCACCGGGGAAGAACCCCGGGAGCCAGGAACTCTCACCGCCGATTTCACGTCGAACCAGGGCGCGGACACCCTGAGTGAGGACACATATCGCCATGCTCGGCTGCCGATCGAGGACCCGCACCAGGACCGTTCCTGTCCCCACGGCCGGCTGAGCCGATGGGTGCCGATCGCGCATACGCGTACGGCGCCGCCGCCGGCGTCCTCGGTGACCTGCTCCTCGGCGATCCGCGCCGCGGGCATCCGGTCGCCGTGTTCGGCCGGGCGGCCTGGGCCGTGGAACGCGCCCTGTGGCACGACCACCGTGGCTGGGGCGCCCTGCACACCGCCGTGTGCGCCGGTGGAGCCGTTGCCCTCGGCGCGCTGACCGCACGCGCCGTACGCCCCTGCCGTACCGCTTCCGCCGCGCTGACCGCCGCCGCCACCTGGGCCGTCGTCGGCGGCACCTCGCTCGCCCGGGAGGCCCGCGCCATCGGGCGTGCCCTTGAGGCCGCGGACGTCGAGGCCGCCCGGGACCGGCTGCCGCACCTGTGCGGCCGGGACCCGCAGGCGCTGGACGCCGACGGCATCGCCCGGGCCGTGGTCGAGTCGGTCGCCGAGAACACCTCCGACGCCGTGGTCGGCGCGCTCGTCTGGGGCGCCGTGGCCGGGGTCCCGGGGCTGCTCGGGTTCCGGGCGGTCAACACCCTGGACGCGATGGTGGGTCACAAGTCGCCCCGCCACCGGCGCTACGGCTGGGCCTCCGCCCGCCTGGACGACATCGCCGGCTGGCCGGGGGCCCGGCTGACCGCCGTACTCGCCGCCGTGGCCGGACCCGATCCGCGCGGCGCCGTGCGCGCCTGGCGGGCGGACGCACACAGGCATCCGAGCCCCAACGCCGGGCCCGTGGAGGCCTCCTTCGCGGGCGCCCTCGGCGTGCGCCTGGGCGGCACGCTCTCCTACGGCGGCCGGGTCGAACACCGCCCGGTGCTGAACGGCGCCACCGGACGGCCGGTCCGCGTCACCGACATCGACCGGGCCGTACGGCTCTCGCGCCGCGTCGGCCTGCTCGCGCTCGGCACCACGCTGGCCGCGCGCGCCCTGATGAAAGGACGTGGGAAGTGAACGGTGGTCTCCTCGTCGCCGGCACCACCTCCGACGCGGGCAAGAGCGTCGTGACGGCCGGCATCTGCCGCTGGCTGGTGCGCCAGGGCGTGAAGGTCGCGCCGTTCAAGGCGCAGAACATGTCCCTGAACTCGTTCGTCACGCGCGAGGGCGCGGAGATCGGCCGGGCGCAGGCCATGCAGGCCCAGGCCTGCCGGGTCGAGCCGACCGCGCTGATGAACCCGGTGCTGCTCAAGCCCGGCGGCGAACAGAGCAGCCAGGTGGTGCTGCTGGGCAAGCCGGTGGGCGAGCTCAGCGCGCGCGGGTACCACGGCGGGCGCCAGCAGCGCCTGCTGGGCACGGTGCTGGACTGCCTCGCTCAGTTGCGGGGCACGTATGACGCGGTGATCTGTGAGGGGGCGGGGAGCCCGGCCGAGATCAACCTGCGGCGGACCGACATCGTCAACATGGGGATCGCGCGGAACGCGCGGCTGCCCGTGCTCGTCGTCGGCGACATCGACCGCGGGGGCGTGTTCGCCTCCTTCTTCGGCACCGTCGCCCTGCTCTCACCGGAGGACCAGGAGCTGGTCGCCGGGTTCCTCGTGAACAAGTTCCGGGGCGATGTCGGCCTGCTGGAGCCGGGGCTGGACATGCTCCGGGACCTCACCGGGCGGCGGACGTACGGCGTGCTGCCCTTCCGGCACGGGCTCGGCATCGACGAGGAGGACGGGCTGAGGGTGTCCCTGCGGGGCACGGTCCGGGAGTCCGCCGTGACGCCCCCGGTCGGCGAGGACGTGCTGCGGGTCGCCGTGTGCGCGGTCCCGCTGATGTCCAACTTCACCGACGTGGACGCGCTGGCCGCCGAACCGGGCGTGGTCGTGCGGTTCGTGGACCGGCCGGAGGAGCTCGCGGACGCCGATCTCGTGGTCGTCCCGGGCACGCGCGGGACCGTACGGGCGCTGGAGTGGCTGCGGGAGCGGGGGCTGGCGGACGCGCTCGTCCGCCGGGCCGCCGAGGGACGGCCCGTCCTCGGCGTCTGCGGCGGCTTCCAGATCCTCGGCGAGCACATCGAGGACGACGTCGAGAGCCGGCGCGGTCATGTCGACGGGCTCGGTGTCCTGCCCGTCCGGGTGCGGTTCGCCCGCGAGAAGACCCTCACCCGGCCCAGCGGCGAAGCCCTCGGCGAGCGGGTCGACGGCTACGAGATCCACCACGGCGTGGCCACCGTCGAGGGCGGCGAACCCTTCCTCGACGGCTGCCGGGTGGGCCAGACCTGGGGCACCCACTGGCACGGCTCGCTGGAGTCGGACGGCTTCCGGCGGGCCTTCCTGCGCGAGGTGGCCGCCGCCGCGGGCCGCCGCTTCGTGCCCGCGCCGGACACCTCCTTCGCCGCGCTGCGCGAGGAGCAGCTCGACCGGCTCGGCGACCTGATCGAACAGCACGCGGACACGGACGCGCTGTGGCGGCTCATCGAGTCGGGCGCGCCGCAAGGACTGCCTTTCATTCCACCGGGAGCGCCCGCATGAGCACAGTGTTGTTGTTGTCGACCGCCGACACGGACCTGCTGGCCGCCCGGGCGTCCGGCGCCGGCTACCGCATCGGCAATCCGACCCGCGTCGACGTCGCCGGGGAGCTGCCGGGCCTGATCGAGGGCGCGGACCTCGCCGTCGTACGGCTGCTGGGCGGCAAGCGGGCCTGGGAGGACGGGCTGGCCGCGCTGAAGGCGTCCGGCGTCCCGACCGTGCTGCTGGGCGGCGAGGCCGTGCCGGACGCCGAGCTGATGGCGGAGTCGTCGGTGCCGGCCGGTGTGGTCGCGGAGGCGCTGAAGTACCTCGTCGAGGGCGGTCCCGCGAACCTGCTGGAGCTGTCCCGGTTCCTGTCGGACACCGTGCTGCTGACCGGCGAGGGCTTCGAGGAGCCGCGCCGGATGCCGGAGTTCGGCGTGCACGGCGCGTACGAGGTCCGGGAGGGCCGGCCGACCGTGGGCGTGCTCTTCTACCGGGCGCACGAACTGAGCGGCAACACCGCCTTCGTGGACACCCTGTGCGAGGCGATCGAGGCCCGCGGAGCCAACGCCCTCCCGGTGTACTGCGGTTCGCTGCGCGGCGCGGACCCCGCCCTGTTCGAACTGCTGGGGCGGGCCGACGCGCTCGTGGCCACCGTGCTCGCGGCCGGCGGGACGCACGCCTCCCAGGCGTCGGCGGGCGGTGACGAGGAGTCCTGGGACGTCGGCGCGCTCGCCGAGCTGGACATCCCCGTGCTGCAGGGGCTCTGCCTCACCTCCTCGCGGGCCGCGTGGGAGGAGTCCGACGCGGCCCTGTCCCCCATGGACGCGGCGATGCAGGTCGCGATCCCGGAGTTCGACGGCCGGCTGATCACCGTGCCGTTCTCCTTCAAGGAGCAGGGCCCCGACGAGGTGCCGGTGTACGTCGCCGACCCCGAGCGGGCCGCCCGCGTGGCCGGGATCGCCCTCAGGCACGCCCGGCTGAAGCACAAGCCGAACGCGGAGAAGAGGATCGCGCTGGTCTTCACCGCGTACCCGACCAAGCACTCCCGGGTCGGCAACGCGGTCGGGCTGGACACGCCGGCGTCGGCGGTCCGGGTGCTGGACGCGCTGCGGGACGCCGGGTACGGGGTCACCGGCTACCCCTCGGGCGGCGACGAGCTGATCCACCGGCTGATCGAGGCCGGCGGGCACGACGTGGAGTGGCTGACCGAGGAGCAGTTGGCGGCGGCGCCCGCGCGGGTGCCGCTCGCGGACTACCGGGCGTGGTTCGAGAAGCTGGACCCCGGGCTGCGGGACGCGATGACCGAGGCGTGGGGCGAGCCGCCGGGCAGCCTCTACGTGGACGGCGACGACATCGTCCTCGCCTCGCTGCGGTTCGGGAACGTCGTGGTGATGATCCAGCCGCCGCGTGGCTTCGGTGAGAACCCGATCGCGATCTACCACGACCCGGACATGCCGCCGTCGCACCACTACATGGCGGCGTACCGGTGGCTCGACAACTCGTTCGGCGCCGACGCGATCGTGCACATGGGCAAGCACGGCACGATGGAGTGGCTGCCGGGCAAGGGGCTCGGCCTGAGCGCCGGGTGCGCTCCGGACGCCGTCCTCGGCGACCTGCCGCTGGTCTACCCGTTCATCGTCAACGACCCCGGCGAGGGCACCCAGGCCAAGCGGCGCGGGCACGCCACGGTGGTCGACCACCTGGTGCCGCCGATGGCCCGCGCGGACACCTACGGCGACCTGGCCAAGCTGGAGCAGCTCCTCGACGAGTACGCGCTCGTCTCCGACCTGGACCCGGCGAAGGCCCCGGCCGTCCGCGCCCAGATCTGGACGCTGGTCAAGGCGGCGGAGCTGCACCACGACCTGCACGTGGACGAGCAGCCGGACGACGACGCGTTCGACGAGTTCGTCATGCACATCGACGGCTACCTGTGCGAGATCAAGGACGTGCAGATCCGCGACGGCCTGCACATCCTCGGCGGCGGCCCGGTCGGCGAACCGCGCGTGAACCTCGTGCTGGCCGTGCTGCGCGCCTCCCAGGTGTGGGGCGGCCGGGCGAACGCGCTGCCCGGTCTGCGGGCCGCGCTGGCGGCGCACTTCGGCCTGGTGGAGAAGGAGCTGCTGGCCGAGCCGGGCGCCCCGGTGAAGGTGCCGGTGGAGCTGACGGACCTGGTCGACGGGCCGTCCCGGACCGCCGCCGACACCATCGACCTGCTGGAGCAGCTGTGCCGGCGGATCGCGGAGGGCATGGAGGCGCGGGCGTGGGACCGTACGGTCGTCCCCGCCGTCCTGCGGGGCGTGCTCGGCACCGAGCTCCCCGACGCGGTCGCCGTGCTGGAGTTCGCGTGCGACGAGGTCGTCCCCCGGCTGGCGCGGACCACCGACGAGATCGGGCACATCCTGCGGGCCCTGGACGGCGGTTACGTCCCGGCGGGCCCGTCGGGCTCCCCGACCCGGGGCCTGGTCAACGTCCTGCCGACGGGCCGCAACTTCTACTCGGTCGACCCCAAGGCGATCCCGTCCCGGCTGAGCTGGGAGGTCGGGCAGTCGCTGGCGGACTCGCTGGTGCAGCGGTACCTCCAGGACACCGGCGCGTACCCGAAGTCGGTGGGCCTCACGGTGTGGGGCACGTCCGCGATGCGCACCCAGGGCGACGACATCGCCGAGATCCTGGCCCTGCTGGGCTGCCGCCCGGTGTGGGACGACGCCTCGCGCCGGGTGACCGGCTTCGAGGTGGTCCCGCTCGCGGAGCTGGGGCGTCCGCGCATCGACGTCACGGTCCGCATCTCCGGGTTCTTCCGGGACGCTTTCCCGCACGTCGTCGGGCTGATCGACGACGCGGTGCGGGCGGTGGCGGAGCTGCCGGAGCCGGCCGGCTCCAACTACGTGCGGGCGCACGTGGAGGAGGACGCGGCCGAGCACGGCGACCGGCGCCGGGCCACGGCCCGGATCTTCGGCTCGAAGCCGGGGGCCTACGGCGCCGGTCTGCTGCCGCTGATCGACGCGCGGAACTGGCGCAGCGACGCCGACCTGGCCGAGGTGTACGCCGTCTGGGGCGGCTACGCCTACGGGCGCGGGCTCGACGGGCGGGCGGCGCGCGGGGACATGGAGACGGCGTTCCGGCGGATCGCGGTGGCGGCGAAGAACGTCGACACCCGTGAGCACGACCTGGTCGACGCGGACGACTACTTCCAGTACCACGGCGGCATGGTCGCCATGGTCCGGCACCTGACGGGCGCCAACCCCGAGGCGTACGTGGGCGATTCGGCCGTACCGGATCAGGTGCGGACCCGCACGCTGGGCGAGGAGACGCACCGCGTGTTCCGGGCGCGCGTGGTCAACCCGCGCTGGATGGCAGCGATGCGCCGGCACGGCTACAAGGGCGCCTTCGAGATGGCGGCGACCGTGGACTACCTCTTCGGCTACGACGCGACGGCGGGCGTGGTCGACGACTGGATGTACGAGAAGCTCAGCGCCGAGTACGTCTTCGACCCGGAGAACCGGGACTTCATGAAGAAGTCCAACCCGTGGGCGCTGCGCGGGATCACCGAACGGCTGCTGGAGGCGGCGGACCGGGGCCTGTGGGCCGAGCCGGACGCGGACACGCTGGAGCGGCTGCGCGCCACCTATCTGGAGCTGGAAGGCGACTTGGAGGGCGACCAGTGACCACCCCGTTCCCCTTTACGGCCGTCGTCGGCCAGGACGACCTGCGGCTCGCGCTGCTGCTGAACGCCGTGTCGCCGGCGGTCGGCGGTGTACTGGTGCGCGGCGAGAAGGGCACCGCGAAGTCCACGGCGGTCCGGGCGCTGTCGGCGCTGCTGCCGGAGGTGCCCGTCGTCCCCGGGTGCCGGTTCTCATGTGATCCGGCCTCCCCCGACCCCGGCTGCCCGGACGGGCCGCACGAGCCCGGCAAGGGCGTCGAGCGCCCCGCGCGGATGGTCGAGCTGCCCGTCGGCGCCTCCGAGGACCGGCTCGTCGGCGCCCTCGACATCGAGCGGGCGCTGGCCGAGGGCGTGAAGGCCTTCGAGCCGGGCCTGCTGGCCGACGCGCACCGGGGCATCCTCTACGTCGACGAGGTGAACCTGCTCCACGACCACCTGGTCGACCTGCTGCTGGACGCGGCGGCGATGGGTGCCTCGTACGTGGAGCGCGAGGGCGTGTCCGTACGGCACGCGGCGCGGTTCCTGCTCGTCGGCACCATGAACCCCGAAGAGGGCGAGCTGCGCCCGCAGTTGCTTGACCGGTTCGGGCTGACCGTGGAGGTGGCCGCCTCCCGGGAGCCGGAGCAGCGGGTGGAGGTCGTCCGGCGCCGGCTGGCGTACGACGACGATCCGGCCGGCTTCGCCGCGCGCTGGGCCGGTGAGGAGGCCGCCGTGCGGCAGCGGATCGTGGCGGCGCGGGAGTTGCTGCCGCAAGTGCGCCTCGGCGACGGGGCGCTGCGGCAGATCGCGGCGACCTGCGCGGCCTTCGAGGTGGACGGCATGCGCGCCGACATCGTGATGGCCCGTACGGCGACCGCGCTGGCCGCGTGGGCCGGGCGGACCGATGTGCTCGCGGAGGACGTGCGGCAGGCCGCGTTGCTGGCGCTGCCCCACCGCAGGCGGCGGAACCCGTTCGACGCGCCGGGCCTGGACGAGGAGAAGCTGGACGAGACGCTGGAGCAGTTCTCCGGCGACGACGGGGACGGCGACGACGACCCCGACGGCCCCGGCGGTCCGGGCGGGGGCGGCGGACAGCCGGCGCCCGACGGCGGTCCGCAGGACGACGGCGGCGGCGCCGCGCGCCCCGAGGCCGGTGAGGGCGGGCAGCCGCAGCCGTCCGGCGGGCAGGAGCAGTCGGCCGTACGGGCCGCCGAACCCTTCCGTGCCAAGGCGCTGACCGTCCCCGGCGTCGGCGAGGGTGCCGCCGGGCGGCGGTCGCGGGCGCGGACCGAGCACGGGCGGACCACCGGGGCCCGGCGGCCCCGGGGGGCGCTGACCAAGCTGCACCTGGCGGCGACCGTCCAGGCCGCCGCGCCGCACCAGCGGGCGCGGGGCAGGTCCGGGCCGGGGCTGGTCGTGCGGCGGGACGATCTGCGGCAGGCGGTCCGTGAGGGGCGCGAGGGGAACCTGGTGCTGTTCGTGGTGGACGCCTCGGGGTCGATGGCGGCGCGGCAGCGGATGAGCGCCGTGAAGGGAGCCGTGCTGTCGCTGCTGCTGGACGCCTACCAGCGGCGGGACAAGGTGGGGCTCGTCACCTTCCGGGGGTCGGCGGCCGAGGTCGCGCTGCCGCCGACGTCCTCCGTCGACGCCGCCGCCGCGCGGCTGGAGTCGCTGCCGACCGGGGGGCGTACGCCGCTCGCCGCCGGGCTGCTGAAGGCGCACGAGGTGCTGCGGGTGGAGCGGCTGCGGGACCCGGCGCGCCGGGCGCTGGTGGTCGTGGTGACCGACGGCCGGGCCACCGGCGGCCCCGAGCCGGTGGCGCTGGCCGGGCGGGCCGCGCGGCTGTTCGCGGCCGAGCAGGTCGCCTCGGTGGTCGTGGACTGCGAGTCGGGGCCGGTGCGGCTCGGGCTCGCCGGTCAGCTGGCCGGTGAGCTGGGCGGTACGGCCGTCACGCTGGACGAGCTGCGGGCCGACTCGATCGCCGGGCTGGTCAGGGATGTGCAGGGGACGTCGAGGAGGGCCGCGTAATGCCGCAGGGACAGCCGAGTGTCGTACCGGACGACGGACTGACGACCCGTCAGCGCCGGAACCGTCCGCTGGTCGTCGTGCACACGGGCGTCGGCAAGGGCAAGTCCACCGCCGCGTTCGGGCTCGCGCTGCGCGCCTGGAACCAGGGGTGGCCCATCGGGGTGTTCCAGTTCGTCAAGTCCGCGAAGTGGAAGGTCGGCGAGGAGAACGCGCTCCGGGTGCTCGGCGCCTCCGGCGAGGGCGGGACCGTCGACTGGCACAAGATGGGCGAGGGCTGGTCGTGGGTCCAGCGCGACGCGCAGATGGACAACGAGGAGAAGGCCCGCGAGGGCTGGGCGCAGGTCAAGCGGGACCTGGCCGCCGAGACGTACCGGCTGTACGTGCTCGACGAGTTCGCGTACCCCATGCACTGGGGCTGGGTCGACACCGACGAGGTCATCGACGTGCTGCGCGGCCGTCCCGGCACCCAGCACGTGGTGATCACCGGGCGGAACGCCCCTGAGAAGCTGGTGGACCTCGCCGACCTCGTCACCGACATGTCCAAGGTCAAGCACCCCATGGACGTGGGGCAGAAGGGCCAGAAGGGCATCGAGTGGTGACGTCCGTCCCCCGGCTGGTCATCGCCGCGCCCTCCTCGGGCAGCGGCAAGACCACCGTCGCCACGGGGCTGATGGCCGCGTTCGCCGCGCGGGGGCTCGCCGTGTCCCCGCACAAGGTCGGGCCGGACTACATCGACCCCGGGTACCACGCTCTCGCGACCGGGCGGGTGGGGCGCAACCTGGACGCGTACCTGTGCGGGCCGGAGCTGGTCGCTCCGCTGTTCCTGCACGGGGCGCGGGGGTGCGACCTCGCCGTGGTCGAAGGCGTGATGGGGTTGTACGACGGGGCCGCCGGCGAGGGTGAGCTGGCGTCCACCGCGCACGTCGCCAAGCTGCTGCGGGCGCCGGTGGTGCTCGTCGTGGACGCCTCGTCGCAGTCGCGGTCGGTGGCGGCGCTGGTGCACGGGTTCGCGTCCTGGGACCCGGAGGTGCGGGTCGGGGGCGTGATCCTGAACAAGGTGGCCTCGGACCGGCACGAGTCGCTCCTGCGGGAGGCGCTGGAATCGTCGGGTGTGCCGGTCCTGGGTGCCTTGCGGCGGGTCGCTCAGGTGGACACGCCCTCTCGGCATCTCGGGTTGGTGCCGGTCGCCGAGCGGCAGGCTGCGGCGGTGGACGCCGTCCAGGCCATGGCCGCGCAGGTGGCTCAGGGGTGCGACCTGGCCGCGTTGGAGGGGCTTGCCCGGAGTGCCGGTGCCCTCCCAGGGGGCTCCGCCCCCTGGACCCCCGAGCTGCCCACCCACGACCACCCGTCTCGGTCGGCCGACAGGCGCGGGCCCGTGGTCGCCGTCGCCGGCGGGGCCGCCTTCACCTTCTCCTACGCCGAGCACACCGAACTGCTCACCGCGGCCGGTGCCGACGTCGTCGCCTTCGACCCGCTGCGGGACGAGCGGCTGCCCGAGGGAACGGCCGGGCTGGTCGTCGGAGGCGGGTTCCCCGAGGTGTACGCCGCCGAGCTGTCCGCGAACGAGCCCCTGCGCAAGGCCGTTGCCGAACTGGCCCTCTCCGGTGCCCCCGTGGCCGCCGAATGCGCCGGGCTGCTCTACCTCTGCCGGGAGCTGGACGGGCAGCCCATGTGCGGCGTGCTCGACGCCACCGCGCGGATGACCGAGCGGCTGACCCTCGGCTACCGGGACGCCGTGGCCGTCGGCGACAGCGCGCTGGCGCCGGCCGGGACGCGGATGCGGGGCCACGAGTTCCACCGCACCGTCGTCGAGCCGGGCGCCGGTGCCGCTCCCGCCTGGGGCGTACGGGCCCCGGTCCGGCGGGTCGAAGGTTTCGTGCAGCAGGGCGTGCACGCGAGTTATCTGCACACGCACTGGGCGTCCGAGCCCGGTGTCGCCCGTCGGTTCGTGGAGAGGTGCCGGACGTCATGAGCAGCAGGCTGGTCGGGGTCGGGGTCGGTCCCGGTGATCCGGAGCTGGTGACCGTGAAGGGGGTCAACGCCCTGCGGGCCGCCGATGTCGTCGTCGTACCCGTCATGGCCGCGGCCGACGGAGAGGACGGCGGGGAGCCCGGGCGGGCCGAGGCGACCGTGTTGCACTACGTGCCTCGGGAGAAGGTCGTCCGGGTGGTGTTCGCGCTGAACGAGCGGACCGACCGGGCCCGGCGCGAGGCGGCCTGGGACGCGGCCGGGCAGCGGGTCGCCGAGCTGCTCGGAGCGCACGGGTCGGTCGCGTTCGCCACCATCGGCGACCCGAACGTGTACTCGACGTTCACCTATCTCGCGCAGACCATCGCGGAGCTGGTGCCGGGTATCGTCGTGGAGACCGTGCCCGGTATCACCGCCATGCAGGATCTCGCGGCGCGGTCCGGGGCCGTGCTGACCGAGGGCACCGAGCCGCTGACCCTCGTGCCGGTGACGGCCGGGTCGGCGGTGCTGAAGGAGGCGCTGGCCGGGCCGGGGACGGTCGTGGCGTACAAGTTCGGGCGGCAGGCCGCCGAGGTCGCGGAGGCGCTGCGGGAGACCGGGCGGCTCGGGGGCGCGGTGTGGGGCTCGGCGCTGGGGCTGCCGGAGGAGTCGGTGCGGCCGGCCGCCGAGCTGGACGGGGCGCCACTGCCGTACCTGTCGACGCTGATCGCGCCGCCACGCAGGGACGGCGGCCGGGGCGGGAAGCTGTGACCCGGTCCGGGTCACCCCGTGACGCCCACCACCAGCCAGATGAAGGCCGCGCCCGCGACCGTGCACAGCAGGGTGGAACGGGCGGGGTGCTCATGGTGGGCCTCGGGGAGGATCTCCGCCGCGGCGAGGTACAGCAGTGCGCCGGCGAACAGGCCGAGATAGCCGCCGAGGACGGCCTCCGGGATGGTGAGGAACGCGGACGCGGCGGCTCCGGCGACGGGTGCGACCGCGTCCGCGAAGAGCATGGCCAGGGCCTTGCGGCGGGCGTTGCCGTACAGGCTGGTGAGGGTGAAGGTGTTGAAGCCGTCCGCGAAGTCGTGGGCGATGACGGCGAGCGCGACCGCGGTGCCCATGCCGCTGCCCACCTGGAACGACGCGCCGATCGCCACGCCGTCCATCAGGCTGTGGCCCACCATTGCCGCGGCCGCCGTCAGGCCCACCTCGGGGGCCCGGTGGTTGTGTTCGGCGGCGCCGTGCGCGGCGCGGCGCGCCGCCAGCAGGCGTTCCACCAGATGGGCGAGGAGGAAGCCGGCCAGGAACAGCAGGAGTGCGGCCGGGACGCCGTGGACCTCGGTGCCCGCCGCCCGGAGCGCCTCCGGCAGCAGGTCCAGGCCGACCACGCCCAGCATCAGCCCGCCGGCCAGGCCCAGCACCAGATGGCGGCGGTCGGTCACGCGCTGTGCCGTCCAGCCGCCGGCCAGCGTCATCAGGAACGCGCCGAGCGCGACGAAGACCGCCATAGGCCCTTGCTATCGGATCGACCCGTGTTCCCGCACGTCCGACAGCCACAACCGCAGTACTCGTAGGAGAGGACCGATTCCCATGGCCGATGCCCCCACCGGCAAGGTGACCTTCGTCGGTGCCGGCCCCGGCGCCGCCGATCTGCTGACGTTCCGTGCCGCGCGGGCCATCGCCGAGGCCGACGTCGTGATCTGGGCGGCGAGCCTGGTCCAGGCGGAGGTCCTCGAACACGCCCGCGAGGACGCCGAGGTCCTGGACTCGGCGACCATGTCGCTGGAGGACGTCGTCGCGGTGTACCGGCGCGCGTCCGAGGAGGGGCTGAGGGTGGCTCGTATCCACTCCGGCGACCCGGCCCTGTGGGGCGGCACCCAGGAGCAGCTGGACCGCTGTCAGGAGATCGGCATCGCGACCGAGGTCGTCCCGGGCGTGTCCTCCTTCTCCGCCGTGGCCGCGCTCGCGCAGCGCGAGCTGACGATCCCCGAGGTCGCGCAGTCCGTGGTGCTGACCCGGCTGGGCGGGGGCAAGACGCCGATGCCGCCCGGTGAGGAAGTGCGCGAGTTCGCCCGCCACGGCACCACCATGGCGATCTTCCTGTCGGCGGCCCGCAGCGGGCAGCTCGTGCGGGAGCTGCTGGAGGGCGGCTACCCGACGGACACCCCGGTGGTGATCGCCTACCAGGCGACCTGGCCGGAGGAGCTGATCGTGAAGTGCACGATCGGCACGCTGGAGGAGACGGTCAAGGAGCACCGGCTCTGGAAGCACACGCTGTTCCTGGTCGGCCCGGCGCTGGACGCGCACGGGACGCGTTCGCACCTGTACCACCCGGGTCACTTCCACGGCTACCGCAAGGCCGACCCCGAGGCTCGGCGGGCGCTGCGCGAGCAGAGGGCGAAGAGTTGATCACGGTGGTCGGTACGGGGACCGGTGCGCCGGTGCCCGAGGACGTCCTGGCCGGGGCCGCGCTGGTCGTCGGCGGTCGGCGGCACCTGGACGCCGTACGCCTGCCCGAGGGGGCGGAACGCGTGGTGCTCGGTCCGCTGGCGCCTGCCCTGGACACCATCGCCGGGTACGCCGGCAAGGAGCTGCCGGTGGTCGTGCTGGCGTCCGGGGACCCGGGGTTCTTCGGGATCGTGCGGGCGCTGGCCGAACGGTTCGGGTCCGGGCTGCTGGACGTGCGGCCGGGGGTGTCCTCCGTGGCCGCCGCCTTCGCCCGGATCGGGCTGCCCTGGGACGACGCGGTGGTGGTCAGCGCGCACGGCCGGGAGCTGCGGACGGCGGTGAACGTGTGCCGGGCGCGGCCGAAGGTGGCCGTGCTGACCGGACCGGGCGCCGGTCCGGCCGAGCTGGGGGCCGCGCTCCCCGGTGACCGGACCCTGGTCGTGGCGAGCGCGCTCGGCGATCCGCGGCGGGAGCGCGTGGAGCGGGTGACGGCCGCCGAGGCGGCGGTCCGGGACTGGGGCACGGCGGTGAGCGTGGTGCTGTGCCTGGACGAGGCGCGGGCGCTCGGTGCGGTGCGGACGGTGGCCGGGGTGCCCGGGGCGCCGGACCGGTGGGCCCTGGAGGAGGACGCGTTCGCGCACCGGGACTCGATGATCACCAAGTTCGAGGTGCGGGCGCTGGCCCTGGCCCGGCTGGGGCCGCGCCTGGGTGACCTGGTGTGGGACGTGGGCGCCGGGTCGGGCTCGGTCGCGGTGGAGTGCGCGCGGCTGGGTGCCGCGGTCGTCGCCGTCGAGAAGACCCCGGACGGGGTGGCGCGCGTCCGGGCCAACGCGGACGCCCACGGCGTCGACGTGGACGTGGTGCACGGCTCGGCTCCGGACGCCCTGGCGGGGCTGGCCGGCGATCCCGACGCGGTGTTCGTCGGCGGCGGGGGCCGGGAGCTGTCCGCCGTGGTGAGCGCGTGCGCGCGGCGGGCCCGGCGGACGGTCGTCGTCGCCATGGCCGCGCTGGACCGGGTGCCGGCGGCCCGGCAAGCGCTGACGGAGGCCGGGTTCACCTGCGACGGGGTGCTGTTGCAGTCCTCGCGTCTCGCGCCACTGCCGGGCGACGTGACCCGGCTGGCGGCCACCAATCCTGTGTTCCTGCTGTGGGGCGTGAGAACCCCGGTGTCTAGTGAAGGAGTGGTCCAGTGATCGGCCTCATTTCCGCCACCGCGGCGGGGGCGGCGGCGCGGGACCGGCTGGCCGCGGCCTGGCCGGGGCGTACGCGCGTGTACGAGGGTCCCGTCGGGGAGGCCGTACGGGCCGCGTTCGCGGAGTGCGAGCAGCTGGTGTGCTTCCTCGCGACCGGGGCGGTGGTACGCCTGCTCGCGCCGCTGCTCGCCGGCAAGGCGGCCGACCCGGGCGTGGTGTGCGTGGACGAGGGCGGCCGGTTCGCGGTGTCGCTGCTCGGCGGGCACGGCGGCGGCGCCAACGCGCTGGCCCGCGAGGTGGGCGAGGTGCTGGGCGCCGAGCCGGTGGTGACGACCGCCACGGACGCCGCCGGGCTGCCGGGCCTGGACACGCTCGGCCTGCCGTACGAGGGCGCGGTCGCCGCTGTCTCCCGGGCCCTGCTGGACGGCGAACCGGTCGCGCTGGAGGCGGAGGTGGCGTGGCCGCTGCCGCCGCTGCCGGTCGCGCCCCAGGGTGCGTACACGATCCGGGTGACCGACCGCGCCGTCGCGGCGGGCGAGCGGGAGGTGCTGCTCAGGCCGCCGTCGCTGGTGGTCGGGGTCGGCGCGTCGAAGGGCGCGCCGGCCGAGGAGGTCCTCGGTCTGGTCGAGGAGGCGCTGCGGGAGGCGGGCCTGTCGCCGCGGTCGGTCGCGGAGCTGGCCACCGTGGACGCCAAGGCGGAGGAGCCGGGCATCGTGGCCGCCGCCGAACGGCTGGCGGTGCCCCTGGTGACGTACTCCGCCGAGGAGCTGGCGGCGGTCGCGGTGCCCAACCCGTCGGACGCGCCCCTCGCGGCCGTCGGCACCCCGTCGGTCGCGGAGGCCGCCGCGCTGGTCCGGGGCGGTGAACTCCTCGTGCCCAAGCGCAAGTCGGAGCGCGCCGACGGGCAGCCGGCGATGGCGACCTGTGCGGTGGTGCGGCGTCCGGGGCGCGGACGGCTCGCGGTCGTCGGCCTCGGGCCGGGCGCCCGGGACCTGCTCACCCCGCGCGCGGCGGCCGAGTTGCGGCGTGCGTCGGTGCTGGTCGGGCTCGACCAGTACGTGGACCAGATCCGCGATCTGCTGCGGCCCGGCACCCGGGTGCTGGAGTCGGGGCTCGGCGCGGAGGAGGAGCGGGCCCGGACGGCGGTCGCCGAGGCCCGTGAGGGGCACGCGGTGGCGCTGATCGGCAGCGGGGACGCGGGCGTGTACGCCATGGCCTCCCCGGCGCTCGCCGAGGCCTCGGACGACATCGACGTGGTCGGGGTGCCCGGGGTGACGGCCGCGCTGGCCGCCGGGGCGGTCCTGGGCGCGCCGCTGGGCCACGACCACGTGTCCATCAGCCTGTCCGACCTGCACACGCCATGGGGGGTCATCGAGCGCCGGGTGCGCGCGGCGGCCGAGTCGGACCTCGTCGTCACCTTCTACAACCCGCGCTCCCGGGGCCGGGACTGGCAGCTTCCCAAGGCGCTCGCGATCCTCGCCGGACACCGGGAGCCGACGACGCCGGTGGGCGTCGTACGCAACGCCTCCCGGCCGGACGAGTCCGCCCGGGTCACCACGCTCGCCGCACTGGACCCGGCGACGGTCGACATGATGACGGTCGTCACCGTGGGCAACACGGCGACCCGTGAGATCGCGGGGCGCATGGTGACGCCGCGCGGCTACCGCTGGCAGGAGGACCCGAAGTGAACCGCGTCGTCCACCCGATCGAGCAGGAGTCCTACCGGCGGCTGCGCGCCCGTCTGGACACCTCGCACTTCCCGCCGCTGACCCGGGCGGTGGTGGAGCGGGTCATCCACTCGGCCGCCGACCTGGAGTACGCGAACGACCTCGTCATGGACGAGGGCGAGCTGGTGGCGGCGCACGCGGCGCTGCACGCCGGGGCGCCGGTGGTCGTGGACGTCGAGATGGTGGCCGCCGGGATCACCCGGCGCGAGACCGTCTGCCGGCTGAGGGACGCGGTGGCCGGACCGGGGCTTACCCGGTCGGCGCACGCGATCCGGCTCGCGTACGAGCAGGTCGGTCCCGGTGCCCTCTGGGTGATCGGCAACGCGCCGACCGCGCTGGAGGAACTGCTGACCCTCAACGCCGCCCCGGTGCTCGTCATCGGACTGCCCGTCGGCTTCGTCGGCGCGGTCGAGTCCAAGGCCGCGTTGCGGAAGAGCGGGCTGCCCGCCGTGAGCAACGTGTCCGAGAAGGGCGGGTCGGCGGTCGCGTCCGCCGCGCTCAACGCCCTGCTGTACCACCCCGTTCCACACTCCGAGGAGACCTCGTGACCACCCCGCCCGCCCTGCTCATCGCCGGCCACGGCACCCGTGACGACGCCGGAGCCGAGGCGTTCCGCGACTTCGTCCGGGAGCTGGGGCGCCGCCACCCCGGACTGCCCGTCGCCGGCGGTTTCATCGAACTGTCCCCGCCGCCGCTGGGCGAGGCCGTCACCGAGCTGGTCGAACAGGGCGTGCGCCGGTTCGCCGCCGTGCCGCTGATGCTGGTGTCCGCCGGGCACGCCAAGGGGGACATCCCGGCGGCGCTGGCCCGTGAGAAGGAGCGGCACCCGGGCGTCTCGTACACCTACGGCCGTCCGCTGGGCCCCCACCCGGCGCTGCTGAGCGTGCTGGAGCGGCGGCTGGACGAGGCGCTGGACGGCACGGACCGCACGGAGACGACCGTGCTGCTGGTCGGGCGCGGCTCCACCGACCCCGACGCCAACGCCGAGGTGTTCAAGGCGGCGCGGCTGCTCTGGGAGGGCCGGGGGTACGCCGGGGTGGAGACGGCGTTCGTGTCGCTCGCGGCGCCGGACGTGCCGAGCGGGCTGGACCGGTGCGCGGCGCTGGGGGCGCGGCGGATCGTCGTGCTCCCCTACTTCCTCTTCACCGGCATCCTGCCGGACCGGGTGCGGCAGCAGACCGAGGAGTGGGCCGCCGCGCACCCGGAGGCCGAGGTGCGCTCGGCCGACGTCATCGGGCCCGAGCCGGAGCTGCTGGACCTGGTGATGGAGCGGTACGAGGAGGCCGTCAAGGGCGATCTGCGGATGAACTGCGACTCGTGCGTGTACCGGATCGCGCTGCCGGGCTTCGAGGACAAGGTCGGGCTGCCGCAGCAGCCGCACTTCCACCCGGACGACGACCACCACCACGGCCACGGGCACCACCATCACGGGGGGCACTCGCACAGCCATGCGCACTGAGGCGACCGGCGCGTCCGGGCACGATCTGCGGCACCACGGGGACGCCGAAGTGCGGGACGACGGGGCCGCGCTGGTCGACCTCGCCGTCAACGTCCGCGCGGACACGCCTCCGGCGTGGCTGCGGGAGGAGATCGCCGGTTCGCTGTCGTCCCTCGCGGCCTACCCGGACGGGCGGGCCGCGCGGGCGGCGGTGGCGGCGCGGCACGGGCTGCCGGTGGAGCGGGTGCTGCTGACGGCGGGGGCGGCGGAGGCGTTCGTGCTGCTCGCCCGCGCGCTGAAGGTCCGCCGGCCGGTCGTCGTGCACCCGCAGTTCACCGAGCCGGAGGCCGCGCTGCGGGACGCCGGGCACACTGTGGACCGGGTGCTGCTGCGGGAGGAGGACGGGTTCCGGCTGGACCCGGCGGCCGTGCCGGAGGACGCCGACCTGGTGGTGATCGGCAACCCCACGAATCCCACGTCGGTGCTGCATCCGGCGCGGACGATCGTCCGACTGGCCCGCCCGGGGCGGACGTTGGTGGTGGACGAGGCGTTCATGGACGCGGTGCCGGGTGAGCGGGAGGCGCTGGCCGGGCGGACCGGTGTGCCGGGGCTCGTCGTGCTGCGCAGCCTCACCAAGACCTGGGGGCTGGCCGGGCTGCGCATCGGGTACGTCCTGGCCGCGCCCGAGGTGATCGCCGAGCTGGAGCGGGCCCAGCCCTTGTGGCCGGTGTCGACCCCGGCGCTGGCGGCCGCGGAGGCGTGTGTGGCGCCGAGGGCGCTGGCGGAGGCCGGGCACGCGGCGCATCGCATCGCCGGGGACCGGGCGCACCTGGTGGCCGGGCTGGCCGCGTTCGCCGCTCGCGGAGTGCGGGTGGTGGAGCCGGCGGAGGGGCCGTTCGTGCTGGTGCGTATGCCGGGGGCCGCCGGGGTACGGCGGCGGTTGCGGGAGCTCGGTCACGCGGTGCGGCGGGGTGACACGTTTCCCGGGCTCGGGGAGGAGTGGGTGCGGGTCGCCGTGCGGGACCGGGCGACGGTGAACGGGTTCTTGCGGGCGCTGTCGGCGGCACTGGATTCGCCCACCCACCCGTCCGGCCCGCCCGGCTGACAGGCCGGGGCACCGACCGGCGCCCCGGCTCGCCTCGTTGAGGGGGCAGGGGAGGAGCGCCGGGCCACGCCGGGCGGCCGGGGCACCCGGCCGGGCCACGCCGCCGGGCGGTGACCGGCGCCACCCGCGATCAGTCACCGACCGACCACGGCCCCCCCCGGCACCAGCCGAGCCACCGCCGGCGTGCTCCCCCAGCGACGACCAGCCCCCGGCAGCCCCCCTCCCGGCTCCGGTCGAGCCGCCGCCCCCGTCAGCTCTTCCGGCGTCGGGTCAGGGCCACCGCTCCCCCGCCCGCCAGCAGCAGGGCCAGTGCGCCGCCCGCGATGTACGGGGTCGCCGAGCTGCCGCCGGTCTCCGCGAGGTCCGCTTCGGCGGGGGCGCCCTGGGGGCGGGGGCCGCCGGCCGGGTCGTGGCTCGGGACCGGGGTCTTGGCGGGCGGGGTCATCGGGGACTGGCAGGTGGCCTTGGCCAGGGTGACCGTGCCCTCGACGTCGGCCACGTTGAGCTTCAAGGGGTTGACCGAGACCTTGAGTTCGAGTGCGGTCGCGGCGGCCGTACGGGTCATGGTGCTCCGCTGGGAGAGGTCGAGGCGGACCTCTCCGACGCCGGGCACCTTCACCTCGGACGGGCCGCCGGCGGTGAGGGTGACACGCTTGCCGAGGACGGTGACGGCGCCGAGGACGTTCGCCGAGGCGACCGGTGCCCTGCCGACCTCGCAGGTCGCCTTGGCGGTGATCGTGTCGGCCTCGATCAGGGACAGCAGGGGCAGGCCGGGGACGTGCAGCTTGGCGTGGGCGACCCGGACCGAGCCCTCGGCCCGCCGTGCGGTCACCGTGGCCCTGGCCTGGGCGACGTCCGCGCCGAGGACGGTGAACGGCTTGCCTCCGTTCACGCCGTCGAGCCGGGCGGACAGCGCGGTCCGGTCGGCGCTCTGCGGTGCCTGGACCTCGTTGAGGGAGACCGCGAGCGGGACGTTCACGGTCTTGTTGAGCAGGGACACGTCGAGCCCGGTGCGCAGGACGACGGCGGAGGCGCGGCCGTGGTCGCCGGTCGCGTGCGCGGCGCCCGCGCCCCCCAGGACCACGGGCGCCGAGGCGAGGGCCGTGGCCGTCGCGAGGACGGTGAGACGGCGTGCGGGCATGCGGAAGTTGTTGCTGTTCAAGGCGGTGGGACCCCCAGACGGGACATGCTTGGGACCCGTCAACCTTGTCCCCGGTGTGGGTGAACGGTCAGCGTTCCGGGGTTACTTCACTCAAACGTGGATTTCCCGCACACCGATTCGATTCCGGGGCGAAATCGGCGGGATCACGGGAACGTCTACTCGACCACCCGCCCGTTCAGCACCACCCGCCGGGGCGCCGCCAGCACCCGCACGTCCGCCCGGGGGTCGGCCTCGTACACCACGAGGTCGGCCGGGGCGCCCTCCTCCAGTCCGGGCCGGCCGAGCCAGGCGCGGGCGGCCCAGCTCGTGGCGGCGAGCGCGTCGGCCGACGGGATGCCGGCGGCGACCAGTTCGGCGACCTCCTCCGCGACCAGCCCGTGCGGCAGTGTGCCGCCGGCGTCCGTGCCGACGAACACCGGGATGCCGGCGTCGTGGGCGGCGCGCACGGTGTCGTAGCGCCGCTCGTACAGCCGGCGCATATGGGCGGACCAGCGCGGGAACTTCTTCTCGCCGCCGTCCGCGAGCCGGGGGAAGGTGGCGATGTTGACGAGGGTCGGGACGATCGCGACGCCCCGCTCGGCGAACAGCGGGATCAGGTCCTCGGTGAGGCCGGTGGCGTGCTCGATGCAGTCGATGCCCGCCTCGACCAGGTCGCGCAGGGAGTTCTCGGCGAAGCAGTGGGCGGTGACCCGGGCGCCGAGCCGGTGTGCCTCGGCGATGGCCGCCTCCACCGCCTCGCGGGGCCAGCAGGGGGCCAGGTCGCCCAGGTCGCGGTCGATCCAGTCGCCGACCAGCTTGACCCAGCCGTCACCGCGCCGGGCCTCCCGGGCGACATGGGCGACGAGGTCGTCGGGCTCGATCTCCCAGGCGAAGTTGCGGATGTAGCGGCGGGTGCGGGCGATGTGCCGGCCCGCCCGGATGATCTTCGGGAGGTCGTCGCGGTCGTCGATCCAGCGGGTGTCGGAGGGCGAGCCCGCGTCACGGATCAGCAGCGTGCCCGTCTCGCGGTCGGTGAGCGCCTGCTTCTCGGCGGTGTCCGCGTCGACCGGGCCCTCGGCGCCGAGGCCCACATGGCAGTGGGCGTCGACCAGGCCGGGGAGCGCCCAGCCCTCGACGGTGGTGATGTCGCGGGCCCCGGCGGGGCGGTCGTAGGAGACGCGGCCCCCGACCACCCACAGCTCCTCACGGACGTCGTCCGGCCCCACCAGGACCCGGCCCTTCACGTGCAGCACCGCACCATCGCTCATGCTCGCACCCTAACGACCTACGGCTCGGACTTCCCCACCTGGTCGGAGGTCTCTTCCTCGACCTCGGCCATCGCCGGGTCGAGGAGCCGGGAGAGGAAGTGCCGGGTGCGCTCGTGCTGCGGGTCGCCGATGACCCGGTCCGGGCTGCCGTCCTCGACGATCACACCGCCGTCCATGAAGACGACCCGGTCGGCGACCTCGCGGGCGAAGGTCATCTCGTGGGTGACGACCATCATCGTCATGCCCTCCCGCGCGAGCCGGCGCATGACGGCGAGGACGTCGCCGACCAGCTCGGGGTCGAGCGCGGAGGTCGGCTCGTCGAAGAGCATCACCTCGGGGCCCATGGCGAGCGCGCGGGCGATGGCGACACGCTGCTGCTGGCCGCCGGAGAGGGAGGACGGGTAGGCGTCCGCCTTCTCCGCAAGGCCGACGCGGGCGAGGTTCTCGGCGGCGACGCGCGCGGCGGTCTGCTTGTCCCGCCCGAGGACGCGGCGCTGCGGCAGCGTGAGGTTCTCGGTGACGTTCAGGTGCGGGAAGAGGTTGAACTGCTGGAAGACCATGCCGATGCGGCGGCGTACGGCGTCGATGTCGACGTCGGGGTCGGTCACCTCGGTGCCGCCGACGAAGACCTGCCCCTTGGTGGGCTCCTCCAGCAGGTTCACGCAGCGCAGCAGCGTCGACTTGCCGGAGCCGGAGGGGCCGATGACGCAGACGACCTCGCCCTGGCCGATCTCCAGGTCGATGCCGCAGAGCACCTCGTTGTCGCCGAAGGACTTGTGCAGTCCGCGGACCTCGATCTCCGGGCGGCTCACCGGATCGCCTCCTGGGCCTTGGATTCCATACGGCGGACGACGAAGCTGAGCGGGATGGTGACCAGCAGGTAGCACAGGCCCGCGACCAGGATCGGCGTGGAGTTGGCGGTGGTACTGGCGAGGTCGCGGCCGAACTTGGACAGTTCCCGCTCCTCCAGGGTGACACCGAGGAACAGCACCAGCGAGGAGTCCTTGAACAGCAGGACGAGTTCGTTGGTAAGCGGCGGCAGGATGATCCGGAAGGCCTGGGGGATGATGATGGACACCATGGCCTTCGCGGGCGAGAAGCCGAGCGAACGGGCCGCCTCCATCTGCCCCTTGGGCACGGCCTGGATGCCGGCCCGGATGGTCTCCGCCATGTACGCGGCCGAGACCAGGCCGAGCGCGAGGGCGACCTTGCCGTAGGTGCCGCCCGGGATCTCCGTGCCGGGGAAGGCGAGGGGCACGGCCACGCCGACGAAGATGAAGATCAGCAGGGCGGGCAGCCCGCGGAAGATCTCGATGTAGACGCTCGCCAGCCAGCGGTAGGGGCCCACGGAGGACAGCCGCATCAGCGCGATGACCATGCCCAGGACGAGTCCGACGACGAAGCCGGACAGCGTGTAGAGCACGGTGTTCTTCAGCGCCAGCGTGATGACGTCCGGGAACATCTGCTTCGCGATGTCCGCCTGGGCGAACTGGTTCTGGAGCCGGCCCCAGTCGGCCGTGACCGCGAACGCGATCACGGCGGCGGCGAAGACGGCGTACTGGACGCCACGCGACAGGCCGCGCTTCTGACGCCGGGTCAGTCCCTTCTTCTTCGGCTGGAGGGCTGTGTCCGTGTCGGTCATGAGGCGGCGGGAGAGGCGACGGAGGCCTCGTACGGGCCGATCCACTGCTCGTAGATCTTCTTGTAGGTGCCGTCGGCCTTGGCGGTCCTGATCGCCTTGTTGATGGCGTCGAGCAGCGCCTTGTTGCCCTTCTTGACGGTGAAGCCGTACTGCTCACCGGTCTTGAGGTTGTCCACGACCTTGAACTTGTCCGCGTTGGCCTTGTCCTTCAGCCAGCCCTGCACGACCGGGTAGTCGATGACGACGGCCTGGACCTGGCCGGTGCGCAGGCCGTTGAGGACGGCGTCGGAGGACTCGAAGGAGATCGGGTCGTAGCCCTTGCTCTTGACGTAGTCCTCGCCGGTGGTCTGCGCCTGGGCGCCGAGCTTCTTGCCCTTGGCCTTGACGTCGGCGAGCGAGTCGATCCCGCTGTTCTTGTCGACGAGGACGGCCTGGGTGGCCTCGAAGTACGGGTCGGAGAAGTCGACGTTCTTCTTGCGCTCGGCGGTGATGGTCATGCCGGCGGCGGCCAGGTCGCACTCGCCCGAGTTCAGGAAGGCACCCGTCTTGAAGTTCTCGAAGGGCGTGTCGAGGATCTGCTGCTTGACGCCGAGATCCTTGGCGACGAGGTCGATGAGGGAGACGTCGAAGCCCTGCACCTTGCCGTTCACCTCCGACTGGAACGGCGGGTACGGCAGGTGGGTGCAGGTGGTCAGCTGACCGCCCTTGACCAGGTGGACGCCCTTGACCGTGGTCTTGCCGCTCCCCGAGTCGCTGGAGGAGCAGCCGGCCGCGACGAGCACGAGTGCGGCGGTCGCGGTGGTGGCGGCCAGAAGGCGGGTCCGGCGCCCGACGAGCGTTTTCATGGGGGAGATCTCCTGTCGGGGAACTAAGGGTTCCGATTATAAGGAAGTGTTTGAGTCTCTCAAATCAAACCCATGGCCAAGCAGGCCCCCGACCTAAGATCGAGGGAGTCGGCCCCCGAGAGACGAAGAGAGCACCGCCGTGACCCACCCCTTCCTCGACCTGCCCCCGCTGAGTGCCGAGCGTTTCGCCGCCATCGAGGACGGGGTGGCCCGGCTGCTGGACACCCGCCAGGACGTCCTGATCACCCAGGGCGAGGCGCTGCTGCCGCTGGAGGGCGCGATCCGCGCGGCCGCCGGTCCGGGCACGGTGGCCCTGAACGTGATCACGGGTCCCTACGGGCAGACCTTCGGCAACTGGCTGCGCGACGCCGGCGCCACCGTGCACGACCTCGCGGTCCCCTTCCACACGGCGGTGACCGCGGGGCAGATCCGGGAGGCGTTCGCCGAACACCCGGAGATCGACTTCGTGTCGCTGGTGCACGCCGAGGCGGCGACCGGCAACACCAACCCGGTCGCGGAGATCGGCGAGGTGGTGCGCGAGCAGGGCGCCCTCTTCTATCTGGACGCGGTGGCCTCCGTGGGCGCGGAGCCGGTGCTGCCGGACGCGTGGGGCGTGGACCTGTGCGTGATCGGGGCGCAGAAGGCGATGGGCGGCCCGGCGGGCGTGTCGGCGATCTCGGTCAGCGCGCGGGCGTGGGACCGGATGGCCGCCAACCCGAACGCCCCGCGCCGCTCCTACCTGTCCCTGCTGGACTGGAAGGAGCGCTGGATCGACGCCGGCCGCAAGGCGCTGCCGCACGCTCCGGCGCAGCTGGAGATGCTGGCGCTGGAGGCGTGCCTGGAGCGGATCGAGTCGGCGGGCCTGGAGTCGGTGATGGCCCGGCACCGGCGCGCGGCGCTGGCCGCACGGGCCGGCGCGGTGGCACTGGGCGGGGGCCTGGAACCGTACGTGTACGAGGAGCGGGACGCGGCACCGGTCGCCACGACCCTCCGCGTGCCGCCCGGCGTGGTGGCCTCCGACCTGGTGGCCCGCGCTCTGGCGACCGACCCCGCGCTGCCGCTGGCGGCCGGCGGCGGCGCCCTGGCCCGGGAGATGATCCGCGTCAACCACTACGGCCCCGACGCGACCCAGGGCGCGGTCCAGAACTCCCTGGCGGCACTGGGCGCGGCGCTCGCCGAGCAGGGACTGCCGGTGGACCCGGCCGCGGCCCGCCGGGCCGTGGAGAACGCCTGGCGGCGATAAGCAATCGGCCATCACCCCGGAACGCAACGAAAACGGCTCGCGCGCACCGCGCGGGCCGTTTTCGCATCTTGAATTCCAATTACTTTCACAAACTCCGCCAATTCTTCTGACGATAGCTTCCCGTCTTCTTCTGCCCGCTTTTTGCAGGGCTAAACAGGGGAGTTTGCTCACGGGTTTCCCGCCACTTCCTGGCTGTGACACACTCCACAACGAGTGATATTTGTCCCCATTTGATGCGGTACATATCTGACATTTCATCGACTCGGCAAGAACCCTTCGCATCCGCTCCCGTGCATTTTCGAATTCGCCTCGCTAAATTCGTGCCGCATGACTGCCGCACCCGCAGACCTGCTCATCGAACGGCCGGCGACGACCGACGGAGCCGCGCTCTGGCGTCTCGCCAAGGAATCGAAAACCCTCGACCTGAACTCCTCCTACAGCTATCTGCTGTGGTGCCGGGACTTCGCCGGCACCTCGGCGGTGGCGCGCGGCGCGGGCGGGGAGCCGGTCGGCTTCGTCACCGGATACCTGCGGCCGGACCGCCCCCGCACGCTGCTCGTCTGGCAGGTGGCCGTCGACCCCGCCCACCGGGGCCACGGCATCGCCGCCAGGCTGCTGGACGGGCTGACCGCCCGGCTCGTCGCCGAGCGCGGGATCACCGGGCTGGAGACCACCATCACGCCCGGCAACACCGCCTCCGAGCGGCTGTTCACCTCCTTCGCCGAGCGGCACGGCGCACGGGTGACCCGCGAGGTGCTGTTCCCCGCCGAACTGTTCACCGACGGCCCGCACGACCCCGAAGTCCTCTACCGCATCGGCCCGTTGACCGACTCCACCGCCCACTGAGGAGCGATCCACCGTGACCATCACCCAGCCCGATCTCAGCGTCTTCGAGACCCTGGAGTCCGAGGTGCGCAGCTACTGCCGCGGCTGGCCCACCGTCTTCGACCGGGCGCAGGGCAGCCGGATGTACGACGAGGACGGTCATGCGTACCTCGACTTCTTCGCCGGCGCCGGCTCGCTCAACTACGGCCACAACAACCCCGTCCTCAAACGGGCGCTGATCGACTACCTGGACCGGGACGGCGTCACCCACGGCCTGGACATGTCGACCACGGCCAAACGCACCTTCCTCCAGACCTTCCAGGACCTGGTCCTGCGCCCGCGCGACCTGCCGTACAAGGTCATGTTCCCGGGGCCGACCGGCACCAACGCGGTGGAGTCGGCGCTGAAGCTGGCGCGGAAGGTGAAGGGCCGCGAGGCGATCGTGTCGTTCACCAACGCCTTCCACGGCATGTCGCTGGGCTCCCTCGCCGTGACCGGCAACGCCTTCAAGCGGGCCGGCGCGGGCATTCCGCTGGTGCACGGCACGCCGATGCCGTTCGACAACTACTTCGACGGCACGGTCCCGGACTTCCTGTGGTTCGAGCGGCTGCTGGAGGACCAGGGCTCCGGGCTGAACAAGCCCGCCGCCGTGATCGTGGAGACCGTGCAGGGCGAGGGCGGCATCAACGTGGCCCGGCCCGAATGGCTGCGCGCGCTGAAGGAGCTGTGCGAGCGGCAGGACATGCTGCTGATCGTCGACGACATCCAGATGGGCTGCGGCCGTACCGGCGCGTTCTTCTCCTTCGAGGAGGCCGGCATCACGCCGGACATCGTCACCGTGTCGAAGTCGATCAGCGGCTACGGACTGCCCATGTCGCTGTGCCTGTTCAAGCCCGAGCTGGACGTGTGGGAGCCGGGCGAGCACAACGGCACGTTCCGCGGCAACAACCCCGCCTTCGTGACCGCCACCGCCGCGCTGGAGACGTACTGGACCGACGGCTCGGCCATGGAGAAGCAGACCCGCGCCCGTGGCGAACAGGTCGAGCGGGCCCTCATCTCCGTCACCGAGGAGAACCTGGCCGACGTGAAGGAGTACCGCGGCCGCGGGCTCGTGTGGGGCCTGGAGTTCCACGACACGTCCCGGGCCTCCCGGGTCGCCCGCCGCGCCTTCGAACTCGGGCTGCTGATCGAGACGTCCGGCCCGCAGGGCGAGGTCGTCAAGCTGCTGCCCGCCCTGACCATCACGCGCGAGGAACTGGACGCAGGGCTCAGCGTCCTGGCCCGCGCCGTCCGCGAAACCGCCTAGCCGTACCCAGCAAGGAGGAAGTGCACCCCATGATCGTCCGTTCGTTCAAGGAGATCGAAGGCACCGACCGGCACATCAGGGCGAAGTCCGGCACCTGGGAGAGCAAGCGGATCGTCCTCGCCAAGGAGCGCGTCGGCTTCTCCCTGCACGAGACCATCCTGTACGCCGGGACCGAGACGTCGATGTGGTACGCCAACCACATCGAGGCCGTCGTCTGCACCAGGGGCGAGGCCGAACTCACCGACCAGGAGACCGGGAAGACGTACACGATCGCCCCCGGCACCATGTACCTCCTCGACGGGCACGAGCGGCACACGCTGCGCGTCAAGGAGGACTTCCACTGCATCTGCGTGTTCAACCCGCCGGTCACCGGCCGGGAGGACCACGACGAGAACGGCGTCTACCCGCTGCTCACCGAGCCCGAGGAGGTGTGAGAGCCCATGACCACCGCCACCGTGAAGGACCTCTACCCGACCCGCGGCACCACCGAGGTGACCGTCCCCCGCCAGGACCCCGTCGTGTGGGGCGCCCCGGACACCCCGGGCCCGATCGCGACGGCCGACCTCCAGGCGTACGAGCGGGACGGCTTCCTCGCCGTCGACCAGCTCATCGGCCCGGACGAGGTCGAGGTCTACAAGCGTGAGCTGGACCGGCTGGTCACCGACCCGGCGGTCCGCGCCGACGAGCGCTCGATCGTCGAGCCGAAGTCCAAGGAGATCCGCTCGGTCTTCGAGGTGCACCGGATCAGCGAGGTGTTCGCGAACCTCGTGCGCGATCCTCGCGTGGTCGGCCGCGCCCGGCAGATCCTCGGCTCGGACGTGTACGTCCACCAGTCACGGATCAACGTCAAGCCGGGCTTCGGCGCGAGCGGCTTCTACTGGCACTCGGACTTCGAGACCTGGCACGCCGAGGACGGCCTGCCGAACATGCGCACGGTGTCCGTCTCGATCGCGCTGACCGAGAACCACGACACCAACGGCGGCCTGATGATCATGCCGGGCTCGCACCGGACGTTCCTGGGCTGCGCCGGCGCCACGCCGAAGGACAACTACAAGAAGTCCCTGCAGATGCAGGACGCGGGCACGCCGTCGGACGAGGCGCTGACCGCGCTGGCGAGCGAGTACGGCATCCGGCTGTTCACCGGCAAGGCCGGCTCGGCGACCTGGTTCGACTGCAACTGCATGCACGGCTCCGGCGACAACATCACGCCGTTCCCGCGCAGCAACGTCTTCATCGTGTTCAACAGCGTGGAGAACACGGCGGTGGAGCCCTTCGCGGCGCCGGTGCGGCGGCCGGAGTTCATCGGAGCGAGGGATTTCACTCCGGTGCGGTAGCCGCCCCCGATCACCGGGCCGGGGCCTCCTCGTGTGGGACGGGAGGCCCCGGCCCGGTCGTGTCAGCCGGACAGCGCCTCCAGCAGCCGGTCCACGTCGGCGGCCGTGTTGTAGAGGTGGAAGGCCGCGCGCAGGTTGCCCGCGCGGTCGGAGACCTCGATGCCCGCCTCGCTCAAGGCGGGCTGGCGGGCGCCGAGTCCGGGAACCGAGACGATCGCCGAGCCGGGGGCGGGCACCGGCTCGTGGCCGAGACCGGCGAGACCCGCGCGGAACCGGTCGGCGAGGGCGGTGTCATGGGCGTGCACGGCGTCCACACCGAGTTCCTCGACGAGTTCCAGCGAGCGCCGCAGGCCCGCGAAGGTGAACAGGGCGTGGGTGAGGTCGAACCGCCGGGCGGAGTGGGCGAGCTCGGCCACCGGGCCGTAGCAGCTGTCCCACGGCCGCTCGGCCGCGACCCAGCCGGCGAGCAGCGGGGTCAGCCCGCCGAAGTCCTCGGGGACGGTGAGGAAGGCGGCGCCGTGCGGGCCCAGCAGCCACTTGAAGGAGACACTGGCCGTGAAGTCGTAGGCGTCCGCCTCCACCGGCAGCCAGCCGGCGGCCTGGGAGAAGTCGACGTAGGTGCGGGCGCCGTGGGCGCGGGCGGCCTCGCGCAGGGCGGGCAGGTCGGCGACCCGGCCGTCCGCGGACTGCGCGGCGCTGACCGCGACGAGCGCGGTCCCCGGCCGGACGGACTCGGCGACCGCTTCCAGCGGGACCGTGCGGACCTTGAGGTCGCCGCGGACGTGGAAGGGGTTGAGCACGGAGGTGAAGTCGTCCTCGGCGGTGAGGACTTCGGCGCCCGCCGGGAGCGAGGCGGCGATCACGCCGGTGTGCGCGGCGACCGAGGCGCCGGCCGCGACCCGGGTGGCCGGGACGCCCACGAGCCGGGCGAACGCGGCCCGGCTCGCCTCCACGTCCTCGTACAGCGAGGTCAGCGGCCGGCCCTCGGCCCGCAGCAGCGCCGCGTCCTTCAGGGCGGCGACGCTACGGGCCGGCAGCAGGCCGTTGCTCGCGGTGTTGAGGTAGATGCTCTTCGGGGTGAACTCGGCGCGGACGAGGCGGTCGAACGTCTCCGTGGTCTCCATGGGTCCACTCTGCGGCCCAGGGAACTACGCGTCCATTGCGGACTTTTACGTGGTTCCTCTTAGCGGCGCTTATACGACCGCCCCGACCTGCGCTTTTCAGCCCTGCTGCGGCACCGCGCACCCGTCCGGCCCGCACGCCTCGGCGTCACCCTGCTCGACCAGCTTCAGCGGCGAGCGGTCGCCCCAGGCCTGGGTGAGCGCCTGCGTGAAGACCTCGGCGGGCTGCGCGCCGGAGACGCCGTACGTCCGGTCGAGGACGAAGAACGGCACCCCGGTCGCGCCGAGCTGGGCGGCCTCGCGCTCGTCGGCGCGGACCTCGTCGGCGTAGCGGGACGGGTCGGCGAGCACCGCGCGGGCGGCCCCGGCGTCCAGCCCGGCCTCGACGGCCAGCTCCACCAGGCGTTCGTCGCCCTCCGTGTAGACGGACCGCTCCTCGGCGAAGTTCGCCCGGTAGAGGATCTGGATCAGCTCGTCCTGCCGGCCCTGCTCCTTGGCGAAGTGCAGCAGGCGGTGCATGTCGAAGGTGTTGCCGTGGTCGCGGTCCCGGGTGCGGTAGTCCAGGCCCTCGGCGGCGGCCTGGGCGGCCAGGTTGTCCTCACCGGCCTGGGCCTGCGCCTCGCTCATGCCGTACTTCCTGGTCAGCATGGTGATCACCGGCTGGACGTCGCCCTTGGCGCGGCCCGGGTCCAGCTCGAAGGAGCGGTGCACCACCTCGACCTGGTCGCGGTGCGGGAAGGCTGCCAGCGCCTTCTCGAAGCGGGCCTTGCCCACATAGCACCAGGGGCAGGCGATGTCGCTCCAGATCTCGACGCGCATGTCTTCGGCTCTCTCCGGCTCGTACGGGGTGCGGGGGCTCTCCCCGGCCGGTACCTGAACGTTCAAACAGCCCGTTTCATTCCCGGGGCCGCGGCCCTCAGCTGCCGTCCCGCAGGTCGCTCGGCCCGCCGGACCTGAACGCGATGTGGTCGTACGTCACCGCGCACCCCTCCCCCACCGGTGACTGCGCCATGAACCCGACCAGCGCGGCACCGGTCTCCTGCTCCTCACCCAGGGTGAAGAACCGGACGAAGGTCCAGCGCGCGCCGTCCCGGGAGGCGTGGAAGGCGAAGGCCCGCCCGGTGCGGCTGATCCGCAGCCACACCGAGTCCCCGTCCACCGTGAAGGAGTTGGCGTCGTCGGAGTGTCCCCGGGTGACGACCGTGCAGACCGTGGGCACGTCCGGGGAGTACTCCAGACAGAGCTTGGCCCAGGCCCGCTCGCCGACGTGGGCGTACAGCACCCCGGCGTCGAACGCGTCCCGGAAGCCCACGGAGACGCGGGCGATGAGCCGGAAGTCCCCTGCGGGCGGCGCACCGAGCAGCCGGGGCGCGTCGGAGGCGGGGTCCAGCGCGTCACCGCCGGGCGGCACGAACCGGTCCTGACGTGGTCCGGCCCGCCCGGTCAGCACACCGTCCGCGTAGGACCAGTCACCGTCCGGCCCGTATGCCTTGAGAGGGAAGGGCACCTCGGGAACGTCCAACTCCGTCGACCTCTCCTCGCCGCGCAACGCCGCTACCGCTCCAGAACCCCGTTGAACCGCCGGGGAAGCCCCAGGGGGTTGTCGTCCTTCAGCTCGGCCGGCAGCAGGGCCTCGGGCGCGTTCTGGTAGACGACCGGCCGCAGCCACCGCTCGATGGCGGTGCCGCCCACCGACGTCGACGTCGAGGTGGTGGCCGGGTAAGGCCCCCCGTGATGCTGCGCGGGCGCCACCGCGACCCCCGTCGGCCACCCGTTCACCAGCACACGTCCGGCGAGCGGCGTCAGCTCGGCCAGCAGCTCCGGCCCCCGCCCCCGCCCGGCGGCCTCGTCGGAGGACACCTGGACGGTCGCCGTCAGGTTGCCCGGCAGCCGCGACAGCACAGCCGTGGCCTCGGCCTCGTCCGCGTAGCGGGCCACCACGGTGACCGGCCCGAAGCACTCCTCCAGCAGCAGGTCGTACGCCCCCTCCGCGGCCAGCTTCTCCGCCGGCACCGTGAGGAACCCGGCGCTGACCGAGTGCTCGCCGCCCGCGCCCGGGGTGACCGGCGACTCCACGTCCGGCAGCTCCGCGCGCTCGGCGACCCCGGCGACGAAGTTGTCCCGCATGCGGTGGTCGAGCAGCACCCCGGCGTCGGTGTCGCTGACGGCGTCGGTCAGGGACTTCACCAGGCGGTCGCCGGCCGCGCCGGAGGGCACCAGCACCAGGCCGGGCTTGACGCAGAACTGGCCCACGCCGAGGGTCATCGACCCGGCGAGCCCGCCGCCGATCTCCTCGGCCCGCTCGGCAGCGGCGGCCTCGGTGACCAGGACCGGGTTCAGCGAGCCGAGTTCGCCGTGGAACGGGATCGGCACCGGGCGGGCGGCGGCCGCGTCGAACAGCGCCCGTCCGCCCCGTACCGAACCGGTGAAGCCGGCCGCGGCGACCAGCGGGTGCTTGATCAGCTCGACGCCCGCCTCGAAGCCGTGCACGAGCCCGACGACGCCCTCGGGGATGCCGTGTTCGGCGGCGGCCCGGCGCAGCACCTTGGCGACCAGCTCGGACAGGGCCGGGTGGTCGGGGTGGGCCTTGACGACGACCGGGCAGCCCGCGGCCAGCGCGCTCGCGGTGTCGCCGCCGGCGACGGAGAACGCGAAGGGGAAGTTGGAGGCGGAGTAGACGGCGACGACGCCGAGCGGCACCTTGTAGCGGCGCAGGTCCGGGATGGGCGGGGTCGCGGTGTCGTCGGGGTGGTTGATGATGACGTCGAGGAAGGCGCCCTCGTCGACGATGTCGGCGAAGGCCCGCAGCTGGTAGCAGGTGCGGGCGAGTTCGCCGGTCAGCCGGGCGGGGCCGAGCGCGGTCTCGGCGTCGGCGGTCTCGACGAGGCCGTCCCTGGCCGCGTCGAGACCGGCGGCGGCCGAGCGCAGGAACGCGGCGCGGACCGTGCGGTCGGTGAGGGCGTCGCGCGCGGCGTGGGCCGCCCGGACGGCCGCGTCCACCTCCTGGGCTGTGGCCTCCACCGCAACCTGTTCACGCTGCTTCCCGGTGCGCGGGTCGACACTCCAGACTGGTGCTGCTGCCACCGCGGGTCCCTCCCAGTAAAGGCCGCATTGTCATACGACGATCCAGGCTCACCCATCAGCCGCGTTCGATATACTGAACGCTGTCTCTGATGATGAATATGCTGCTCGGAGACTATATAACTCAGTCCTCGTCGAACGAAGGGGTCAAGGGCGATGGCGGCAGGCGACACAGGGGGCGGGGCGCAGGTCAAGTCCGCGGTACGGACCGTTGAGCTGCTCGAATACTTCGCCGGCCGGCCCGGTATGCACTCCCTCGCGGCCGTCCAGGAGGCCGTGGGATATCCCAAGTCCAGCCTGTACATGCTGCTGCGCACGCTCGTGGAGCTGGGCTGGGTGGAGACGGACGCGACGGGCACCCGGTACGGCATCGGGGTGCGGGCGCTGCTGGTCGGTACGTCGTACATCGACGGCGACGAGGTGGTGGCCGCCGCCCGCCCGACCCTGGACCGGCTCTCCGACGACACCACGGAGACCATCCACCTGGCCCGGCTCGACGGCACCAACGTGGTCTACCTGGCCACCCGCCAGTCCCAGCACTACCTGCGGCCGTTCACCCGCGTCGGCCGCCGGCTCCCGGCCCACTCCACCTCCCTGGGCAAGGCGATCCTCGCCAGCTACAGCGACGAGCAGGTGCGCAAGCTGCTGCCTGAGACGCTGCCCGCGCTCACCGAGCACACCATCACCGACCGGGAGAAGCTCATCGAGGAGCTGCACCAGGTCCGGGAACAGGGCTTCGCGGTCGACCGCGAGGAGAACACGCTGGGCCTGCGCTGCTTCGGCGTGGCGATCCCGTACCGCACGCCCGCGCGGGACGCCATCAGCTGCTCGGTGCCGGTGGCCCGGCTGACCCCCGCGCACGAACAGATGATCAAGGACGCGCTGTTCGACGCGCGGGACCGGCTGACGCTGGCGACCCGCAGGCTCTGACCCCGCCGGCCGCCGCCCCGGCGCCGGGGGCCGTAGGCTCGGTCGCATGGAGATCGCGCTGCGCACCGTGCGGGACAGCGACCTGCCGGTGTTCTACCGGCAGATGACCGACCCGGAGGCCCTCCGGATGGCCGCGTTCGGCCCGGAGAACCCGTACGACCGGCAGGCCCTCGCGGCCTACTGGCAGCGCGTACGGGACTCCTCCGACGTGCTGCGCACGGTCCTGGCCGACGGGGAGGTGGCCGGCAACACGGCCGTCTACGGCGTGGCCGGCGAGCGCGAGGTGACGTACTGGATCGACCGCGCGTACTGGGGCCGGGGCGTGGCGACGGCCGCGCTGCGGGCCCTGCTCGCGGAGGTTCCCGAACGGCCGCTGTACGCGCGCGCGGCGGCCGACAACCACGCGTCGCTGCGCGTCCTGGAGAAGTGCGGCTTCCGCGAGGCGGCCCGCGCCCAGGGGTACGCGAACGCGCGGGGCCGGGAGATCGAGGAGGTCGTGCTGATCCTGGACGCCTCCTGAACGCGGGCCGGGGTGGACGCCGGACGAGATGAACGCCGGATGAGAAAAACGGTCGTACGGGAACGATTACCCCCGTCCCGCTCGTCTTCCCAGCGGGATGAACAAGACGATCAGGCGGGCGTCCGTCTTCGCGCTGCTGCTCGTGCTCGCCCTGCTGGTCAGGGCCACATGGTTGCAGTTCTACGACGGCAAGGCCCTCGCGGACGACAACGACAACCGGCGGAACGCGATCGCGACCTACTCGCGGCCCCTCGGGAACATCATCGTGGCCGGGGACGCGATCACCGGCTCGACGCGGACGAAGGAAAGCGACCTCGCGTACAAGCGGACGTACACGGACGGCGAGCTGTACGCGGCCGTGACGGGCTACGCCTCGCAGGCCTACGCCCCCACCCAGCTGGAGGGCGTCTACAAGGACCTGCTCAACGGCACGGACAACCGGCTGAAGACCGTGATGGACACCGTCACCGGCGAGCGCGCCGAACCGGGTGACGTGCTGACGACGATCGACCCGGCGGTGCAGAAGGCGGCCTACCGCGCGCTCGGCGACAAGAAGGGCGGGGCCGTCGCGATCGACCCCAAGACCGGCAGGATCCTCGCCGTGGTGTCGACGCCGTCGTACGACCCCTCCGCGCTCACCGACGCGAACACGGCGGGCAAGGCGTGGAAGACGCTCAACGCGGACAAGGACAAGCCGCTCACCAACCGCGCGCTGCGCCAGCCGCTGCCCCCGGGCTCGACGTTCAAGCTGGTCGTCGCGGCGGCCGCGCTGGAGGACGGGCTGTACAAGAACGTGGACGAGCCGACCGACAGCCCCAACCCCTACCGGCTGCCGGGCACGGTGCGCGACCTGGACAACGAGAACAAGTCCGCGCCCTGCGAGAACGCCTCGATCCGCGTCGCCCTGCGGTACTCGTGCAACAACGTCTTCGGCCACATGGCGGTCCAGCTCGGCCAGGACAAGGTCAGGGCCATGGCCGAGAAGTTCGGCTTCGACGACGACGCGCAGGACGTGCCGGTGCGGGCCTACACCAGCGTGTACCCGTCCGGCATGGACCAGGCGCAGACCGCCCTGTCCGGCATCGGACAGTTCGACGTCACCGCGACCCCGCTCCAGATGGCCATGGTGTCCGCGGCCATCGCCAACGACGGCAAGCTGGTCTCGCCGCACATGGTCTCGCAGATCACCGACAGCGGCGGAGACGTGCTCAAGGACTACGACGACGGCGCCGGCACCAAGGAGATCATCAGCTCCAGCACCGCCGAGCAGCTCCGGTCGGCGATGGAGACGGTGGTGAAGGACGGCACCGGCACGAACGCGCTGATCGACGGGGTGACCGTCGGCGGCAAGACCGGTACCGCCCAGCACGGCGAGAACAACAGCAAGACGCCGTACGCCTGGTTCACCTCCTACGGCAAGTCCGACAGCAACGGCAAGGAGGTCGCCGTCGCGGTGATGGTGGAGCAGTCGGACGCGGCCCGCTCGGAAGTGAGCGGCAACGGCCTGGCGGCGCCGGTGGCCAGGGCGATGATGCAGGCGGCCCTGAAGTAGCCCCTCACTTCACCCCGAGGACCTGCTCCACCGGGTCGATCGCGAAGTACACCAGGAACAGCGCCGAGACCGCCCACAGCAGCCAGTTGACCTCCCGTGCCTTCCCCACCACCGTCTTGATGACGACGTAGGCCAGGAACCCCGCGCCGATCCCGTCGGTGATGGAGTACGTGAACGGCATCGCGGCGATGGTGAGGAACGCCGGGACGGCGATCTCGTAGTCGTCCCAGTCGATGTGCTTGACGTGGGTCATCATCAGGAAGCCCACGGCGATCAGCGCGGGCGCCGCCGCCTGGAGCGGGACGATGGTGAGCAGCGGGGTGAGGAAGAGGGCGAGGCCGAACAGGCCGCCGGTGACCAGGTTGGCGAAGCCGGTGCGGGCGCCCTCGCCGACGCCGGCCGCCGACTCGATGTAGGCGGTGTTGGAGGAGGCGGAGCCGACACCGCCGGCGACGGCCGCGGCGCCGTCGATGAACAGCACGCGGCCGATGCCGGGCACCTGGCCCTGCTCGTCCAGCAGTCCGGCGTCCGCGGTGATGCCGACGATCGTGCCCATGGCGTCGAAGAAGTCCGACAGGACGAGGGTGAAGACCAGCAGGACGGCGGTGAGGACACCGGCCTCGGCGAAGCCGCCGAACAGGCTGAAGTGACCGACCAGCCCGAAGTCCGGGGCGGCGACGACCTTGTCGGGGACCTTGGGCGTGGTCAGGCCCCAGCTCCTGATGTCGGCGACGGCGTTGATGACGATCGCGACGACGGTCATCGTCACGATGCTGATGAGGATCGCGCCCTTCACCCTGCGGGCGAGCAGCGCGACGGTGAGCAGCACCCCGAGGCAGAAGACCAGCACGGGCCAGCCGGTGAGCCGGCCGACGGCGCCGAGCTGGACCGGGACGGTGGTGTGGGCGGCGTCCGGGATGCGGCTGACGAACCCGGCGTCCACGAAGCCGATGAAGGCGATGAACAGGCCGATGCCGACGCCGATGGCCTGTTTCAGCTGCTGCGGGATCGTGTTCATGATCGCTTGCCGGAGTCCGGTGAGCACCAGCACGCAGATGACGATGCCTTCGAGGACGACCAGGCCCATGGCGTCCGCCCAGCTCATCAGCGGGGCGAGCTGGAAGGCGACGACGGCGTTGAGGCCGAGTCCGGCGGCGATGGCCAGGGGCAGATTGCCGCCGACACCCATGATGACCGTCATCACACAGGCCACCAGGGCGGTGGCGGTGACGAGTTGGCCGGTGTCCAGGGTGTGGCCGAACTTGTCCTTGGCGCTGCCCAGGATGATCGGATTCAGGACAAGGATGTAGGCCATGGTGAAGAACGTGGCGAAGCCGCCGCGTATCTCGCGCCCGAGCGTGGATCCCCGCTCGGAGATCCTGAAGTACCTGTCGACGGACATGGTCCCACTCCTCGTCACCTGAAGATCGGTCAGCGGATGCTGGCTGGATTGTTCCCCTGTCGAACCTGTTTCAGGTTTTCTCCGTGTTACGTCATCGAGTTCGGCCCGCCATACGGCGTCCGGCCCCCCGCACGAGGACACGAAACGATCACTGCTACGCTTCCGGATCTCCGTCCGGGCCTCCCCCGGCCCCGCGCATGTCATTTACATGACAGTCACAGAGCCGCACCGAGAAGAGGTCACCCGTGGGCACGGTCGTGGACGACGCCGCCTCCGTGGAGTTCCATGCCTTCTTCGAACGGCACTACGCCGAACTCGCCCGTCTCGCCCATCTGTTGACCGGGGAGGCGGACGCCGCCGACGATCTGGCGGCGGACGCGTTGCTGGCGCTGTGGCACCGCTGGGACCGGGTGCGCGCGGCCGACCATCCGGCGGCGTACGCGCGGGGCGTGGTCGCCAACCTGGCCCGCACCAGGATCCGCGGCGCGGTGCGCGAGCGGCGGCGGATCGCGCTGTTCTGGCCGCGCGGCGAGGAGCGGACCGAGAACCCGGACGTCGCCGGCGTGGTGGACGTCCAGGAGGCGCTGCGCAGGCTCCCGTTCCGGAAACGGGCGTGTGTGGTGCTGCGGCACGCGTTCGACCTGTCGGAGAAGGACACCGCGCTCGCCCTCGGGATCTCGGTGGGTACGGTGAAGAGCCAGACGTCCAAGGGCATGGCCGAACTCCAGCGGCTGCTCGGCCCGCAGGGCGGCGACCCGCGGCGGGTGCACGCGGCGATGGCGGCCCGGGGCGGCGAGAGCGGAGGAACGAAGCGATGAGGCAGCAGGACGTGCACGACGAGCTGCGCGCCCGGCTGCACGAGGCGGCCGGGGCCCATGAACCCGACCGCGCCCGCATCCTGGCCCGCGTGGAGCGGGGCATGGCCGCACGGCCGGGGTCCGGCCACCGGGCCGTGCGCCCGCCGGTGTCCGGCTGGTTGCGCGTGGGCACGGCGACGGCCGCGGTGGCCGGTGTGCTGGCGCTCGGCGGGTACGCGGTGGCATCGGTGGTGAGGGACGACCCGCCGCGGCGGCAGACGGTGGCGGTCTCGCCGACGCCGACGCGGTCGCCGGACCGGACCGCGGCACCGGCACCCCCCGTCCACTCGGCGGACCCGACGCCCGGAGGGGGGACCGGCCGGCCCTCCCGCACGCCCGACCCCTCCCCCTCCCGCACCCCGAAGGCCACCGCCACGGCCGAGCCGCCGGTGGCGCGTGCCGAGCAGGCCGGCCCCCTGTGGTCGGACGGCTCGGTCGACCCGCACAGCAACGACTTCTGGGCGCAGAGCAACCTGACGCTGAAGACGTCCGAGCGGCTCTCGTCCCTGACCGTGGAGTTGAGGATCGCGCAGACCGGCGGAGTGACGTCGACGGGTGCCTGGCGTTCGCTGCCGGAGGGGGACTTCAGCCAGAGCGTCACGGAGCGGGACGGCTTCGTCGTCTACACCTGGAAGCTGAAGGAGGGGCGGACGGTTCCGTCGGGCGAGTGGGTGTTCGCTGGGCAGTACGACCATGAGCGGGGCGGGCGCGACGCGGGAGACGACAGCTATGTCATGACCGGGGTGACCGGGGGCCGCACCTACGCGGTGACCGGCGACTTCGCCCCGCATGCCGGCGGATAGCCCCGCGGCCTCGAAACCTCTTCGTCTACTTCACCGGCGAGGGCACGGCCGACGGCGAGCAGATCCGCTACGCGCTCAGCCAGGGCGACGATCCCCTGCACCGGCGGGAGTTGAACGGCGGACAGCCGGTGCTGACCTCGGCCATCGGGGAGAAGGGGCTGCGCGACCCGTTCGTGATCCGCTCCCCCGACCAGGTCCAGCGGCACGGCAGCAGGTCCGTCATGGTGTGGGAGTCCGCCGGCCTGGTCCACTGGACCGGCCGGCGGCTGGTGAGGGTGGCACCGGACAACGCGGGCAACACCGGGCACCCGAGGCCCACTGGGACAGCCGGCGGCACGAGTACGTCGCCTTCTGGGCGTCGGGGCTGTACACCGCCGACGACCCCGGTCACTCGGTCATCGACTCGACGGTCATCAAGGACAAGGGGACGTACTACGGCTTCACCAAGGACGAGCGGGACCCGTCCTCCGGCTCGCCGTGCTCGAAGTTCATCACCGCGGAGAAGGCGCGGGACCTGACCGACACGTCGTACGACTTCGTCGCCGACTGCGTCGGCAGCGGTGCCCTCCAGCGCGGCGAGGGACCGACCGTGTTCAGGTCCGACAACGAGAAGAAGTGGTACCTCTTCATCGACGAGTACGGCCTGCGCGGCTGCGTCCCCTTCGAGACCACCGACCTCGCCTCCGGCACGTGGACCCCGTCCACGGACTACGCGCTGCCCGCCGGCCCCCGCCACGGCACGGTGCTGCCGGTGACGGGGGCCGAGTACGAGCGGCTGCTCAGGACCTACGGACAGGTCAGCTGACGAAGTACGTCGGGTTCGGCAGCTTGTACGTCCGGTCGGCGTGGCCGCCGTCCAGGTCCGAGTACTGGTCGCCGAAGTTGGCGATGATGTCGTAACCCAGGTCGTCCTCGATGTGCTCGCGCGTCCCGGACTTGTACTGCACGGTCGTGCAGTTCCAGGTGCCCGGGGTGGCGCAGTTCTTCAGGTAGGCCGGCGGGTCGGCCTTGTCCTTGAGGAACATGTGGCCGGCGTCGAGGTTCACATCGGCGCCGACCTTCTTCAGGTTCTCCACGGCGGCGGCGCGCTGGGCCTCGCTGAGGCCGGAGTTGTAGAAGACCTCGACGCCCTTGGACGCGGCGTAGCGCACGAGCTCCGGGCTGCCGAAGACGGCGGGCCGGTCGGCGCGGTTCACGTAGTCGTTCCAGGTGCCGGCGTTGTACGTGTAGTTGTACCGCTTCTCGTAGTCGAGGCTGAGCAGCAGCGTGTCGTCGATGTCGAAGACGACGGCCGGCTTCTCGCCCCTGTGGTGGGCCTTGCGGGCCGCCTTGTCGATGTAGCTCTTCGCGTCGGCGTCTGTGCGCGCCAGGTCCTTGGCGTACGGGCTGTCCTGGGACGCCTGGTAGACGCCGTTGCTGTCGGCGGTGGTGCCGTAGTAGGTGTCGATGTCCTTCACCAGGAGCCCGATGTTGTACGGCTCGTGGGTGGAGTTGGCCGTCGACTGACCGGCGCCGGCCGCGCCCGCGCCGTACAGCGCCGCACCGACGACGACACAGGCGGCACCGGCCGCGACCGCCTTGAGGGACTTCCGCATGGATTCTCCGGATCTGGTGGATGAGAGTGATGTACCAGGTCGGGGACTGTCTACGCGCATCAAGCGGGCGGGGCGAGCCCCGTTACTGGATCGATATGCTGCGGGAACGGCGAAGGACGGCCGAACCACGAGTTGCGGAAGGTCCCCCATGAGGTACGTCACGGCTGTCTGGGACGACGGCGGGTTCTACCTGGATCCGAGGGCCTACCTGGCCGAATTGCCGCGTCTGCGCGCCGGACTGCCCCCGGGTGCCCGGTCCTTCGCCACCGACCCCGGGCACTACGACATCGCGGGCGCCACCCGCTGTGTGAAGGATCTGGAACTGGCCGGGATCCACCCCGCCACCGACAAGACCGGCGGCCTGGTCCTGGACTTCGCGCCCAACGCGTTCAAGCACCACTCCGGCCTGCGCATCAGCTACTCGGGCGTGAGGCACTTCTCCATCGACTACCAGCACTCCATCGACTGGATGAACGTCGACACCGTGCTCCTCGACGAGATCCTTCCCGGCGAGGACGGCGGCTGCCTGCACGAGATCGCGCTCACCGACGCGTCGATCACCGTCCGGTGTGGGGATCTGCGAGCCGTGTGGGGAGACGGGAGCTGAGGAGTCCTTCCCGTGCCCCGCACACGCCGCCGGAGTGTGCGGCGCGGCCTCGGCCTTCCAGGGATACGCGTCCCGCGGCGCGCGCCCGCGCGTCAGCGTTCCCGCCAGGGTGCCCAGTCTCCGAGGTAGGCCGCTCGGGTCGCCGACTCGGCCTGGGTGGGGGTGAGTTGCGGGCGGTTCTCCGGGGCGGTGATCTCGGCTCCCGGGCCGGTGTCGCGGTACTCGGCGAACCGCTGGTCCTGCCACGGGTGGGCCGCCGACATGTCGGTGTAGGGGGCGACCGCGTCGATGCCGGGGCCGAGCCAGGTGTCGCGGACGGTGAGCATCGGGCGCGCCGTGGGGTCGGAGCTGGGGACCCAGGGGCGGGCCAGCTTGTAGGCGCCGTCCGGGGCCTCGCTGGTGACACGGCCGCGCGTGACCAGGTAGCCGCGCGGATCGGCGGCGGCCGTGGAGGGCGCGAAGACGAACCCGTAGGGCGGCGCGGCGCGGTCGGTCCGGTCGAGGGTGCGGAAGTGGCAGCGGTCGAACACCGCCGTCGCCCGGCCGAAGACGAAGTCGACGTCTCCTTCGACGTGGCAGTGGGCGTAGTACTGGCGGGCGAAGGCGCCGAGGGCCATCGAGTCGGCGTACAGGGTGTCCTGGTGGCCGAGGAAGCGGCAGTGCAGGAAGGCGCCCCGGTCGCCCTGCGCCTTGAGGGCGACGGCCTGGGTACCGCTGGTGTCCGGGTGGTCGGCGCGCAGCCAGTCGTTGGCGAAGGTGATCCAGCGGGCGGTGAACCCGTCGGCCTGGACGGTGGCCGTGGCCGAACCGGAGGTGCCGTACGTGCCGCCGCCGGGCTTGGAGGTGCCGGCCGCGCGGTCGTACACGATCACGACGTCCCGGGGGTTCTCCGAGGCGCCGATCCAGGTCATCCCCGTACGGCCGGCGTCGACGACGACCGTCTCCCGGTAACTGCCGGGGGCGATCACGAGGGTCCGGCCGGTACCGGTGGCGGCGGTCACCGCGGCCTGCACGGAGGTGAGGTCGCCGCGGCCGTGCGGGTCGACGTACAGGGTGTCCGGGGTGAGGCGGCGGGCCGGGGAGCCGTAGCGGCCGAACGGGCGCGGCGCGGCGTACGCGGGGACGGAGGCGAGGCCGGAGGCGGCGGCCCCGGCACTCGCGGCGAGGAAACCGCGTCTGGTCAAGGGCATGGACGTGCTCCTTCGAAGGACGGCTCTGGAGGGAGGAACCGGGCGGGGCCGCGCCCCGGGCCCGGTGACGCCGACGCGGTCAGCGCAGGTGTCCGGCGCCCGCGCGGTGGTCGACGAGGCCCGGCACGGCCTGCGGCCGGTCCACCCGGGTCCGCAGGACCGGGGTCCAGCCGGCCCCGGACCGGAGGATCTCGCCGGGCACCTGCGCGTTGTGGACGGCGATGAGGTCCGTCGGCGCGCCGTTGACGTAGTTGTCGGCGGCGGTGACCGGCGCCTCCTTCCACTTCTTCAGGATCGAACCGGCGCCCACCCCGGCCGGCAGGGTGAAGGCGTTGTGCTCGGCGACGAGCTGGGACTCCATGCCGATGCCGTAGCTGTAGGAGTAGCCGTCGCCGGCGACGAAGTGGTTGTTGTACGAGTCCACCTGTCCGAAGCGGACCCGCGGGGCCCGCTCGACCAGGTTCCGGAACAGGTTGTGGTGGAAGGTGACCTTCAGATGGCCCCGGTCGACGGCGGCCGTGGCCGCGCTGTCGCTGTTGCCGATGAGGATCGTCTTGTCGTGGTCCTCGAAGACGTTCCAGGAGGCGGTGACGTAGTCGGCGCCCTTGACGATGTCCAGTTCGCCGTCGTGCTGCTGGTAGATCCGGCCGTAGTACGACGGCAGGGTGCTGTCGGGGTGGTCCCCGTCGGTGAACGTGTTGTGGTCCATCCACACATGGGTCGACCCGTGAATCACGGCACTGTCGTACTCGGAGTTCCAGTTGCCGTCGGCGGTGTCGGTCGGGTCCCACTGCGGGAAGCAGTCGAGAGGGCTCTCGAAGCCCAGATTGCGGACGATGACGTTGTCCACGCCCTTGATCTGGAGGCTGGCGCCCTGGAAACCGGCGTTCCGGCCGATGCCGACGATGGTCGTGTTGGCCGGGACGTCCGCCTTGATGAAGGCGTCCTGGTGGGCGGCGGAGGCGCGGCGCAGTCCCTCGGGGCTGCCGTCGGGCTCGCCGTCGAGGGTCGTCGAGCGTCCCCACACCGCCGGGTCATAGGTCTTCAGGTAGGTGGCGAAGTCGTACCCGGGGACGGCGAACGAGGCGCAGTCCGGGCCGTCGGCGTCGATGGTGCCCTTCACGCGCACGATCTTCGGCGCGCTGCCGCCGTCCGCGAGGGCCGCCTTGAACTGCTCCCAGGTGGTGACGGTGTACACATGGGCGGGGTCGGCGGCGGCACCGCCGGTCGTCCCGGTCCCGTAGGCCGCCCAGCCGTCCCCGGCGGGCAGCACCTGCCGGCCGGGGCCGGCGTGGTGGGCGGTCCGGGCGGACGCGGTGCCGGTGACGGCGAGGACGAGGGCCGTGCAGCCGGCCAGCGCCGCTATGGCACGTCCATGACATTTCAATGTGCGCACTGTGGGGTTCTCCTCGGCTATGCGGGGGGCCAGGTGATCCAGGAGGTGGGTATGTCCTCGTGCAGCCGTACGACGTCGTGCCGGGCCGCCGCCCGGGTGCGCAGCAGCTCCTGCGCCACGAGCCGGGCCACGGCGATCGCGCCCGGCGGATTGAAGTGCGTGTTGTCCTGCTCGGTCGCGGTCCAGTTGAAGTAGGTCTTCGTCTCCTCCGCCCCGAGCCGCTGCCACAGCGCGAGCGACAGCGCCTCGACGTCGAGGAGCGGCACCCCCTCCGCCACGGCCAGCGCCCGCATGGCCGCCGGGTAGTCGCCGTGGCTGGGCAGGGCGTTGCCGTCGCCGTCGAACCTGCGGCGCTCGACGGGGGTGGCGAGAACCGGGCGCGCCTTCCTGGCCCGCGCCCCGTCGACGTACCTCCGCAGGTACTGCTGGTACGTCGTCCACGGCTCGGTGTACCGGGCGGGATCGGTGGCCTTCTCGTCGTTGTGCGCGAACTGGACGAGCAGGAGGTCGCCGGGGCGGATGCCGGCGAGGATCGCGTCGAGCCGCCCTTCGTCGGCGAAGCTCTTCGAACTCCGCCCGTTCACGGCATGGTTGGCGACTGTCACCTCCTCGCGGAGAAAGAAGGGCAGTGCCATCCCCCACCCGGTCTCGGGAGCGGCATCGGCGTATTTCTGGGCGGCCGTCGAATCACCGGCGATGTACAGCGTGCGGGACTCCCGGCGGGAACGGCCGACGAGAGGAACGGCAGCGATCGCGGCGGAGGTGACCTGCCTACGGGTGAGGGACAAGATCGGCGCCTTTCCGGCGTGGGGGAACTCCGAGGGGGGCGCGGGGAACCGCGCGACCGGCCTCATCCGGCCCGCAGCCCCCGCGGCGGGGACCACCCGAGCTCTCAGTGGTTCTTCTTCCAGTCGGCCTGCGCCTTGTTCAGCTGCTCGGCCAGGGTGTCCAGGAACTGCTTCGCGCTCATCTTCCCGAGCAGCAGCTTCTGGAAGTTCGGCTCGTTGTCGGCCTTGGAGATCGTGTTCCAGTCGGGCAGGTAGTAGGGAAGCTGCACGATCTTCGTGTCGCCTCCGTTCAGCGCCTCGGCCGCCAGCTTCGTCGGCTCGGACTGCTGGATCCACGTGTCCTCGGCCGCGTCGGTGTTGGCCGGGACCTGCCCCGCCGACTCGTTGAACCTGGAGTTCTCCTCGGCGGAGACGGCGAACTCGATGAACTTCCACGCGGCCGCCTTGTTCTTGCTCGACTTGAACAGGCTGAGCCCGTCGACCGGGTTGGAGACCTGCACCCGGGTGCCGTCGTCCTGCGTGGGGTTGGGGATGCCCCGGAACTTGTCCTTGCCCAGTGCCTTCAGGTGGTCCTGGTACGACCCCAGGTTGTGGCTCAGCATGCCGATCGTGCCGCTGTCCCACTGGGCGACCATCTTCGTGAAGTCGTTGTTCACGTCGGCGGACGGGGTGTCCTTCTTGTACAGCGCGACGTACTTCTCCAGGGCGGCCACGTTCCTGGGGTCGTTGACGGTGGTCCTGTCGCCGTTCCAGAACGACGTGATCCCGGTCTGGCCGTACACCGCGTCGAGGGCCGGCGCGATGGCACCCTCGCCGCCGCGGATGGTGAAGCCGAACTGGTTCTTGCCCTTGTCCGTGAGCTTGTCGGCGGCCTCGTAGAACTTCGACCAGGTGGTCGGCGCGTCCAGACCGGCCTTCTTGAACAGGTCGGTCCGGTACCACAGCGTGCCGTTGTTCGCGGAGGTCGGCACCTGGTACAGCGTGTTCCCGCCGCCGGCCGCCTTGCTGACGTCGATCAGGTTCTGGCTCAGCTTTCCGTTCAGCGGGCTCTTCCGCAGCCGGCCGTCCAGCGGCTCCAGCGCGCCCTGGGCCGCGACCTCGGCGAGCATCGCGGTGCCCACGCCGCCGACGTCCGGCAGGCCGCCGCCCTGGATGGCGGTGTCGTACTTGGACTGGGCGCTGGCCGCCGGGATGCCGACGTACTCGACCTTGATGTCCGGGTACTTGTTCTCGAAGTCGGCGATGACCTGCTTCCAGATGTCGGTGCGGACACCGCCGTTGTTGTCCCAGAAGGTGATCGTGCCCTTGCCGGAGCCCTCGTCCCCCTTGTCCCCCGCGCCGCCGCTGCCGTCGTCGCCGCAGGCGGTGGCGGTCAGCGCGAGGACGGAGCCCAGGGCGACGGTGAGGGCGGCGCGCCTGCTTCTGCGGATGCTTCTTCTCATGGGTCGGCTCTCTTCTGCTGGATCCAACGGGGACATGACGGTGTGGCGTTCAGTGGGGGGTGATCCGGAACCGGGTGAAGGTCGCCGCTCCGGCGGGTCCCGGTCCCTCGGATGCGGTGGCGAACAGGCCGAGCAGGGCGCCCACCCAGCGCCAGGGAGTGGCCGCGAAGACGGGTCCGGACGGGCGGAGGCCGTCCCCGACGTCGTACCGGAACCGGCAGCGCGCCCCGGCGCCGGCCTCGATCCGCAGCAGCGCCCGCCCCTCGGGGGCGAGGCACGGCACCCCGGCGTCGCGCTCCGCGTCGGCCACCGCCTCCACGAACCGGTGCACGAGCCGGACCGTCCCGTCGGCCCCGCGCTCCAGCCCGATCCAGGCGTAGGCGTCCCCCAGCACCGCGAGACCCGCCCGCGCACCCGGCTCGGCGCCGTCCAGGCACAGCCCGACCTCGATCGTGCTCGGCCGGCCGGGCAGCCGCTGGGTGAGGACGTTCGGCAGTTTCCTGAGGTCACGGGCGTCGGCCGAGCGCAGGCAGGTCAGCCGCAGCCCGTCCGCGGAGTGCTGGGTGGCCCAGCCGTCGCCCGGGTTGGCGGTCCACTGCCACTGCCTGCCGTACCGGCCGCCGGGGAAGTCGTCGTCGGCCGCCGGAGCGGCGGGCGGCTGCGGCGGGAGGTCCGGCCGGCGGTGTTCGGTGACGGGGGCGCCCTCGTCGCCGAGGACCGGCCAGCCGTCCGGGTCCCAGCGCATCGGCTGGAGGTGGACCACCCTGCCGTAGGCACCGCGCTGCTGGAAGTGCAGGAACCAGTCCTCGCCGGCGGCGGTGCGCACCCAGCCGCCCTGGTGGGGCCCGTTGACGTCGGTGTCCCCCTGCTCCAGGACGACGCGTTCCTCGTACGGGCCGAAGAAGCCGCGCGAGCGGAACGCGCCCTGCCAGCCGGTCTCCACACCCCCGGCGGGGGCGAGGATCCAGAACCAGCCGTCGTGCCGGTAGAGCTTGGGCCCTTCCAGGGTGAACCAGCCGGGGAGGCGGTCCCCGTCGACGATCACCTTGCCATCGTCGAGCAGTGAGGTGCCGTCCGGGTGCATCCGGTGGCCGGTGAGGCGGTTCTTGACGCCGGAGCGTGACCTGGCCCAGGCGTGCACGAGGTAGGCCTCGCCGGTGTCGTCGTCCCACAGCGGACACGGGTCGATCAGGCCCTTGCCCGGCTTGAGGAGGTGCGGGCGGGTCCACGGGCCCCTGATCCCCGGCGCGTTGATCTGGAAGACGCCCTGGTCCGGATCGCCCCAGAAGATCCAGAAGCGGTCGTCGTGGTGCCGGATGGCCGGCGCCCAGACCCCGCGGTCGTGCCGGGGCCGGGCGAACTCCTCCTCGGGTTCCAGGCGTTCGAGGGCGTGGCCGACGAGCGTCCAGTCGACCAGGTTCCGCGAGTGCAGCAGCGGCAGGCCGGGGGCACGGCCGAAACTGGAGGCGGTGAGGTAGAAGTCGTCGTCGACGCGGACGACGTCCGGGTCGGACCAGTCGGCGTTCAGGACCGGGTTGCGGTAGGTGGTCACTGGCTCACCGCCTTGCGGACCAGGGCCGCCGCCTCGTCGCGGGTGGGCCGGCCGTCGGCGACGACCGTGACGATCCGGCGTACGAGGGTCTCGCCGGGCGGCACGGTCAGCCGCTCGGTGTGCGCCAGGGAGGAGCCCACCCCGGGGTACTCGGCGGCCCGGACGAACCACGGGTCCCGGCGGGTCTCCTCGGTGGCACCGGCGAAGACCAGCGTCCAGCCTCCCCCACTCTCGGCTCCGCTCGGACGGGGGGACCCCCATCCGGCCAGCGCGAGCCAGTCGGCGCGGGTGCCGTGCACCTCGGTCTCGCCCTCCCGGTCTGCGGTGAAGACCCCGGGGGGCCGGGACTCCTTGGGGGCCCGCCAGAAGAAGCCGCCGTAGGCCGCGCCGGGCCGGCCGTTGGTGGCCGGGCTGCCGACCGACAGCGGCCCGGGGGTGACGTTGGTGAGCGAGAAGGTGAAGTCCAGCGCCCAGGCCGTCCCGGTGAGTCCGGTGGCCGCGACGGTACGGCGCTCGCGCAGCAGCTCGGTGCCGGCGGCGACCCAGCGCAGCTCCTCCACGAAGCCGTCGGGGTCGCGGAGCTGGAAGCCGGTGTGCCGCTGGGCGCCGTGGTTGTCGAGCTCGGTCGGCCCCCGGTCGCGGACGAAGGTCCGGCCGCCCCAGAAGTTGTGCCCCTCGACGTCGGGAACGGCGACACCGACGCCGAGGTGGTGTGCGTGGTCGGCGGGGCTCACCTCGGTGACCGCCGTGCCGGCCAAGGTGGTGACGGGGTGCAGATGGGGGCGCGGGGAGAGCCGGGCGGGCAGCTCGGGACGGGTGACGTAGCGTCCGACCGGGCGGCCGGCGACCCGCAGGACCGGGCTGTCGGGGGGCGTCATCAGGTGCTCACCTCGTTCGGCAGGGCCCAGGAGGCGCCCAGTTCGGAGTAGAGGGCGAGGGTGTCGGCCGCCGCCGCGACCAGCCCCTCGACGCCGGGCACGATCCGGCGGTGCTCGGCGGGCAGCGGGCGCCAGGCGTCCTCGGGGAGCGGCGCCGGGTCGGGGGCGGTGCGGACGGCCTCGACCACCCGCATGAAGGCGCCGGTCGCGTCCGGCGGGACCAGCAGCTCCGCGCCGTCGTCCAGGTGCGCGACCAGGTTCTCCAGCAGGTCCGTGCGGCCGTACTCGGTCTCCTCCGGGCCGTGGCCGGTCCGCTGGAGCAGCACCCGGTCCTGCTTGTACCAGAAGGTGATCCGGCCGCTGCTGCCGTGCACCAGCAGGTAGGGCTCCCCGGGGTGCTCCGCGCACAGGGTCGCGGCGACCGTGACGGGCCCGCGCGGGGTGCGGACGCGGACGCAGGAGGTGTCGTCGGACTCGATGGCGTTGGCGCGCAGCAGCTCGGTCTCGATGCCGGTGACGTCCTCGGCGCGGGTGGTGCCGAGCAGGGCGAGGCCGGTGGCGACGGCGTGCGCGAGGGGGTTGGTGAGCACTCCGTCGACCACGTCGGCGCCGTTCAGCCGGCGCCGGCCCGCCCAGGGCGCCCGCCGGTAGTAGGCCTCGTCCCGCGCCCAGGCACCGGCCCCGCCGACCCCGATGACCTCGCCGATCGCGCCCTCGGTGATGAGGCGCCGGATCGCGGGGACCGCGTGCGAGCCGAGCGACTGGAAGCCGATCTGGCAGGCCACTCCGGCCTCGGCGACCCCGTCGGCCATCCGCCGGAACTCCGCGTACGACGGTGCCGGCGGCTTCTCCAGCAGCAGGTGCGCCCCGCGCGCGGCGGCCGTGAGGGCCAGGTCGGTGTGGGTGGGGATCGGGGTGCAGACGACCGCGATCCGGGCGCCGGTCGCGTCCAGGAGCGCGCCGAGGTCGGCGGACTGCTCGGGTGTGCCGAGTCCGTCCGGGATCTCCTCCCCGGTCAGCGGGGTCAGCTCGCAGATACCGGCCAGCCGCACGAGGCCGGTGGCCTGGAGCCGGCGGATGTTGTCCAGGTGCCGGCGGCCGTGGCCGCGCGCGCCCGCCAGGACGACGTCGACGCTCATCCCTTCACCGCCCCCGCACTGAACCCGGTGATCAGCCACTTCTGGATGAAGGCGAACACGATCACCACGGGTACCGCCGCGATGATGCCGCCCGCCGCCAGGGCGCCCAGGTCCACGCTGTCCGCGCTCATCAGGGTGTTGAGGCCGACCGGGATGGTCTGCTTGCTCTGGTCGGAGAGGAACATCAGGGCGAACAGGAAGTGGTTCCAGGCGTGTACGAAGGCGAAGGAGCCGACGGCGATCAGCCCCGGCCGCAGGAGCGGGAGCACCACGATCCGGAAGGCGGTGAACCGGTTGCAGCCGTCCACCCAGGCCGCCTCCTCCAGGGAGTACGGCACGTTCCGGATGAACCCGCTGATGAGGATCATCGACAGCGGGAGCTGGAAGACGGTCTCGGCGATGATCACGCTGCCGAGTGAGTTGATCATCGACAGCTTGGCGAAGATCTGGAACAGCGGCACCAGCAGCAGCGCGCCCGGCACGAACTGGGAGCACAGCAGGGCCAGCATGAAGCCGCGCTTGAGGCGGAAGTCGAAGCGGGCCAGGGCGTAGCCGCCGGCCAGGGCGACCACGGTGGTGAGCACCAGGGTGGCGAGGCCGACGTAGACGCTGTTGGTGAAGTAAGTGCCGAAGCTGCGCTCGGTCCACACCTTCTCGAAGTGCTCGAACGTCATCGGCCACGGCACGAGCGAGGTGGAGCCGGCCGGGCGGAGCGCGAAGAGCAGGATCCAGTAGAAGGGGATCAGGGTGAACAGGAGGTAGGCCGTCAGGGGGACGTAGATCTGCCAGCGCGGGACCTCGTCCCAGGCGCGGCGCCTCCTGCCGGGCCGGGCGGGCTCGGCCGCCACGCGCTCGGGCGCGGGAGCGATCTCGGTGATCACTTGGAGGCACCTCCGAACTTGCTCAGCCGCAGATAGACGATCGAGCAGAAGAGCAGGATCACGAACGCCACCGTGGTCAGGGCGGAGGCGTAACCGAAGTTGTGGGCGTCGACACTGGTGTTGGCGATGTAGAGGGGGAGGGTGGTGGTCTCCCCGGCGGGTCCGCCGCCCGTGAGGGTGTAGAGCAGGTCGACGTTGTTGAACTCCCACACCGCGCGCAGCAGCGTGGACAGCACGATGGCGTCCTTCAGATGGGGCAGGGTGATGTGCCAGAACTGCTTGAGCCGGCTCGCCCCGTCGACCTCGGCGGCCTCGTACAGGTCCCGGGAGACGGACTGGAGGTCGGCGAGGATGAGGATCGCGAAGAACGGCACCCCGCGCCACAGGTCGGCGACCACCGCCGCCGGGAACACCGTGGAGGTGTCCGACAGCCAGCTGGTGCCGTAGGAGCCCAGCCCCGCGTCGGCGAGGTAACGGGTGATGCCCGTCTGGGAGTTGTAGAGCAGCACCCAGATGGCGGAGGTCAGCACGCCGGAGACGGCCCAGGGCGAGAAGACGAGGGCGCGGCCCAGCGCCCGGCCCACGAAGGTCTGGTTGACGATGAGCGCGAGGGCGAGTCCGAACAGCAGTTGCAGCCCGACCTCGACCACGACCCACTTGGCGCTGAAGGTCAGCGTGTCCCAGAACTGCGGGTCGTGGGCGAAGGCCTGGGTGAAGTTGTCCAGGCCCGCGAAGCCGTTCCGCCACGGCTTGGTGGGGTTGTAGTTCCGCAGGCTGTAGTAGAAGACGCTGAGCACCGGGTAGGCGATGAAACCCAGCATCAGCAGGGCCGCCGGGGCGATCAGCAGATACGGCAGCCTGCGCGGGGTCGCGGAGGCACGGCGCCGCCGGGGTGGCGCGGGCGGTTTCGCCACGGCTGCGGCTTGGGCCATGACTGTTCTCCGTTCGCAAGGGGTCGATCACAGGGAGTGCAGGAAGCGCTTGCTATGTACACGTGCGTGGGGTGTGACGGGACGGGGGGACGTCAGCCGGCGTACGGGTCCGGGACGGTGCCCGGGCGGGCCAGGAACTCGAAGTCGCAGCCGGTGTCGGCCTGCGTGATCTGCTCGTTGTAGAGGGCGCCGTAGCCGCGCTCGTACCGCGCGGGCGGTGGCGTCCACTGCGCCCGCCTGCGGTCCAGTTCCTCGTCGTCCACGTGGAGGTGGAGGCTGCGGGCGTCGACGTCCAGCGTGATGAGGTCACCGGTGCGCACGAGGGCCAGCGGGCCGCCGATGTACGACTCCGGGGCGACGTGCAGCACACAGGCGCCGTAACTCGTGCCGCTCATGCGGGCGTCGGAGATCCGGACCATGTCCCGCACGCCCTGCTTCAGCAGGTGGTCCGGGATCGGCAGCATGCCGTACTCGGGCATCCCCGGGCCGCCCTTGGGGCCGGCGTTGCGCAGCACCAGCACGCTGTCGGCGGTGATGCCGAGCGCCGGGTCGTTGATGGTGCGCTGCATGGTCCGGTAGTCGTCGAAGACGACGGCCGGGCCGGTGTGCTTGAGCAGGCGGGGCTCGGCGGCGATGTGCTTGATGACCGCGCCGTCCGGGCAGAGGTTGCCGCGCAGCACGGCCACCCCGCCCTCGCCCGCGACCGGGTTGTCCCGGGGCCGGATGACGTCGTCGTCGTGCACCCGCGCGCCGCCCAGCTGCTCGCGCAGGGTGTCGTGCGCCACCGTCGGCCGGTCCAGGTGGAGCAGGTCGGTGATCCGGGAGAGGAAGCCGGGCAGACCGCCCGCGAAGTGGAAGTCCTCCATCAGGTACCGCCGGCCGCCGGGGCGGACGTCGGCGAGGACGGGGACCGTGCGGGCGATGCGGTCGAAGTCGTCCAGGGTGAGCCGGACCCCCGCCCGGCCGGCCATCGCGATCAGGTGGATCACGGCGTTGGTGGAGCCGCCCAGGCCGAGCACGGTGGTGACGGCGTCCTCGAAGGCCTCGCGGGTGAGGATGTCGGACAGCCCGCGGTCCCGGTGGACCAGTTCGACGGCGGTCAGGCCCGCCCGCGCCGCCATCCGGTCGTGCCCGGAGTCCACCGCGGGGATGCTGGACGCGCCCGGCACGGTCACGCCCAGCGCCTCGGCGGCGGCGGTGAGCGTGGACGCCGTACCCATGGTCATGCAGTGGCCGGGCGAGCGGGCCAGGCCGCTCTCCAGCTCGGCCATCTCGCAGTCGCCTATGAGGCCGGCCCGCTTGTCGTCCCAGTACTTCCACATGTCGGTGCCGGAGCCCAGGACCTCGCCGCGCCAGTGGCCCGGGAGCATGGGGCCGGCGGGCACGAAGACGGCGGGCAGGCCGACGGAGGCGGCGCCCATCAGCAGCGCGGGCGTGGACTTGTCGCAGCCGCCCATGAGGACAGCGCCGTCGACCGGGTAGGAGCGCAGCAGCTCCTCGGTCTCCAGGGCGAGCAGGTTGCGGTAGAGCATGGGGGTCGGCTTCTGGAAGGTCTCGCTGAGGGTGGAGACCGGGAACTCCAGCGGGAAGCCGCCCGCCTGCCACACTCCGCGCTTGACGGCCTGGGCGCGGTCGCGGAGGTGGACGTGGCAGGGGTTGATGTCGGACCAGGTGTTGAGGATCGCGATGACCGGCTTGCCGAGGTGTTCCTCGGGCAGGTAGCCGAGCTGGCGGGTGCGGGCGCGGTGGCTGAAGGAGCGGAGCCCGTCGGTGCCGTACCACTGGTGGCTGCGCAGTTCCTCGGGCTTCTTGCGGGGGGCGCTCATATGGACCACCCGGCGGCGATGGCGGCGACCTCGGCGCGCTCGTCCTCGGGCAGCGGCCTGCTCGGCGGACGGACGTCCCGGCGGCACAGGCCGAGCGCGGCCAGCGCCTCCTTGACGACGGTGACGTTGTTGGCGTTGCCGTGCGCGGCGCGCAGTTCCTCGAAGCGGCGGATCTGCTCCCAGACCTTCATGGCGGCCGGGTAGTCGCCGGACCGCAGCGCTTCGATCATGTTCAGCGAGACGGCCGGGGCGACGTTCACGAGTCCGGAGGTGAAGCCGGTGGCACCGGCGGAGAAGTAGGAGGGCGCGTACGGTTCGGCGAGACCGGCGACCCACACGAAGCGCTCCAGGCCCGCGTCCCGGGCGAAGGCGGCGAACCGGGCGGCGTCCGGGACGGCGTACTTGACGCCGATGACGTTCGGGCAGTGGTCGGCGAGTTCGGCGAGCCGGGCCCCGGGCAACTGGGCGTTGCGCAGGTACGGCACCACGCCCAGCTCCGGGACGGCCTCGGCGATGGCCCGGTGGTAGTCGACCCAGCCGGCCGCCGAGACGTACGGGTGCACCGGCTGGTGGACCATCACCATCTGGGCGCCGAGATCGCGGGCGTGCCGGGCGGAGGCGACGGCGGTGGGCAGGTCGTGCCCGACCCCGACCAGGAGGGCGGCCCGGTCGCCGGCCTCCTCGGCGGTCGACTCGGTGACGAGCCGGCGCTCTTCGGGCGTGAGGGCGTAGAACTCGCCGGTGTTGCCGTTGGGGGTGAGGGTCCTGATCCCGCCGTCGAGCAGGCGGCGCAGCAGGGCCCGGTGGGTCTCCCGGTCGACGGAGCCGTCCTCGGCGAACGGGGTCACCGGGATGGCCACGACGTCGGCCAGGGCCGCCCGCTGGCGCTCGAACGTCACGCTGCTCATCTCTGGCCTTCCTCTGGGCGGGGCTCGGGGAACGCACGGCGTACGAAGGACGCGATGTGCGCGTGCAGGGCGCTCGCGGCGCCGTCGGCGTCACCGTCCAGCGCCAGCCGCAGGATCTCCCGGTGTTCGGCGGCCTCCCGCTCCCAGGAGGGGTCGGCGGCCCAGGCGACGGCGGAGACGAGGGCGGCCTGGTCGCGGACCTCGTCCAGCATCCGGCCGAGCAGCGGGTTGCCGCACGGCAGGTAGAGGGCCCGGTGGAACTCCCGGTTGGCGAGGGAGCGTTCGGCGGTGTCGGTGGCCGTGTCGGCGCGGGTCAGCGCGTCCCGGGCGGCGTCGAGGGAGGCGCCCCGCGCGACGGCACGGCGCAGGGCCTCGGGTTCGAGCAGCAGCCGTACGTCGTAGACCTCGCGCGCCATGTCCGCGTCCACCATGCGCACCGTGACGCCCTTGTACTGGTTCATCACCACCAGGCCGGTCCCGGCGAGGGTCTTCAGCGCCTCGCGCACCGGGGTCTTGGACACCCCGAACTGCGCGGCCAGTTCCGCCTCCACCAGGGCCTGACCAGGCGTCAACTGCCCCGTCAGGATGCGGTGTTTGATCGCGTCGAGCACGTACTGCGTGCGGGACGGGATCGGGGTGGGCACAGAGCTCATGCGGCCCTCTCGGATCTCACATATCGCGTCTCATATATGACGTACGAAGTACGACGCGTTGAAGGTAGGAGGGGGCCCGGTCTCCGTCAATGCCTGTGACAAAAGAAGTCGGACGGGGTGCTCAGACGCTGTGGATGTGGCCGTCGACGGCGGTGAACGCGGGCCGGCCGAAGACGGCGGCGGCCCGGGCGGCAGCCTCCGGCGTCAGGTGCGCCTGCCAGCGGTGTTCGCTCCAGTGAAGCACGTCGGGGTCCGCCTCGCACGGGAACAGGCCGGTGCGGGCGGAGAGTTCGGTGAGCGCGGCGCAGGGCGCCCCTGAAGTCCAGGACGCCCTCAAGGAAGGCGTGGGCGGTGAGAAGCGGATCGGCGATGGGGTACCGCCCGGCCGGGCGGAGCCGAGACCGGGGGAGGTCGGCACGTGGAGGGAAGATCCAGATCGCGGTGGTCCGCGCCGGAAGCGTGTGCCACTGCGACGCGGCGAACGTGCGGGGCCCCCGCGTCCACCTCCACCTCGGCGTCCCCTCCCGACCGCAGGTACCCGGAGCCGGGCCGGCCGGGGCCGGGGTGCGGCACCTGCTGTCGCACCGGCACCGGTCAGATCTCCATCACCGCGTCGCAGTCCGGGCACACCAGGGGCGCGTACGCGGCCGGGTACCAGGGCTCCCCGGGGGGCCCGGAAGGACTCGGGGGAGCCTTCGTCATGGCGAAGGTGTCCTTGCCGCACAGGGTCCGCGGGCCGGCGGCGCCGGACCTGCCGGGGGCGGCGGGCGCCGCGTGCACCCTGCGGGGAGGCCGTTCGGCGTCGGGCGGTCCGGCCGCGGGCACACGTGCGGCCACGGGCTGTTCCAGCTCGTACACGACGACGATCCCGCTCATGTCTCCACCGTAGGCGCGGCGGCCCGGTGTGGCCCGTTCACCCGCCGGTGGCGCCGGGCAGGCCGAGTTCGCGGCCGTGGTAGAAGCCTTCGCGCTCCTCGGCGACGTAGGGGGCCATGGCCGCCCGCCGCCGCGCCTCCGCCTCGGAGGCCCGCCACGCGTCGCACGCCTCCCGGGAGTCCCAGAACGAAACCCCGGTGATCTCCTGTCCGTCCTCGGACCAGTACGCGTAGGCCCGGTGCAGGCCCTGTGGTGCGGGCTCGGGGCGCCAGGCACCCTCGAAGTCCTCCAGCGTGCCCGGCTGAAGGCGGCGCGTCGTCACCCACACGTAGTGCTCCCGCATGGCGGCTCCCTCCGTACCCGTTCGGCTCGCCCCCCTCTCAGGGTCACCGTAGGCCCGATGCGCCGCCTCCGCCGCCCGGCCCGGGTCCGGCCGGCGGGGGTCAGGCCCGGTGCGGCCACGCCGGGTTCCGCCCGCTGAGACCGACGGCCCGGTCCAGCGCAGGTGCGTCCGCGGGGACCGGGACGACCGGACCGAAGAGGCCGTCGCCGCGGTCGGGGTCGTCGGCCGCGGCCCGGAGGAAGGCGAGGGCCGAGTCGAGGGCGGCCGGGTCCGGGGCGTAGTCCTGGCCGGTGGCGCGGGCCAGGTCCCAGCCGTGGATCACCAGCTCGTCGGCGACGACGGCGCCCGCGACCGCGCCCGGCAGGTCCACCCCGCCGGCGCGGGTGTCGCCGGTCCAGGCGGCCGGGTCGCGCCAGGCGTCGGCCAGCGCGTCCAGCGCCTTCGGCAGCTCCTCGCGCCAGCCGGGGCCGAGGTCCCAGGCGGCGGCGTCCGGGGTGCTGTCGGTGGTCGTGCCGAGGTCCTTGCGGGCGGCGTCCCGGAAGGCCACGGACAGCATCAGCAGGTGGCCCAGCAGATTGCGCACCGCTCGTCCCGGGCACGGTGTGGCGGCGGTGAGCTGCCCGTCGGTCACCGACTCGGCGAGCCGGGCCACGATCCTGGTCTGGGGGCCGAGATCCACCATGGTCATGCTCACTCCTTCAGGGTGGCGCTCTCCGTACGAAGGGGTGACCGGCGGGCCTCCGGAAACTCATCGGTGCGGCGCGACCACTCCCACGGCGCACGGCCGCCGCCGAGGCACCAGAGGGCGATCACCGGGTCGCACAGCGCGCAGCCGAACGACGAGTCGTGCGCGAAGGGGACGATCGGGTGGCCCTTGAGGTGGTGGACGACGTCCCACGCGGTGTGCAGCAGCCAGCCGACGCCGATGAACGTCCAGGAGTCCAGTCCCTTGTAGGCGACGTAGGTGGCGACCGCCGTGAAGGCGAACTCCCAGCCGCCGAGGCCGCCGCCGCTGAGGTAGGCGGCCCCGGCACCGGCCACCATGACGGCGTTGAGGCGGCGGCGGTGGGGTTCCGGGACGAGGGACATGAGGGTGACGTAGAGCAGGCCGATGAGGAGGGGGGCGAGGTAGCGCATGCGGTCGACGGTAGGTTTCCGGGCCCCGGCGCCCCAGGGGCTCCCGTGCCAGGTTCCGACGGATTGTCGCCGCCCCGCGTCAGGCCGTGTTCCCCCGTCGGCGTGCCGCCCAGGGCCGGGGACGACGCCGGGCGCGGGCGTCCGCCGTACCTGGGGCGGCTTGTGAACCTAGGGAACCCGCCCGATACGCCGCCCCCCGCCTTAGGGCCACGATGACCGGGCATGACGACTTCCTGGACCGTGTCCCGCGTGCTGCGGGACCGCAACGCGGGGCTGTGCCTCACCGGCCTGGTGGTGTCCGCCTTCGGCACCTCCTCGCTGTGGCTGGCGTCGGGCGTGTGGGTGAAGGAGCTGACCGGGTCGGACGGACTGGCCGCCCTGTGCCTGCTCGCGATGTGGGCACCCACCCTGGCCGGCCCGGCGCTCGGCACGCTCGCCGACCGGTTCCGCCGAAAGCCGCTGCTCATCACGGTGAACCTGGGCCTCGCGGCGCTGCTGCCCGCGCTGTTCGCCGTCGACTCCCCCGGCCGTCTGTGGCTGCTGTTCGCCGTCCTGGTGGTGTACGGCGCGGCCGGTGCCGTCCATGACGCCGCCGAGTCGGCACTGCTGACGGCGGCGGTCGGCCCGGATCTGCTCGGTGACGTCAACGGGCTGCGGATGACGCTCACCGAGGGCATGAAGCTCGTCGCCCCGCTGACCGGGGCGGGCCTGTACACGATCTGGGGCGGCCCGGCCGTGGCCTGCCTGGACGCCGTCACCTTCCTCCTCGCCGCCGGGCTCTGCGGCCTGCTGCGGGTGCGCGAGGAACGGCCCGTGCGGTCCGCCGACGGCTGGCGGCAGCAGACGGCGCAGGGGGTCCGGCACCTGTGGGGCCACCCCGTGCTGCGCCCGCTGGTCCGGGCGGGCGGTACGACGATGCTGCTGACGGCGCTGAGCAGCACCACGGTGTACGCCGTGGTCGACCGCCTCGGCCACTCCCCCGCCTACACGGGCGTGCTGTACGCCGCCCAGGGCGCCGGTTCGGTGACGGCGGGGCTGCTCGCCGGCCCGGCGCTGCGCAGGCTGGGCGGGCGGCGGTTCGCGGCGGCCGGGATCGCGCTGACCGGGGCCGCGGTGGTGGCACGGGCCGTGCCGTGGGACCCGGTGACCCTGGCCACCAGCGTGGCGTGCGGTCTGGGCCTGCCCTGTGTGCTGGTCGCCGCGCTGACGGCGGTCCAACGGGAGACCCCCGGCCCGCTGCTGGGCCGGGCGACGGCCACCGCCAACACGCTGCTCTTCACCCCGAACGTCGTCGGCCTCGCCCTGGGGGCCGGCCTGGTCGAACTGGCCGGCCCCGGGCTGCTGCTGCCGCTCTACGGCCTGGCACTGCTCCTGACGGCGCTACCGCTGACCCAGCGCACCGCGAACACCCCCCGGACCACCGCCGGCTCCCCGTCCGACATCAACCCGGCGTGACAGAACCCCAGTTCCGCCGCGCCTCCCACACACGCGCGTACCGCCACCCGCCCGGCCGCTCAACGGCCCGGCACCGCTGCCGACCGCTCAGCGCGCCGCCAGTGCCTCCCGGACCGCCGCCAGGTCACCGTCCGACGCCAAGCCGGCTTGACAGAACCGCAGTTCCGCCGCGCCTCCCACGCGCGCGTACCCACGACCCGCCCCGGCCACCCAACGGCCCGGCACCACTCCCGGCACCGCTGACGACCACTCAGCGCGCCGCGAGTGCCTCCCGGACCGCCGCCAGGTCACCGTCCGACGCCAAGCCGGCGTGGTAGAGCCGCAGTTCCGTCGCGCCTTCGGCACGCGCGCGTGCCGCGTCCGCCGTGAGCGTGCCGGGGCTGCCGCCCATCCCCGCGACGACCGTGAAGTTGGCGGCCAGCACGGTGTTCTCGCGCGCCTGCCCGGCGAAGGGCGCCAGCAGGGCCGTACCGCCGGTGCAGGGCACCACCACGCCGTCGGCCACGGACAGGATGTGGGCGGGGTCGACACCGACGTTGGCGCCGCAGTGGTACGGGACCGGGTCGGCGTGCAGCAGGATCTGGAAGCCGTCCGGCGCTGCGGCGCGCACGGCGGTGACCGCCTCCTCCTGGAGGGTGCGGGCGGTGGTGTCGCGCCACGCGCGCGTGGCGGCGGCCGTGTCCTCGCCGAGCAGCTTCTCCACGGTCGGCCAGCCCCCGTCGTCCGCGGCGCCCCGCCACAGCGGCTCCAGCGCCTCGCGTACGGCCCCGGCCAGCGCGTCGGCGTCCAGGCCCTGCTCGCCGTAGCCGGTGCGGCAGGACAGGCAGAAGCACAGGGACATCAGGTACTGCCCGGCGTCCCCGAGGCCGACGCCCGCGGTCTTGTCGTGGGCGTGCAGGTGCTGGAGCCCGTACCAGCCGAGGGATTCCAGTTCGGTGCCGTGCGCGCCGGGGCGCACGGCGGCCTCGGCGGCCAGGTCGACCAGGTACGCGCGCGTGGCGGGCTGGGCGACGCAGGGCGCCCACGGGTAGCGGTCGCCGTAGGCGTTGACGACCGAGGTGTCCGGATGTTCGGCGCCCAGCCGGGAGTTGTGGGCGAGGACGACCCAGGTGTGCACCTCCAGGCCGGCCGCGGCGAGGGCTTCGGCGGCCTCGCCGTAGGCGTTGCCGGGGGCCCAGCGGCCGGCGGGGTAGGGCCGCAGGCCGCGACCCGCCCAGCGGTCGCCCGGCGGGTAGAGGACGGCGGCGTACTCGGCGGTGACGATGCGGTGGCGGGGGTGGCGGGGGGTGAGGGCACGGGTGGAGTGGTAGGCGGAGGCCAGGGTCACCTGCTCCACGCCGAGTCCCGCGATCCGCTCCGGGGCGGCGGGGTCCCCGTTGACGTCCCAGGGGTAGACGAACGCCGACGCCTTCACGCGTCCCCCTCCGGCAGGGCGTGGCGGTCCTCGCCCACGCATCCCTCCGGCAGGGCGTGGCCGTGCTCGCTCACGCGTCCTCCTCCAGCAGTTCACAACCGCGTTCGATGAGCCGGGCGAGTTGCTTGACGTGCTCCTCGGCCGGCTCGTGCAGCGGGGGCCGGACCTCGCCCACCTCCAGGCCGCGCAGCCGTACCCCGGCCTTGACGAGCGAGACGGCGTATCCGCGGCCCTGGGCGCGCAGTTCGACGAACGGGCGGTAGAAGCCGTCCAGGAGGCGGTGGGCGGTGGGCAGGTCGCCCGTCTCCAGCGCGCGGTGGAAGGCGAGGGCGATCTCCGGCGCGAAGCAGAACACCGCGGAGGAGTACAGGGTGATGCCGAGGGCGCGGTAGGCGAGCTGGGTCTGCTCGGCGGTGGGCAGGCCGTTGAAGTACAGGAAGTCGCCGGGGACCTCGGTGCGGACCGCGCTCACGATCCGCTGCATGAGGTCGAGGTCGCCGAGGCCGTCCTTGAGGCCGATGACGCCGTCGGTGCGGGCCAGTTCGACCACGGTCGCCGGGGTGAAGACGGCGTTGTCGCGCTGGTAGACGATGACGGGCAGGTCGGTGGCGGCGGCGACCTCCCGGTAGTGCCGCAGCAGGCCCTCCTGGCCGGCGAGCACGAGGTACGGCGGCATGGCGAGGAGGCCGTCGGCACCCGCACCGGCGGCGAGACGCGCGTAGCGGACGGCGAGGGCGGTACCGTACCCGGCGCCCGCGACGACCGGGACCCGCCCTTCTGCCGCCTCGACGGCCGCCCGGACGCAGGCCTCGAACTCCTCCGGCAGCAGCGCGTGGAACTCCCCGGTGCCGCAGCAGGCGAAGACGGCGGCGGCACCGGCCGCGACACCGCGGCGCACATGGGTGCGGTAGGCGTCCAGATCGAGTGAGCCGCCGGGGCCGTAGGCCGTGACGGGGAAGAACAGCGGCCCGCGGGGATCGCTGAGCCGTTCGGTCAGAGGGGCTGGCGTCACGGACTCTCCCTTGAGACACGCCGGTGCATGTTTCTGATCCACGTCCATATTTCTGAACGTGACCACGCTAAAGGGCCTTCTTGCGGCGGGTCAAGCGGGCAAACTCGCACGACGGGAGCGAAATCCCCGTCGTCACGCGACACTTGACGGTGCCGGGCGAACTCTCTAGCGTGTCCACGTATGTGAATACCGGCCACAAGGAGAACCGAGGATGCCCGCTCCCCGCACGATCCTGCTCACCGGCGCCGCCGGCGGGCTCGGCACCCTGATGCGGTCCCTGCTGCCGGAGTACGGCTACACGCTGCGCCTGTTCGACGTGCGCCCCGTCGAGGGCGAGCCGGACGCGATCACCGCGGACCTCGGCGACACGGAGGCGCTGCGCGAGGCGGTGCGGGGCGTGGACGCGGTCCTGCACCTCGCGGGGATCTCCCTGGAGGCACCCTTCGAGAAGATCCTCAGGTCGAACATCGAGGGCACCTACAACCTGTACGAGGCCGCCCGCCTCGAAGGCGTACCGCGGATCGTCTTCGCCTCCTCCAACCACGCCGTCGGCTTCACCCCGGCCCCGCGCGCGGGCGAGCCACTGATCCCCGTCGACACCCCGCGCCGCCCGGACACCTTCTACGGCCTGTCGAAGTCCTTCGGCGAGGACCTGGCCCAGCTCTACTGGGACAAGCACGGCCTGGAGACCGTCTCCGTGCGCATCGGCTCCTGCTTCCCGGAGCCCACCAGCGTCCGCATGCTCTCGGTGTGGATGAGCCCGGCCGACGGCGCCCGCCTGTTCCACGCGGCCCTGACCGCCGAGGAGGTCGGCCACACGGTCGTCTACGGCTCCTCCGCCAACACCCGCCTGTGGTGGGACCTGACCACCGCGCGGGCGCTCGGTTACGACCCCCAGGACGACTCCGAGCCGTACGCCGAGAAGCTCATCGCCGAACAGGGCGAGCTGGACCCGGAGAACCCGGCCCACGGCCACCTGGGCGGGCACTTCGTGAACGACCCGCCGATCTGGCCGTACTGACCCCTCCGCCGGCTCTCCGGGTGGCACCCGGCGGCCGGAAACGATCGTCCACGCGCGCGGGCGGGCACCGAACGGGCCCGCCCGCCGCCGTGTCCGGGCATCCGCCGTGCCCGATCCCACCCCGCCCCGGAAAGCCGCGCAGGTCCGCGACGGGCACGGTCCGCGTGAAGCGGGCACAAGCGGGCAGTATCGGGCCCGCAACAGACCTGGTCAGCGCCGCACGCCGGCGGTAGAACTTCCCCCAAGGGCCCGAACGGGCAGGTCCACAGGGAAGTGGGTGACGACATGACCACCAGGACGGCGGAAGAACGCCAGCGCGAGATCGTGCGGGCCGCCCGCGCCACCGGCTCGGTGGACGTCACCGCGCTCGCCGCCGACCTGGGCGTGGCCAAGGAGACCATCCGGCGCGATCTGCGCGCCCTGGAGGACCACGGCCTGGTCCGCCGCACCCACGGCGGCGCCTATCCGGTGGAGAGCGCCGGGTTCGAGACGACCCTCGCCTTCCGCGCCACCAGCCACGTGCCCGAGAAACGCCGGATCGCCGCCGCGGCGGCCGAACTGCTCGGGGACGCCGAGACCGTCTTCGTCGACGAGGGCTTCACCCCCCAGCTCATCGCCGAGGCGCTGCCCAGGGACCGGCCGCTGACCGTGGTCACCGCGTCCCTGCCGGTGGCGGGCGCCCTCGCGGAGGCCGACCAGGTCTCCGTGCTGCTGCTCGGCGGCCGGGTCCGCCCCGGCACGCTGGCCACCGTCGACCACTGGACGACGAAGATGCTGGCCGGCTTCGTGATCGACCTCGCCTACATCGGGGCCAACGGCATCTCCCGCGAACACGGCCTGACCACCCCCGACCCGGCGGTCAGCGAGGTGAAGGCACAGGCCGTCCGGGCCGCCCGGCGCACGGTCTTCGCAGGCGTGCACACCAAGTTCGGCGCGGTCAGCTTCTGCCGGTTCGCGGAGATCGGCGCGCTGGAGGCGATCGTCACCAGCACCCTCCTGCCGGCCGCCGAGGCTCACCGCTACTCCCTGCTGGGCCCGCAGGTCATCCGGGTCTGATGCTCCCACTCGTCCCCCGTCCAGGGGCGTTCCTCACCCCCGAGCGCCCCTTATGCCCCCGTTCTTCCACCTTCCCCACTCTCAGGAGCGATCCATGCGCACCCCGAGCCGACGGAGGCCGCGAGCCACGCTCGCCCTGGCCGCCGCAGGGACGCTGCTCGCCCCGCTGCTCTCCGGCTGCTGGGCCGGTGCCGGCGGGACCGGTTCCGGCGGCGACTCCATCAACGTCCTGATGGTCAACAACCCGCAGATGACCGAGTTGCAGAAGCTGACCGCCGCCCACTTCACCAAGGACACCGGCATCAAGGTCAACTTCACGGTGCTGCCCGAGAACGACGTCCGCGACAAGATCAGCCAGGACTTCGCCAACCAGGCCGGCCAGTACGACGTGGCCACCCTGTCCAACTACGAGATACCGATCTACGCCCGCAACGGCTGGCTGCACGAGATGGACTCCTACGTCACCAGGGACCCGTCGTACGACGAGCGGGACGTGCTGAAGCCGATGCGCCAGTCCCTCACCGGCGACGACGGCAAGCTCTACGGACAGCCCTTCTACGGCGAGTCGTCCTTCCTGATGTACCGCAAGGACGTGTTCGCGGCGAAGGGCCTGACCATGCCCGAGCGTCCCACCTGGCGGCAGGTCGCCGACCTGGCCGCGAAGGCGGACGGCGCCCGGCCGGGCATGCGGGGCATCTGCCTGCGCGGACTGCCCGGCTGGGGCGAGCTGATGGCACCGCTGACCACGGTCGTGAACACCTTCGGCGGCACCTGGTTCGACAAGGACTGGAAGGCGCGGCTGGACTCCCCGGCCTTCGAGAAGGCGACGAAGTTCTACGTCGACCTCGTCCGCGGGCACGGCGAGTCCGGCGCCGCCCAGTCCGGCTTCGCCGAGTGCCTGAACAACATGACCCAGGGCAAGGTCGCCATGTGGTACGACGCCACCTCCGCGGCCGGACTGCTGGAGGCGGCCGGCTCCCCCGTCAAGGGGAAGCTCGGCTACGCCCCGGCCCCCGTCGAGCGCACCACGTCCTCCGGCTGGCTCTACACCTGGGCCTGGGGCATCCAGCAGGCCTCCCGCAACCCCGACAAGGCGTGGAGGTTCGTCTCCTGGGCGTCGGGCAAGGGCTACGAGCAACTGGTCGGCGAGACCAGCGGCTGGTCGAACGTCCCGGCGGGCAAGCGGGCGTCGACCTACACCAACGCCGACTACCGCAAGTCGGCCGCCGCGTTCCAGGAGATGACCAAGGAGGCCATCGAGAGCGCCCGGCCCAACGACCCCGGCGTGCAGCCGCGCCCCGCGCCCGGCATCCAGTTCGTCGGCATCCCCGAGTTCACCGACCTCGGCACCAAGGTCTCCCAGGAGATCAGCGCGGCCATCGCCGGGCGCCAGTCCGTCGGCGCGGCCCTGAAGAAGTCGCAAGCGCTCGCCGAGAAGATCTCCAAGGAGTACGAGGGACGATGACAGCGACGACCACGGCCCCCCTCACGGCCGCACCCGCACGGACGTTCAGGCAGCCCTCGGCCCGGCTGCGCGCCTGGGCCACCCGCGCCCCGCTCCTGCCGGCTCTCGTCTTCATGATCGTGGTGACCCAGCTGCCCTTCGTGGCCACACTGGTGATCTCCTTCTTCGACTGGAACGCCCTCTACCCCAAGGCCCGCCGCTTCACCGGCCTGGACAACTACCGCCAGGTGCTCACCGACGCCGGCCTGCGCCACTCGGTGTGGACGACCGTGCTGCTCACGGCGGCCGTGGTGCTGGCCAGCCTGGTCCTCGGGCTGGTGCTGGCGCTGCTGCTGGACCGGCGGTTCCGCGGCCGGGGCATCGTCCGCACCCTGCTCATCGCCCCCTTCCTGGTGGTGCCGGTGGCCGCCGCGCTGCTCTGGAAACATGTGCTCTACAACCCCGAATACGGCTTGCTCAATGGGTTGCTGCACTATGTGGGCGGGCCACAGCCGGACTGGGTCTCCCGCACCCCGCTGCTCGCGGTCGAGGCCTCCCTGGTGTGGCAGTGGACGCCGTTCATGATGCTGATCCTGCTGGCCGGGCTGCAGAGCCGGGACCAGCAGCAGATCGAGGCCGCGCGGGTCGACGGCGCGAGCGACTGGCAGATCTTCCGCCATCTGACCCTGCCCCACCTGCGCCGCTACCTGGAACTGGGCGCGCTGCTCGGGTCGATCTACATCGTCCAGAACTTCGACGCGGTCTTCACGATCACCTCCGGCGGCCTGGGCACCGCCAACCTGCCCTACACCGTCTACCAGAGCTTCTACCAGGCCCATGAGAACGGCCTCGCCTCGGCCGCCGGCGTCCTGGTGGTCATCGGCTCGATCGTCATCGCCACCTTCGCCCTGCGCGTGGTGTCGTCCCTGTTCCGCGAGGAGGTGTCCCGCGCATGACCGCCGTACTGCGTCGAGGCGGTGTCGGCCTGGTGGCCTGGCTGGCCGGCATCGTCTTCTTCCTGCCCATCGCGTGGATGGCCCTGACGTCCTTCCACTCCGAGGCGGACGCGGCGACCAACCCGCCGTCCTTCACCGCCTCCTTGACCCTCGACGGCTACCGCGAGTTCTTCGGCAGCGGCGGCGGGGCGAGCCCGTGGCCCGCGCTGGTCAACTCCACGGTGGCGTCGGTCGCCTCGACACTTCTGGTCCTGCTGCTGGCCCTCCCGGCGGCCTACGCGCTGTCGATCCGGCCGGTGCGGAAGTGGACCGACGTCCTGTTCTTCTTCCTGTCCACCAAGATGCTGCCGGCCGTGGCGGGCCTGCTGCCGATCTACCTCTTCGCCAAGAACGCCGGGATGCTCGACAACATCTGGCTCCTGGTCGTCCTGTACACCTCCATGAACCTGCCGATCGCGGTGTGGATGATGCAGTCCTTCCTCGCCGAGGTGCCGGTCGCGGTCATCGAGGCGGCACGGGTGGACGGCGCCCGGCTCCCGGTGATCCTCGCGCGCGTGGTGGCCCCGATCGCCCTGCCCGGCATCGCCGCCACCGCCCTGATCTGCTTCATCTTCAGCTGGAACGAACTGCTCTTCGCCCGAGTCCTGACGGGCGTGGTCGCCGAGACCGCCCCCGTCTTCCTGACCGGCTTCATCACCAGCCAGGGCCTGTTCCTGGCCAAGGTGTGCGCCGCGTCGCTCGTCATCTCCCTGCCGGTGCTCGCCGCGGGGTTCGCCGCCCAGGACAAGCTGGTCCAGGGCCTGTCGTTGGGAGCCGTGAAATGAAGGCCGCCGTCATCGAGTCCGTGGGCCGCGCCGTCGTCACCGAGGTGCCCGACCCGACGCCGGGCCCCCGGGAGGTGGTCGTCGAGGTCGCGGCCTGCGGTCTGTGCGGCACGGACCTGCACATCCTCCAGGGCGAGTTCGCGCCCAAGCTGCCGATCGTCCCCGGGCACGAGTTCGCGGGCGACGTCGTCGGCGTCGGCACCCAGGTCACCGAGGTGGCCGTCGGCGACCGGGTGGCCGTGGACCCCTCGCTCTACTGCTACGAGTGCCGGTACTGCCGTACGGGCCACAACAACCTGTGCGAGCGGTGGGCGGCGATCGGCGTGACGACGGCGGGCGGCGCGGCCCGGTACGCGCTCGCCCCGGTCGCCAACTGCGTCAAGCTGCCCGACCACGTCCGCACCGAGGACGCGGCCCTGGTGGAGCCCCTGTCCTGCGCGGTCCGCGGCTACGACGTCCTCCGGGCCCGCCTGGGCGCCCACGTGCTGATCTACGGCTCCGGCACCATGGGCCTGATGATGCTGGAGCTGGCCAAGCGGACCGGCGCGGCGAGCGTGGACGTGGTCGACGTCAACCCGGCCCGACTGGAGACGGCCCGCCTGCTCGGCGTCTCGGCGTCCGCGGCGAACGCCGACGAACTGGACCGCCCGCGGGGCTGGGACGTGGTGATCGACGCGACCGGCAACGCGGCGGCGATCCAGGACGGCCTGGACCGGGTCGCGAAGGCGGGCACCTTCCTCCAGTTCGGGGTCGCGGACTACGCGACGCGGGTGACGATCGACCCGTACCGGATCTACAACCAGGAGATCACGATCACCGGCTCCATGGCGGTGCTGCACAGCTTCGAGCGGGCGGCCGAGCTGTTCGCGAACGGCGTGCTGGACCCGGGCGTCTTCATCAGCGACCGGATCCCGCTGGAGCGGTACCCGCAGGCGCTGGAGCAGTTCGCGGCGGGGGTCGGGCGGAAGATCGTGGTGGTGCCCTGAACCGGCTCGGGGTCGGACCCTGAGGCGATCGGGGGGTCGGGCCCTCGGCCGATCGGGGGGCCGGACCCTGAGCCGATCGGGGGATGGGTAAGGGAACGGTAAAGCGGTGTCGTTCGTTCTCCCGGCATGACAGCTATGACCCCTGGCTCGAACATCCCCCTCCCGGCCGCGCGCGTGACGGTGGACGTCTCCGCTCCGGTGCGGCTCGACGTGTCGGGCCTGCTGCTCACCGGCGACGGCAAGGTGCGCTCCGACGACGACTTCATCTTCTACAACCAGCCCACGGGGCCGGGCGTGACGTACCGGTCGGGCGGCGGTGCGGCGCCGGACGCGGTCACGGTCGACACGGCCGCCGTACCGCCGGAGATCGAGAAGATCGTCGTCACGGCCAGCCCGGACGCGGCCGGCCAGACCTTCCAGGGCATCGAGCCGACGGCCACGATCCGGGACGCCGACGGCGGCGCCGTGCTGGCCACGTTCACCCCGCCGCAGCTCGGCGGTGAGACCGCGCTGGTGGTCGTGGAGATCTACCGCCGGGGCGGCCAGTGGAAGGCGCGGGCCGTCGGACAGGGGTACGCCGACGGGCTCGCGGGCATCGCGACCGACTTCGGGGTGACGGTGGAGGAGCCGGCCCCGGCCCAGGCCGCGCCGACCGCCCCGCCCCAGCCGGCCGCCGCCCCCGTGGCTCCCCCGCAGCCGGCCGCCGCCCCGCCGCAGCCGGTGGCCACGCCGCCCGCTCCCGCGCCGGGCGCCGGGAAGATCAACCTGGACAAGGGCCGGGTCAGCCTGCAGAAGAACCAGACCGTGTCCCTCATCAAGGGCGGCCGGCCGCTGCTCTCCCAGGTGCGGATGGGCCTCGGCTGGGAGCCGGCGTTCCGCGGCAAGGACATCGACCTGGACGCCTCGGTCATCGCCTACGGCCCGCAGCGCAACCACATCGACAGCTGCTACTTCGGCAAGCTGACGATCCTGAACGGCGCGATCCGGCACTCCGGGGACAACCTGACCGGCGAGGGCGGGGGCGACGACGAGGTCATCACGGTCGACCTCGGCCGGCTGCCCCAGGAGGTCACCGGCCTGGTCTTCACCGTGAACTCGTTCTCGGGACAGAAGTTCACCGAGGTCGCCAAGGCGTACTGCCGGCTGGTCGACGCCTTCTCGGGCGAGGAGCTGGTCCGCTTCGACCTCACCGGCGCCGAGCCCCGGACCGGCGTCATGATGGCCAAGCTCATCCGCCAGTTCTCCGGCGAGTGGGACATGACGGCGATGGGTGAGTTCGTGAAGGCCCGCACCGTGCGGAACATGGTGGAGCCGGGGGCTCGCGCCCTGTAGTCCGGTGGGGAGCCCGGGCTGTGCCGGGGACTCGCTGTCGTCCCGACGGCGGTCACCCGGTCACCGCTCCGCCGCGACCGGGCGACCACCACCTCAGCCGGCCCGCAGGCCCTCCGTCAGCAGCCCCAGGTAACGCCGGATCTCCCGCTCCCCCACTCCGGCCAGCTCCGCCGCCGAAGCCACTCCGTGGGCCAGGCGCAGCACCTCGATCGGCTCCACGTCCCCCCGCAGCGCACCCTCCGCCTGTGCCGCCTCCACGAGCCGGGTCACCGCACTCTTCACCACGGTCCCGCACGCCGTCAGCGCCGCCGCGCTGCTGTGCTCCGTCACCGCCGAGCTGAGCAGGGCCTTCATCCCCCGCACCTGAAGGGTGCGGACCGCCAGCTCGTACAGCCACTCCATGAGCGCCTCGCCCGGTGGCCGTTCCTCCGCCAGCTCGTCGGCGCGCGCCCCGAGCGCCTCGATCCGGTCGACGTATGCCGCCTCCAGCAGCGCCTGCCGGGTCGGGAAGTGCCGGTAGAGCGTGCCGGAGCCGACGCCCGCCCGCTTGGCGATGTCGTCGAGTGACGCGTTCTCCCCGTGCTCGGCGAAGGCCTCGGCCGCGACCTTCAGCAGCCGCTCGTAGTTGCGCCGAGCGTCCGCGCGCATGGGTCTGCCCTGCGTCATCCACTCACTCCTTGCAAACCGGGGACTCTCTCCGTATCTTATCGAGCACTAAACGGAGACAGTCCCCGCTTACCGCCGTCATGCTTGGCGGGCAGCTCACCCCTGCCCGGACATCCGCGTGCCCGGGGACGCCAGACCGGGAGACCGTCATGTCCACCCCGTCCGCCCCCATCGCCTCGCCGACCACCGAAGCCTCCACCGCGACCGCGCCACCGGCGCGGCTCGGCACCACGCTCCTCGTCATCGTCACCGCCTACCTGATGGTCGGCGTCGACTCCACCGTCGTCAACGTGGCGCTGCCGGACATCCAACGTGGCCTGCACTTCAGCCGCACCGGCCTGTCCTGGGTCCTCAACGCCTACACCCTCGCCTTCGGCGGCCTGCTGCTGCTCGGCGGACGGATCGGCGATCTCCTCGGCCGCCGCCGCACCCTCACCGCGGGCGTCCTGCTGTTCGCCCTGTCCTCCCTGCTCGGCGGCCTCGCCGCCGACGGCGCCTGGCTGCTCGTCGCCCGCGCGTCACAGGGTCTGGGCGCCGCCCTGATCGCCCCGAGCACCCTGGCCCTGATCACGACCGGCTTCCCCGAGGGCCCGCGCCGGCACCGCGCGCTGAGCGTCTACTCCGCCATGGCCGGCGTCGGCGGCTCCGTCGGCCTGGTCCTCGGCGGCATGCTCACCTCGTGGGCCTCGTGGCGCTGGGCACTGCTCGTCAACGTCCCCATCGGTCTGGCCCTGGCCGTCGCCCTGCCCCGGTTCGTCCCCGAGACCCCGCGCCACACGGGCCGCTTCGACCTGCCCGGCGCGCTGACCGGAACGGCCGGCACGACCTCGCTGGTGTACGCGTTCATCCGGGTCTCGCAGGGCGGCTGGGGCGACACCCGGGCGCTGCTCGGCTTCGCCGCGGCGGCCGTCCTGCTCGCCGGCTTCCTGCTGGTGGAGTCCCGCGCGGACCAACCGGTGCTGCCGCTGCGCCTGTTCGCCGACCGCGACCGGGCCGGCGGGTACGCGAGCATCCTGCTGCTGCCCGCGGGGATGTTCGGCGCCTTCTACTTCCTCACCCTGTTCGGCCAGCAGGTGCTGGGCTACAGCCCGCTGCGCGCCGGTTTCGCGTTCCTGCCGATGACCCTGGTGATGTTCACGACCGTGCGGCTGGTGCCCCGGCTGCTGGCCCGGTTCGGCACCAAGCCGGTGCTGCTCACCGGCATGTCCCTGGCCGCGCTCGGCAGCGGCTGGCTGGCCCGGCTGGAGCCCGGGGACGGCTACACGGCCGGGCTGCTCGGGCCGCTGCTCCTGGTGGGCCTGGGCGTCGGCCTGAGCTTCATGCCGCTCAACGCGACGATCCTGGCCGCCGTCACCCCCAGGGACGCGGGCGCGGCCTCCGGACTGCTCCAGACCCTGCAGTGGCTGGGCGGCACGGTCGGCCTGGCCGTCCTGGTCACGGTGTACGGCACGACCACCCGGCACACCACCGGCTCCCCCGGCGCCGTCCTCACCCACGGCGCCGCCCACGCCTTCGCCGCCGGCGCCCTGATCACCCTGGCCGGCCTGCTGCTCGCGGCGACGGTCCTGACCGGCCGGCGCGAGCCGGTGAAGTGACCGCGGCCCGCACGCCACGGCGTGTGTGACGCGGCGCCCGAAGACGCGTGGCCCGTTCCCACAGCCGCCCGTACGAGGATCACCCTCGGAGGGGGCAGCGGGAACGAGCCGGCGCGTCAGTCACCGAGCAGGGCTCAGTCGCACTTCTGGCGCTTCCAGGGGCCGGTGATGGCGAGCATGATGCCGGGCGTCTGGATGTTGGCGAAGAGGGTCTTGCCGTCGGGCGAGAAGGTGACGCCGGTGAACTCGCTGTACTCCGGCGCCTCGGCGGTGCCGATGTTCAGCTCGTTGCGGGCGATCGGGTAGGTCCGGCCGCTGTCGGTGGCGCCGAACAGGTGCTGAACGCCCTCGCCGTCCTCGGCGATGACCAGGCCGCCGTACGGGGAGACGGTGATGTTGTCGGGGCCGTCGAAGGCGCCGTCCTTCGCCGGGTCCGGGTTCACGCCGAGCAGCACCTTCAGCGTCAGCGTGCGGCGCTTGGGGTCGTAGAACCAGACCTGGCCGTCGTGCTGGACGGGGCTCTCCTGGCGGGCGTAGGAGGAGACGACGTAGACGCCGCCGTCGCCCCACCACATGCCCTCCAACTTGCGGGCGCGGGTGACCTGGCCGTCGGTGAACTGCTTGCGCACCGAGACGGTCTTGGCGTCACGGTCGGGGACGTCCACCCAGTCGACGCCGTACACGGTGCCGATCTTCGTGGCCCGGGACAGGTCGTCCACGAACTTGCCGCCGGAGTCGAAGCACTTGAACGCCTGGAGCACGCCCGCGTCGTCGGCGAGGGTGCGCAGCTTGCCCCGGCCGTGGCGGAAGCCCTCCGGCGGGGTCCAGCGGTAGAACAGGCCGTTGGGACCGGAGGCGTCCTCGGTGAGGTAGACGTGCCCGCGCTTGGGGTCGACCACGACGGCCTCGTGGGCGTAGCGGCCCAGGGCCTTGATGGGCTTGGGCTCGCGGTTGGCCCGGCGGTCCTCCGGGTCGACCTCGAAGACGTAGCCGTGGTCCTTGGTGAAGCCGTTCTTGCCGGCCTTGTCCTCGGTCTCCTCGCAGGTCAGCCAGGTGCCCCAGGGGGTGCTGCCGCCGGCGCAGTTGGTGGCGGTGCCGGCGATGCCCACCCACTCGGCGACCTCGCCGCCGCGGCGGACCTCGACGACGGTGCAGCCGCCGGCCGCCGCCGGGTCGTAGACCAGGCCCTCGGTGAGCGGCACCGGGTACGGCCACTGGGCGCGGGCGCCGGCCAGCTCGTGGTTGTTGACGAGGAGGGTGGTGCCGCGGGGCCCCTCGAAGGTGGCCGTGCCGTCGTGGTTGGACGGGGTGAACTCGCCGGACTCCAGCTTGGTCCTGCCGCTGTACGTGATGATCTTGTACGAGAAGCCGGCGGGCAGGGCGAGGATGCCCTTGGGGTCGGCGATCAGCGGGCCGTAGCCGACGCCGTGGTGGTGGCCCCCGTGCGCGGACTCGGCCTCGGCGCTCTCGGTGTCCGTGGCGGCGAGGGCGTTCGGCGCGGTGGCGAGGGCGCCGACGCTGCCCGCCAGGGCGACCCCGGCACCGGTGATCGCGGATTTCCTGGCGAAGTCCCTGCGGGTGAGCGACATGGTGTCTCCTGTGACGACGGTGGTAGTGCCGTGGAGGGTGGGGGGCCTCGGTTCGGCGCACACGCTCCCGCCCACTTGTGAACGTGAGTTGAACGCCGGGCTACTTCACCGGTCCTTGTTCAAGAATCCGTACGCACTACCCCATCGCCAGCAAAAGGCACCGGTCGGGCCGCCGACCGGGCGGGCTCTCAACTCCCTTGCTGCGAACGCGCCTTGAACGCCGCCTTCCGCGCCTGCTTGGCCACCTTCTTGTCCGGGTGCAGCCGCCCCATCGCGTCCAGGACCTCGGCGGTGTCGGGGTGCTCCACCCGCCAGGCCGCCGTGAAGAACCCGCTGTGCTGGGCGGCCAGCCCCTCCACGAGGGCCTGGAGTTCCTCGGAGTTGCCCTCGGCCGCGAGCTGTGCGGCCAGCGTGTCGACGGTCAGCCAGAACACCATGTCCTCGGACGGCGCCGGCACTCCGGCGGCGCCCCGCTCGCTCAGCCACACCCGGGCCAGCCCGCCCAGCTCGGGGTCGTCCAGCACCTCGCGCAGCGCGGGCTCGGCCTCGGCGCCGACCAGCGACAGCGCCTGCTGGCAGCGGAGCCTGCGCAGCGGGGCCCCGGCGTCCGCGCCGCGCGCCGCCGCCAGCAACTCGCGTGCGGCCGCGAGCGGTTCGCGGCGGGCCAGCCACTGCTCGGTCTCGGCCCGGGCGGCGGACTGGCCGAACCGGGCGGTGCCGTCGAGCAGGACGTCCGCGCCCTTGTCGGCCAGGTCACCGACGGCGGGCGCCTCGAACCCGGCCTCCAGCAGCCGCGCCCGCAGCCCGTACGCGCCGAGCGGGGTGAGGCGCACCATGCCGTAGCGGGCGACATCGGTGTCGTCGACGGTCGCCGCGGCTTCCTCGTCGGTGTCGGCCATCAGCGCCTCGTCCACCGGCCGGTAGTCCACGAGTCCGACCGGCTCCAGCACCCGGAACTGGTCGTCCAGCCGCATCATCGCGTCGGAGACCTGCTCCAGGACGTCGTTGGTGGGTTCGCCCATGCCGTCGGGCGCGATCACGGAGGCGGCGAGCGCGGGCAGCGGGACGGTGGCGTCGCCGGGGCCGTCCTCACTGACGGTCAGCAGGTAGAGGTTGCCCAGGACGCCGTCGAGGAACCTCGCCTCGGCCTCCGGGTCCCAGCCGAGTGACGAGAAATCGACCTCGCCGCCCTCGTCCAGCGCGTCGACCAGGTCGTCCAGGTCGGGGACGGTCGCGTCGGCGATGACGGTCTCCAGCGCGGCCAGCCACACGGCGAGCACGTCCCGCGGGGAGCCGCCGGTGAGCAGCTTCAGCTCCTCCCCGGCCCGGACGGTGCCGGCCTCCTCGTCCACGATCTCGACCAGACCGGCGTCCACGGCGACCCGCCAGGCCTCGCTCGCGTACGCGGCGGCGTCGTCCCCGGTCAGTCCGAGCAGTTCGACGGCGGCCGGCAACTGCTCCTCGACCAGCCCGCCGCCGGCGTCGACGCGGGTGCCGGGCCCGGCCCAGCGGGCGAGGCGGACCGCCCGGGAGAGCAACGGCGTGGACAGCGCGGCGCGCGCCAGCTCCGCTTCGGGATGCAGCCGTACGGGCGGCAGGGGGGAGCTGTCTGACATCGGCTGGTTCTCCTCGGACCGTGAACGGGCTCAGCCGCTCAGCCTAGACGGATTTCCACCCATGCCGCCCGGTTCATCTCACCGTGAGCGGCCGGACATGGCCGAAACCTTGACAACTCCCCGGGGCAGGCAGGAGATTGACGCGCGTAGAAGTTGGGGGGACAACTGTTCACTCGGCTCTACGCGTGTCACAGAGGGCTACGACCTCCACACGCTCCCGTTCCACCCTCGTCCCGGCGCATCGTCACGTCCCCGGAGGGATCCCTTGCCGAGCAGGTCTTCCGCGCGCCTCGCCGCGCTCACCGTCGCCACCGTCTGCAGCGCGGCGGCGGTCAGCCAGATAGTCGCCCTCCCCACACCCGCGCACGCCGACTCGGTGCGTGTGCACGACATCCAGGGCACGACCCGGATATCCCCGTTCGCCGGTCAGAAGGTGACGGACGTGCCCGGCATCGTCACGGCCACGCGCACGTACGGCTCCTCCAGGGGCTTCTGGCTCCAGGACCCGACCCCGGACGACAACCCGGCCACCAGCGAGGGCGTGTTCGTCTTCACCAGCTCCACGCCGAAGGTGGCGGTCGGTGACGCGGTGAAGGTGACCGGCACGGTCTCCGAGTACGTCCCCGGCGGCACCTCCTCCGGCAACCAGTCGCTGACGGAGATCACCAAGCCGGTGATCACCACCGTCTCCACGGGCAACGCGGTCCCGGCGCCGGTCGTCGTCGACGAGGACGCGGTGCCGGACGCGTACGCGCCCACCGGCGACGCCGCCGCGGCCAACTCGATCAACGGCCTCCCCCTGGACCCGTCCGCGTACGCGCTGGACTACTACGAGTCCCTGGAGGGCATGAACGTCCAGGTCGCCGACGCCCGCGTGGTCACCGCGACCGACCCGTACAGCGAGCTGTGGGTCACCGTGAAGCCCTGGGAGCACCGCAGCCGCCGCGGCGGCACGGTGTACGGCTCCTACGACTCCCAGAACACCGGCCGGCTCCAGATCCAGTCGCTGGGCTCGACCGCCGACTTCCCGAAGGCGAACGTCGGCGACACCCTGGAGGGCACCACCACCGGCCCGCTGGACTTCAACCAGTACGGCGGCTACACCCTCGTCGCGAGCGAGCTCGGCACGCTGAAGAGCGCCGGTCTGGAGCGCGAGACGACACGGAAGCAGTCGGGCCGCGAGCTGGCGGTGGCGACCTACAACGTCGAGAACCTCGACCCGTCGGACGCCACCTTCGACCAGCACGCCTCCGCGATCGTGCACAACCTCCAGTCGCCGGACATCGTGTCCCTGGAGGAGATCCAGGACAACAACGGCGCCAAGGACGACGGCACGGTCGACGCGGACCAGACCGTGACCAAGCTGATCGACGCGATCGTGGCGGCGGGCGGCCCCCGGTACGACTGGCGCTCGGTCAACCCGGTCAACGACCAGGACGGCGGCGAGCCCGGCGGCAACATCCGCCAGGTGTTCCTGTTCAACCCGGAGCGCGTGTCCTTCGTGGACCGCGCGGGCGGCGACTCGACGACCGCCGTCGGCGTCACCAAGGTGCACGGCAAGGCGCAGCTGACGGTCTCCCCGGGCCGGATCGACCCCGCGAACGCGGCCTGGAGCAACAGCCGCAAGCCGCTCGCGGGCGAGTTCGTCTTCCGCGGCAAGACCGTCTTCGTGATCGCCAACCACCTCAACTCCAAGGGCGGCGACCAGGGCCTCACCGCGCAGTACCAGCCGCCGGTGCGCAGCTCGGAGATCCAGCGGCACGCCCAGGCGACCGAGGTGAACGCGTTCGTCAAGGACATCCTGTCCGCGCAGAAGAACGCGGACGTCATCGCGCTCGGCGACATGAACGACTTCGAGTTCTCCGAGACCGCGGCGATCCTGGAGGGTGACGGCGAGCTGTGGTCGGCGATCAAGTCGCTGCCGAAGAGCGAGCGTTACACCTATGACTACCAGGGCAACCAGCAGGTCCTGGACCAGATCCTGATCAGCCCGGCGATCCGCCGCGGCTGCGACTTCGAGTACGACAGCGTGCACATCAACTCGGAGTTCAACGACCAGATCAGCGACCACGACCCGCAGGTGCTGCGGTTCCGTCCGTGACACAACGGCGGGACCGGCCCGGGTTCACGCCCGGGCGGTCCCGCCGTCCCGTACTCACCGACCGCGGCTCACTGGCAGCAGCTCGGTGACAGAGGCCCACCGGCAGCAGCCCCGCGGCAGCGTTCACTGGCAGCGGTCGATGCGGCGCCAGAGCACGGCCGCGCCGACGACGGCGGCGCCCGCCGCGCCGATGATCAGCACCGGCCGGGGGTGCCGCATCGCGGCGCTCACGGCGGACCGCACCGGGCCCGGCACCCGCGCGTCGTGCTCCATGGTGTGACCGGCGTGGGCCGCCCGGTCCCGCAGGGCGTGCCGGCTGTGTCCGGCTCGTTCCTGCACCAGGTGCCCGGCCTTGGTCATCCGTTCCTGCGCGGTGTGGCCGGCCCGCGCGGCGCGGTCCTGCACCAGGTGGCCCGCCTTGGCCGCCCGGTCCTGCACCCCGTGCCCCGCCTGGGCGGCGCCGGCGCGCAGCTGGACGGTCATGGCGCCGGCCTTGTCCCGAAGGTCGGCGGCGCGCGCCCGGGCCCGGCCCTTCACATCGGCCCGGTCCACCAGCTGGGCGACGGTGTCACCGAGCTGGCTCCGGGTGTGTTCGATCTGCCGCCGCAGCTCGTCGGGGCCCTTGGCGCCCGAGCCGTGCGGGTTCCTGTGCGTCATCGGTGTGCCCTTTCCCTGATGGCGTCGACGTCGGCCCTGACACTGCCGAGGGTCTTCTCGGGCGTGGGCGGGGCGGCGCGGCGCAGCTGGGTGCGGCCGGTCGCGGCCAGCAGGCCGGCGACGGCGAAGAACACCGCTGCCACGATCAGCGCCGCCGCCCACACGGGCAGTGCCAGGGAGAGGGCGGCGGTGGCCGCTCCGGCCAGGGTGATCAGTCCGACGTAACCGACGGCGCCGGCGGCGCCCAGCAGGCCGCCGCCGCGGCCGGCCCGGCGTCCCTTCTCGGCCAGTTCCTCCTTGGCGAGGGCGACCTCCTGGCGCAGCAGCCGGGAGAGCTGTTCGGTGGCCCGGCCGACGAGTTCGCCCGTGGAGGGGTGCCCGTCGGCCGCGGGCCGGGTGTGCGGGGTCACGGTCACGGTGTTCCGCCTCCTCTCAGTGCGGAACCTCCGGGTACCCGGGCCGAAGGTCGTTAGCCCTGCGCGGCGCCGCCGGGCCCGCGTTCCCCGAGACGCGCGAGTTGGGACTGGAACCAGTCCAGGCGTGCCTGCAACAGGGCCGCCTCGGCGACCAGTTCGGGTACACCCGGCTCGCCGCCCGCTGTCAACCCGGTGGCCGCGGGGGCCGTGCCGCCGACGCCCGCGATCACCCGGAGCCCGTGCCCGGCCAGCCGGGCGAACCCCGCGAGCGTGACCGACGCGCGCCCGCGCACGCAGCCCGCGCAGACGGGTGCCATGACCCGCCAGCCCGGCCGGCCCCAGCCGGCGTCGGCCAGCGCGACGGCACCGGCGCCGCAGCCGCAGGGGCCGGCCGTGGCTGTGCGCACGCGCTGCCGGGCGTAGCGGAAGCCGCGTTCGAAGCGGATGTAGGCGCCGAGGACGGAGACCTCCAGCAGGAGGGCCGAGCGGTGGTCGGCGGTGCACAGCAGCGCCTCGGCCGCCGTCCGGTCGTGCACGCAGTGGAAACCGCAGTCGCACCGGCGCGCGGGCGGGCGGTGCCGGAAGCCGTAGACGCAGGAGGCGTCGTCCAGGACGCCGTACGGCAGCGCGCCGCCGAGCGACACACCCGTGAACCCGGCCCGGGTGCCGTCCTGGGACAGCACCGGGTGGGCGATCTTGTAGCCGGTCGGCGGCTCCGTCGGGCGTTCCGCCGGGAGCCGCAGCCTCATCGGGCGGCCGGGACCTCTTCGCGGGCCGGCCCGGCCGGTTCGGCCGCGTCCGCGCGGACGGTCTCCTCGGGGACCTGCGGTTTCTCCTCCCGGACGAGCGGCCGCTCCTCCGCGGTCCCGGTGGCCAGTGCCTTGCCGAGCTTCATGGCGCCTCCCATGACGGACGTCGGTGACCCTCCCGCCATAGTGACCCATGAGGTGCCGAGTTGGACACAGGGCCTCCGCCCGCACCCCCGAGTCATCAGAAACCCTTACCAATACCTGGTAGGAGAATTAAGTAGAGCTTCACGGATGTACTGCCGAGACTACTCCCATGACGAGTACCCGTGGGCCCGCTCCCTTCGGCCGCACCCTCTGCGCCATGATCACGCCGTTCACCGAGGAGGGCGCCCTCGACCTGGACGGCGCCCGGCGGCTGGCCGCGCACCTGGTGGCGCGGGGCTGTGACGGCCTGGTCCTCAACGGCACCACCGGCGAGTCGCCGACCACCACCGACGAGGAGAAGGCGCGGCTGGCCGCGGCCGTGCGGGAGGCGGTCGGCGACCGGGTGGCGCTGGTCGCGGGCGTGGGCACGTCCGACACCCGGCACACGGTGGAGCTGGCGCTGGCGGCCGGGAAGGCGGGCGCCGACGGTGTCCTGGTGGTGACGCCGTACTACAGCCGGCCCCCACAGGAGGCCGTGGCCGCCCACTTCCTCCAGGTCGCCGACGCGAGCGACCTGCCGGTGATGCTCTACGACATCCCGGGCCGCACGGGCACCCGGATCGAGCCCGACACGATGATCCGCCTCGCGGACCACCCCCGGATCGTGGCCGTCAAGGACTGCTCCTACGACTTCCTCGGCACCCTGAAGGTGCTGGAGCGCACGGAGTTGGCGTACTACGCGGGCTGCGACGAGCACGTACTGGCGCTGTACGCGGTCGGAGCGGCGGGCTGTGTGAGCACGGTCGCGAACGCCGTACCGGACCGGGTCGCCGCGATCCTGGCCGCGTTCGACGCCGGCGACACCGCCCGCGCGGCCGGACTCCAGCGGGCCGTCACCCCGTTGACCGAGGCGATGATGGGCGCGGGTCTGCCCGGCACGGTCACCGCGAAGGCCATCCTGGCCCGCCTGGGCCTGCCCGCGGGCCCGGTCCGCGCCCCGCTGCTGCCGGCCGACCGGGAGACGGCCGACGGGCTGCTGGCGGCGTACGAGGAACTCGCGGCGGTCTGATCGGCGACGCAGGCCCGGCTCGCGCGGCCGTGCCTGTGTCACGACGGCGAAGAGCCGGGTGACCGCTGCCGTAGCGTGTCCACGTGAGCCGCCCCCTGCTGTTGCTGGACGTCGACGGCCCGCCGCACGTGACTCTCACCCATCCCCTGCCGTGCCCTGCGCGATCGCCCCCGGGGTGAGCTGCGGCAGTCGCCAGTCCCCTACCAGGACGAAGGGGGCCCAGTAGTGGGGATGCCGGAACGGAAATCGCTCGTCCTCGCCGTCCACCCGAGCGGCGGCCCGTGCCGCATGGCGCTCCTCCGCCTCCAGGGCCGCGTCGCGCAGTGAGGGATCGGGACTGGTGGCGAGAGAGGCGCGGGCCGTGGCGAAGTCCGCGGGTGCGCTCAGTGCCACCGAGTCGATACGGAGTGTGCGTGCCGTGGCCGGGTCCGGCGCGCCGAGGCTCTCCGGGGAGTGCGGCCCGGTGATCTCCGCCAGCTGGTGTCTCGTCAGGGACCGGACGCGGCGCACCGCGTCGCGCAACGCGTGGGCGACGGAGTAGGAAGCGCCGTCGGCCGGCGTGCCACGGAGTCGCTCGTAGAAGGCACGCATCAACAGCGACGTGGAGAGGTCGTCCACCGACCACTGGCTGACGATCACGGAAGCCGCGCCTGCGGTCAGGAAACTGCGGACGAGTCCGGTGAGTTCGTCACCGGGGCGCACGCTGTTGATCCCGCTGGCGCAGCAGCTCAGGGTGACGAGGGCGGCGGACAGCTTGGCACCGCGCAGATCGGCCGGGCCCAGGACCGGGCTCTCACGGCCGTCGGAGGCATCGGCACCCCCCAGGACGATCCCCGCCGCCCCGTCGGGTGTGTTCAGCGTGCCATGGGCTGCCACGTGGACCAGTCCCGGCGGCGGCTGCCTGCGGATGAGGATGTCGGTGACCAGGTCCTTGGACACGTCGCCGCCGAGAATCGGGGGGACGCCCAGCTGCTCCGCCACGGTCACGGCTTCGATGCGGGCGTGCGCGAGGTCCCCTGCGGGGTCCCCCACCACGACCGGCTCGCCGGCCGCGTGCGACGCACCGCTCGACAGACGACGGGCGAGCACGGAGGCACTGGGCGCGTAGCACACCGGGTTGCGCAGCCCCAGGGGCACACCCGCCACGTCGAGGACGTGCAGGGGCAGTGAGTGCAGCGGTCCGTGCGGGATGACGACGATCAGTTCGTCGGCCGGAAAGCCGGCGAACGGCTCGACGAGCGGAGCCGCCACCCGCTGGAGGCGTTCCAGATCCACCCGGCGGAAGTCGAACCCACTGCCACGCCGGGCGGCGCCGAGCACGGCGGCGATCTCGTCGAAGTCGACCACCGCGGTGAGGACGCGTGGCTCCTCCCCCTCACCCGAGGTGAAGAGCAGCACTCCGCCGTCGGCGAAGACGTGGAACAGAACGATGTGTGCGGCCCCGCCGACGGCCTCGTGGAGCCGCTTCCAGCCGACGGGTTCGACCCCTTGGCGGCGCAAGACGTCGGCCTGCACGCGGTCCAGTTCACGGGTGAGCGCGTCGCGGTCGTTCCGCAGCCGGTGGAGGATGTCCTCCGTTTTGACACCGGTCGTCGCACGCACCGCGGCGGACACCAGCCCCTCGGGCACGACACGGGTGCCGTAGCGGCGTTCGAGTGCCAGCAGCCGGGTCACGTCGGAGGCGGTGTGGGGACCCGTCAGTCGTTCGAGCCACAGGAGGTCGCCCTGACGCTCCCGCAGGGCCATCGTCAGGGCGTCGACCTCGGGGTCCGCCAGTGCGTCCTCGTCGAGGAAGGCCCGCGCGCGGGCACGCTCGGCGAAGTCGAAGGCGAGGAGCGTACGGTCCGCCGCGGCACACGCCCGTATCGCCGTCGTGTACGCGGGCACGGTGGTCCCGGACCACGCCATGCGCAGTTCCCAGCGGGACAGGTTCAGACGGCTCTCCTCCGCCTGGGCGATCAACCGGACGGCCAGGTCAGCCGCCCGGTCAGCGTTGCCTCTGCCCAGCTCCGCCCGGCTGCGCAACAGGCCGAACGCCAGCCCGTACTCAAGGGGGGAACCCTCTTCCTCGACGCCGTCGAGCAGTGCCAGGGCCTCGTCCAAGCGTCCGTGATGCAGGCAGAGCTGCGCACGCATCATCAGGATGATCGGCGTGTGCCATTTCTCCGCGTGCTCGTCCGCCAGGTCCAGGTACCGGGTGGACTCCTCGAAGTCCTCCAGCACGAGTGTGGAGAGGGTGGCGAGCAGCCCGGGGTGCGTGGCACCTCCGTCCGTGCCGGAAGCCGTCGTCAGAAGCTCCCTCGCGCGGTCGGGCCGTCCGGCATCGCGCACGATCTGGGCCGTGGTCATCACCGCGGCCACCGACAGGCCCGGCGCGATCTCGGTCCGGCCGTCCCGCTCCTGGAAGAGCCAGGAACCGTCACCGATCTCGTCGGCCGCCGCCGCGACGTCGCCGGACCGGGCGGTGAGGGTGACGCGCAGTGCGCGCAGCCGGTTGGCGTTCTCGACGACCCCGATGCCGTAGACGTACAGGTACTCGAACTCCATCCACGCCACTCTGTCCAGCGGGTGGTCCGTCGCTCTGAGGTCCGCGGTCAGGGGGCGGGCGGCCAGATCCGTCATCTCCTCGGCCCGGTCAAGGTGGGTGGCCGCGGCGTCCAGGTCATGCAGCCGCAGGAGTACGTCCGCGATCGCGATACTCGTCCGGGTGGCGGACACCGGGAATCCGGCGGCTTCGAAGGCAGCCTGTACCCTCTCCCACCTCTGTACGGCCTCCCGCCATTCCCCTGTCGAGGCGAGCACGGCCGCCCGCACGTAGTCGCTCAGGACGGGACGCAGAAGGGGAACGGCGGCCAGCCACGGTGGTTCCTGGCGCCGGACGACCGCCCATGCGGCCGACTCAAGGAACCGCGAGGCACTGAACATGCGGTCGAGCAGCCAGGTCAACGTCCGGAACGCCTCGGCGGGCCCGTCGCCCGCGTCGCTGTCCGACGGATCGGCCTCCTGCGCGGCCGCGCGCAGTACCGCCTCGCCCAGCGCCTCCAGCCCTGCCTGCAGGTCGATCGTCTGGGATGCGTCCTCGGCGATGTCGGTCTGTATCCAGCTCAGACCGAGCAGCAGGTACGTACGCCAGGCGTCATGGCCGGTGTCCACGGCGGCGAGCAGATCGACCCGAGCCCGGCGCGGGTGCCCGGCCTCGAAGTGCGCCAGACCGCGTACCGCCAGGGCCCGCGGCCGGTCGGTCTCCCGCCGGACCATGTCGTCGAGGACCGTGATGGCCGCCTCGGGGTCGTGGTCCCGGGACGACAGGCGCTCCAGCACGTCGAGGGCGTCGTCGTCCCGTCCGAGCCGTATCAGGAGTTGCGCGTGCGCGAGCGAGGGCAGTCGCGACAGCGCTGCCGCTCGCTCGTACTCCGCCAGCGCACCCGGCAGGTCCCCACGCAGCTCGGCGAGTTGAGCACGCAGGAGGTGTCCGGTGCTCCGTGCCGCAGGTCCGGAACGGGAGAGGAGGAGTCCGGCGTCGGCCGCGGCGAGATCCGGACGGTCCCGCAGGAGGTTGATCCCACCCCGGTCGGCCAGAGCGGTCTCGATCTGCTCGGCGGCGGAGCCCGCACCTGTGTCAGGGAGGGGACTGCCGACATCCTCTGCCCGGGCGGCGGGCGTTTCGGTCCCCGCCCGCTCTTCGAGCCGCTCACCGATGCGCACCACCTCGTCGAGTACGGCCACCGCCTCGTCGAAGCGTTCGCTGCTCGCCAGCACGGTGGCGTGGTTGAGCCGGAACCGCAGATCCTCCGGAGCAGCGGTGACGGCACGGGACAGAGCGTCGAGTGCGGCCTCGTGGTCCTCGATCGCCAACAGGGAACTGGCGAGGTTGTTCCAGGCGAAAGGGTTGCCGGGTGCGACCGCCAGCCAGGACCGGTACGCGGGCACCGCGTTGAGGTGGTCGTCGAGCCGGGCGAAGGCGTGCGCCCGTACACGCAGCGCCTCTGGCCGGCCGGGCGAGAGGGCCAGGGCCTGCCGGGCCGCTTCGCCGGCGGCCCGCGGGCTGTCGGCCAGAAGTTCGTTCGCCAGCGCGGTGAATGCCAGAGCGAGGTGCTCCACGGTGGCGGTGCTGACGGACACCCCGTCGGCCCTGGCGTAGTTCGCCAGGGCCAGCTCCAGGAATGCCTGCGCAGGGGCCGGTTCACCGGCCAGGAGATGCATCCAAGCCGCCTGCGCCGCGGCGGGCCACGCGTACTCGGGACGCTGCGCGGCGTCGGCCGCGACAGTGGCCTGGCCGAGGACCGCCGCCGCCTCACGCCATCGTTCCGCGCGCGTGTAGGCGTTGGCGAGTCCCGTGAGGGCCTCGAAATACAGCCCGGCGCGGCCATGCTCCGCGACCAGTGCCACGGCCGAGCGGGACCAGGCGATCGCGCCTTCGTGGTCGCCCTCCGCAGCGGCGAGGAGGAGCCGGAGACGTGCCGCGCGCTCGATGCTCCCGACCAGCGTGGCCAGCGCCTCGCCACGACGGACCAACGGCAGCGCCTCGTCCGGCGTGCCCGACTTGATCAGCTGCCGGGCCAGATCGAGTGCCAGGTCCAGAAGGCGGTCGGCCTCCTCGTCGAGGCCGTGCGGCCCGGACGCCAGGCAGGCGTCGAGCTCCTCACTCAGTGCGGCGGCCGACGGTCCCCCCTGTCCTTCAGCCACCCGCCTCCTCCCCGGTGTCCGTGGGTCCGCAGGTGCGGAGCGTGACAAGCGCGGTCGTCCATTCCGGAGCGTCCGTACCCAGAGCGCCCAGATCCCGGGTGACGACGCGACCGCCGAGCCGGTCGAAGAGAGACGGGTGGCTCCCGGCACGCCCCCTCGTCCGGCGGGTGGGCGCTCCATCGAGCGTGGGCAGTTCGAAGGCGTCGGCCGAGAAGCGCTGTTCGGACGCGACGAGCTTCAGGTGGTCGAACACCTCGCTTCCGGGGACCCCGAGGCGTTCCGCAGGCAGGGAAACGTCGACGGGTCGGCCGTCGTACGCCACCGCCGTCGACCCGGCGGGCAGCAGGTCGCCCGGGAACAGAAGGCTGTGGCACCGGTACCGGTCGGTGAGGTCGAGCAGGGTGCAGTACAGGTCGTACGGGCTGTCGTTGTGGAGGTAGATCCAGACGTACGGCCGTTGCCAGGCAGAGCCGGTCTTCCGGTAGTGCAGCCGGATCCGGCCGTCGGCGCCGGCGGCCAGCGAGGCCCGGGTGCCGGGGGCGGGCGGCGCCGTCTCGCCGGGCTCCGCCGGGACGATCTCGACGCGCACGAGACCCGCGATCCATGACCCCGGGTTGTCCAGCCGCTTGATCAGTTGCCAGCGGGCCAGGTGCTCCAGGCGGCGCACCACGGTGGCCGCCCCGTCCGTGGTCGCCGGGACCGGGTCGGCCAGAGGAGTCCCGTCCGGCCGCGTGACGACCAGGTGCGGACCGGCACCGCCGGACGCGGAACCGGCCCGTACGACGAAGCGGTCGTCTCGGAGACGGGGGTCCGCCGCGCCCTCGACCAGGTGCGGCGATGCCGCGACCGCCGCGCGCACCAGCGCGGCTCCGGGGCTGTCGCCGCGCACCTCCACGGCGGCCTGCGGCAGGGGCACGTCCACGACGACTGTGGGGTAACGGGTCTCGGGGTCGGGTCGCCAGTCGGAGGGCTCGACGGTGACCCGGCTGCGGGCCGACTGCACGTCGGTGACCCGGACCCGGCCGAGCGGTGCACGTGCCGGCTCGTCCGCCCCTTCGTCCGGCGGGAGCACGGCGAGTACGACGGTGTCGTCCCCGTCGGGCGGTTGGATGCCGTGCACCGCACCGGCGTCGATCCACCACTGGCCCCGATAGTGTTCCAGCGAGATGCCGCGTTCCCGTAGCCGCACGGCTCCGCCGAAGAGGGGCTCGTCGAGCGCCTGGGCGGGCATCGCGTACCCCACGGGCTCCTGCCGGAGCACCCAGTCCCTGACACTCACGGCCGTGGCTCCGAGCAGATCGCGGTAGGTGGCCGCGGGGCCGAGTCGCGTCAGCGCTCGCTGCAGCATCACCGAGAAGACGCCTCGGACCTGCCCGTCGATGACCACTTCCCTGGCCTCTTGACGCGATTCGCAGGCGGACAGCGTCACCTGCGGGGGCGGACCGGCCGCCGTCGCGGCAGTGTCCTCGGCCCCGCCCCCGTCCCGGGCGGTCGCCGCCCACGCGGCCTGCAGGGCGGGGAGATACTGCTCGAAGGGCCTCGGCGCGGCGGCGGGAGGAGCCGACCGTATCTGCGTCTCCGGGTCGCGCGTCGCCCCGCCGGCATGGCAGCAGTCGAGGATGTTGAGCACGTGGGCACCCGTGGCGGCGACCGTGGAGACAAGGGTGTTGAGCTCCTTGTCCGCGAGTTCGGGGATCCCGGGCAGCCGGCTGTCGGTACACACCAGGGTCTGGTTCCAGCCGGTCGGCTCCAGGTACCAGAAGCGCTCCTCGACCGGTTCCTGCGAGCCGTGCCCGGCGAAGTAGAAGAGGGCGACGTCCTGTGCCCCCGCTTGCGACAGGTGCGTGGTGTATCCGTCGATCACGGCCTGCCGGGTCGCCTGTTCGTCGAGGAGTACGCGCACGTGCAGCAGGTCGTCCGGAACGACACCGCGCAGGAACGTCTCGAACGCGAGCACGTCGTCGACACAGCCGTCGAGCGTCTTGAACGGACCCTGGTACTTGTTGATGCCCACGAGCAGGGCGTAAACGGCTTGCGCCACGCGGCCGTCCTTTCACCGCTTCACAGTCAGGACCGTAAACCCTAGCGCTTTCAAGGAATTGGCCGGTGCAGACGACCCGCGTCGTCCCTGTCGGCCGGCGCGCGGCCGGACAGCGCAGAGCGCCCTCCCGCACAGCGGCGGAAGGGCGCTCCCGGGTGCTTAGTTCAGTTGTGGCTGTGCAGGATGTCGTTCAGGCCGCCCCAGACCGCGTTGTTCGGGCGGGCCTCGACCACGCCGGTGACCGAGTTGCGGCGGAACAGGATGTTGGAGGCGCCGTTCAGCTCGCGGGCCTTGACGATCTGGCCGTCGGGCATGGTGACGCGGGTGCCCGCGGTGATGTACAGGCCGGCCTCGACCACGCACTCGTCGCCGAGCGCGATGCCGACGCCCGCCTCGGCGCCGACCAGGCAGCGCTCGCCGATGGAGATGATCACGTTGCCGCCGCCGGACAGGGTGCCCATGGTGGAGGCGCCGCCGCCGATGTCCGAGCCGTCGCCGACGACGACACCCGCGGAGATCCGGCCCTCGACCATGGAGGTGCCGAGGGTGCCGGCGTTGAAGTTGACGAAGCCCTCGTGCATGACCGTGGTGCCCGCCGCGAGGTGCGCGCCGAGGCGGACCCGGTCGGCGTCGGCGATGCGCACGCCCTTCGGGGCGACGTAGTCCGTCATGCGCGGGAACTTGTCGATCGAGGTCACCTGGAGGTGCAGGCCCTCGGCACGGGCGTTCAGGCGCACCTTCTCGATGTCGTCCACGGCGACCGGGCCGAGCGAGGTCCAGGCGACGTTGGCGAGGTGGCCGAAGATGCCGTCCAGGTTCTGGCCGTGCGGCTTGACCAGGCGGTGCGAGAGCAGGTGCAGGCGCAGGTAGACGTCGTGGGCGTCGACCGGCTTCTCGTCCAGCGAGGCGATGACCGTGCGGACCGCGACCACCTCGACGCCCCGGCGGGCGTCCGGGCCGGTCGCCGCGGTCGCGCCGCCGCCCAGCAGCTCGGCCGCCTGCTCGGCGGTCAGCCGCTCGGTGCCGGCCGGACCCGGCTCCTCGACCAGCTCGGGGGCCGGGAACCAGGTGTCGAGAACGGTGCCGTCGGAGGCGATCGTGGCGAGGCCGGCGGCGACGGCGCCGGTGGTACGGGTTGCAGACTCGGTCATGGGAGAAAACCTAACGTGGGCGGGGTGGTGAGGGCGAACCGCGTCTCACGTGCCGGGCGCGGGTTCAGGGGATCAGCCGGGCCAGCATGGCGCGGGCGTACTCCTCGTCGTAGGAACCGCCCGTCAGCAGCACCTGGAGGCAGATGCCGTCCATCAGCGCGAGCAGGGCCCGCGCGGTCACCGGGTCGGTGCGGCGGGCCAGCAGCGCGGCCCCCTGCTCGGTCCACTCGGCGGCGACGGGACGCAGTGCGGGGCGGCGCAGTGCGGCCAGGTAGAGCTCGTACTCCAGCTCCACGCCGGTGCGTTCGCCCGCCAGCCACTCCCCGAGCGCCCGGGCGAGATCCGCGGCGAGGTCGCCGTCGCCGCCGCCCTCCGGCAACAGCTCGGCCAGCACCCGGCCGAAGCCCTCGTTCGCCTGCCGCAGCGCGGCCACCAGCAGCTCTTCGAGGGTGGCGAAGTGGTACGTCGTGGAGCCGAGCGGTACGTCCGCCTCGGCGGCGACCGTGCGGTGGCTCAGCCCGGCGATGCCGTCCCGGCCGACCACCCGGATGGCCGCGTCGATGATCCGTTGCCGGCGCCCGGGGTCGTGGCGGCGTGGCATCAGTGCGCCGCCCCGCCCAGGTTCAGCACCACCACTCCCCCGATGATCAGCACGATCCCGGCGACCTTCGTCAGGCTCAGGCCCTCGCCGAACATCAGCAGACCGAGGACGGCGATGGTCGCGGTGCCCACGCCGGACCAGATGGCGTACGCGGTGCCGATCTGGACGGTCTTCAGCGTCTGGGCGAGCAGCGCGAACGAGACGACGTAGCCCAGAGCGGTCACGAGCGAGGGCCAGAACCGGCTGAATCCCTCGCTGTACTTCATCGCCGTGGTGGCGGCGACCTCCGCGGCGATGGCACCGGAGAGCAGCAGATACCCCATGTGTACGAGCGTACAGATCGATGCGTACGCCCGTACACAACGAGGAAGTTTCATTTTCATGGAAACCGCTCACTGAAACGGCCCGCGGCCGGCTTCCGCCTCCACTACTGTGCGGGCCCGTGCCCGCAAACACCCCCCGCGCCCGAAGACTCCGGCCGGCCGCCGCGCTGGCCCTGGCAACCGTGGCCGCCTGCGTGACGGCCCTGTCCATGAACGACGAGCCGGCGGAACCGAGAGCCGCCACCGCGCCCATCACCCCGCCGGACGACGGCCCCGGCCTGCTCTCCTTCGCCACCCCGTCCACCCCACCGGCCTCCGCGAAGAACAAGCCGGACAAGCCGTCACAGCCACCCTCTTCCCCCAGCGCCCCGGAGTCCTCGGCCCATACGGAGCACGGGCCCGCCAAGTCCCCGGCGCCCTCGGCGAATTCACCGGAGCCGGTGGAGCACGGGACCTCCGTCCGCTCCGTCAACTACCCCGACCGCACCTGGCACCTCAGCGCCGGCCTGGTGAGGCTCGACCCCGTCGGCTCGGCCGCGGACCGCCGCGCCGCCACCTTCACGCGCGTCAAGGGCCTCGCCGACGCCCGGTGTTGGTCCTTCACCACGGCCGACGGCAGCTACCTCCGCCACCGCGACTTCCTGCTCCGCGCCGAACCCGCCGACGGCTCGCCCCTGTTCCGGCAGGACGCCACGTTCTGCCCCCGCGCCTCCGCCTTCACCGGCGCCGTCACGCTGGAGTCGGTCAACTACCCCGGCCGCTTCCTGCGCCACCAGAACTTCCGGCTCCGGCTGGACCCGTACCAGGACACGGACCTCTACCGCGCGGACTCGGCGTTCCGAATGGTGGACGGGCTCGCCTGAGCCCCGGTACCCGAGCATGCGAAAGGGGCCGTGGCACATGGCCACGGCCCCTGTCACAGGCTGTGCGTCAGACGTTGAACCCGAGCGCCCGGAGCTGCTCGCGGCCGTCGTCCGTGATCTTGTCGGGGCCCCACGGCGGCATCCAGACCCAGTTGATGCGGAGTTCGTTGACGAGGCCGTCCGTGGCGGACTTGGCCTGGTCCTCGATGACGTCCGTCAGCGGGCAGGCCGCCGAGGTCAGGGTCATATCGACCGTGGCCACGTTGGAGTCGTCGATGTGGATGCCGTAGATCAGGCCGAGGTTGACGACGTCGATGCCCAGCTCGGGGTCGACCACGTCCATCAGGGCCTCGCGGAGTTCTTCCTCCGAGACCGGCTTCATCTCTGCGGTGTCGGTCATGCCGTCTTCCTTTCGGCGTCGGCGCCACCCAGCGCCTGGGCCGTCGCGTCCTTCCACGCCATCCAGCTCAGGAGGGCGCACTTGACCCGCGCGGGGTACTTGGAGACACCGGCGAACGCGACCGCGTCCTCCAGCACCTCCTCCATCGCGTCATCGGGCTCGATCTTGCCCTTGGACTGCATCAGCTCCAGGAAGGTCTCCTGGATCTTCCGCGCCTCGGCCAGGTCCTTGCCGACGAGGAGCTCGTTGAGCACGGAGGCGCTCGCCTGACTGATCGAGCAGCCCTGGCCCTCGTACGAGACGTCCTCGATCTTCGTACCGTCGTACTTCACGCGCAGGGTGATCTCGTCGCCGCAGGTCGGGTTCACATGGTGTACCTCGGCGTCGCCGTCCCGGAGACCACGCCCGTGCGGGTTCTTGTAGTGGTCCAGGATGACGTCCTGGTACATCGAATCCAGCTTCACGGTGTCGACACGCCTCTCAGCCGAAGAAGTTCCGTACGTGCTCCAGGCCGTCGACCAGAGCGTCGATCTCGGCCGGCGAGGAGTACAGGTAGAACGACGCTCGCGTGGTCGCAGGAATTCCGTAGCGGAGGCAGACCGGACGGGCGCAGTGGTGGCCGACCCGGACCGCGATGCCCTGTTCGTCCAGGACCTGGCCCACGTCGTGCGGGTGGATGTCCCCGAGGGTGAAGGAGATCGCCGCCCCGCGGTCCTCGGCCGTCGTCGGGCCGATGATCCTCAGATCGGGAACCTCCGCCAGGCGCCGCACCGCGTACTCCGTCAGCGCGTGCTCGTGGGCGAGGATCCTGTCCATGCCGATCGACTGGAGGTAGTCGATCGCCGCGCCGAGGCCGACCGCCTGGGCGATCGGCGGGGTGCCCGCCTCGAACTTGTGCGGGGCGGGGGCGTACGTCGAGGAGTGCATCGAGACCGTCTCGATCATCTCGCCGCCGCCGAGGAACGGGGGCAGGTCCTCCAGCAGCTCCTGGCGGCCCCACAGGACACCGATGCCGGTCGGGCCGCACATCTTGTGGCCGGTGAAGGCCACGAAGTCGGCCTGGAGCGCCTGCACGTCCAGCGGCATGTGCGGGGCGGCCTGGGAGGCGTCGATGCAGACGAGCGCGCCGACCTCCTGGGCGCGGCGGATTATCGTCTCGACCGGGTTGACCGTGCCCAGGATGTTGGACACCAGCACGAAGGAGACGATCTTCGTCTTCTCGGTGATGATCTCGTCGATGTTCGACAGGTCGAGCCGGCCGTCGTCCGTGAGGCCGAACCACTTCAGCTTCGCGCCCGTGCGCTGCGCGAGCAGCTGCCACGGCACGATGTTGGAGTGGTGCTCCATCTCCGTGATGACGATCTCGGTCTCGTGGTCCACCCGGTAGGGCTCGTCGGCCCAGCCCAGCATGTTCGCCACGAGGTTCAGCGACTCGGAGGCGTTCTTGGTGAAGATCACCTCGTCGCGGCTCGGCGCGTTGATGAACGCGGCGACCTTGTCGCGCGCGCCCTCGTACAGCGCCGTGGCCTCCTCGGCGAGCACATGCACACCGCGGTGGACGTTGGCGTTGTAGCGCTCGTAGTACTCGCTCAGGGCGTCCAGCACCTGGCGCGGCTTCTGCGAGGTCGCCGCGTTGTCCAGGTAGACGAGCTTCTTGCCGTCGTGGACGACTCGGTCCAGAACGGGGAAGTCCTTGCGGATCGCCTCGACGTCGAGGAGGCCCGGCAGCTGTGTCACGCGGATGCGCCACCCTTCACGTATGCCTCGTAGCCCTCGTTCTCCAGCTTGTCCGCGAGCTCCGGGCCGCCGGACTCGACGATGCGGCCGCCGGCGAACACGTGGACGTGGTCGGGCTTGATGTAGCGCAGGATGCGCGTGTAGTGCGTGATCAGCAGGGTGCCGACCTCGCCGCTCTCGCGGACGCGGTTGACGCCCTCGGAGACGATGCGCAGCGCGTCGACGTCCAGGCCGGAGTCGGTCTCGTCCAGGATCGCGACCTTCGGCTTGAGCAGCTCCAGCTGGAGGATCTCGTGGCGCTTCTTCTCACCGCCGGAGAAGCCCTCGTTGACGTTACGCTCGGCGAAGGACGGGTCCATGTTGAGGCGCTCCATGGCCTCCTTGACCTCCTTCACCCAGGTGCGCAGCTTGGGGGCCTCGCCGCGGATGGCGGTGGCGGAGGTGCGCAGGAAGTTGGAGACCGAGACGCCGGGGACCTCGACCGGGTACTGCATCGCCAGGAACAGGCCCGCGCGGGCACGCTCGTCGACGGACATCTCCAGGACGTCCTCGCCGTCGAGGGTGACGGTGCCGCCGGTGATCGTGTACTTCGGGTGACCCGCGAGGGAGTAGGCGAGGGTCGACTTGCCGGAGCCGTTGGGGCCCATGATGGCGTGCGTCTCGCCCTGCTTCACGGTGAGGTCGACGCCCTTGAGGATCTCCTTCGTGGCGTTGTCGGCCTCGACGGTGACGTGCAGGTCTCGGATTTCAAGCGTTGCCATGGGTGCCTCAGGACTCCTGGGTGAGGGAGACGAGAACGTCGTCCCCTTCGATCTTTACGGGGTATACGGGGACGGGGCGCGTCGCGGGGAGGCCGGACGGCTTGCCGGTGCGCAGGTCGAAGCTGGAGCCGTGCAGCCAGCACTCGATCTGGCAGTCCTCCACCTCGCCCTCGGAGAGGGAGACGTTCGCGTGCGAGCAGATGTCATAAATCGCGAACACCTCGCCCTCGGTCTTCACGACCGAGACCGGCGTGCCGTCGAGTTCCACCCGTTTCGGGGTGTCCTCCTCCAGCTCGCTCAGCCCACAGGCGCGTACGAACGACGTCATGCGACCGAAGCCTCCAGCTCTTCCTCGATCTTGGCGAGCAGGCGCTCCTCGATGTCGGCGACACCGATCTGCTGGACCAGCTCGGCGAAGAAGCCGCGGACCACGAGGCGGCGGGCCTCGTGCTCCGGGATGCCGCGGGCCATCAGGTAGAAGAGCTGCTCGTCGTCGAAGCGGCCGGTGGCGGAGGCGTGCCCGGCACCGACGATCTCGCCGGTCTCGATCTCCAGGTTCGGCACCGAGTCGACGCGCGCGCCGTCCGTGAGGACCAGGTTGCGGTTCATCTCGTAGGTGTCCGTGCCCTCGGCCTTGGCCTCGATGAGCACGTCACCGATCCAGACCGCGTGCGCGTCGTCGCCCTGGAGGGCGCCCTTGTAGACGACGTTCGACTTGCAGTGCGGGGTGTTGTGGGTGACCAGCAGGCGGTGCTCCTGGTGCTGCCCGGCGTCGGTGAAGTACAGGCCGAACAGCTCGGCCTCGCCGCCGGGGCCGGCGTACTCCACGCGCGGGTGCAGCCGGACCACGTCACCGCCGAAGGTCACGACCACGGACTTGAAGGAGGCGTCCCGGCCGACCAGCGCGTTGTGCTGGGCGACGTGGACGGCCTTGTCGTCCCAGTCCTGGACGGAGACGACGGTCAGCTTGGCACCGTCCCCGAGGACGTAGTCGACGTTGGCGGCGAGCACCGCGTCACCGGTGTGGTCGATGACCACGACGGCCTCGGCGAAGGCGCCCAGCTCGATCACCTGGTGGCCGAAGGCGGTACCGCCCTCGCCGTGCACGGCGATCCGGATCGGCTCGGTGAGCACCGTCTCCTTGGGGACGGTGACCACGCCGGCCTTCTCGAACGCCGAGTACGCCTGGGCGGCGACGCGGTCCACCGGGGTGCCCGCCCTGCCGAGCCGCGCGTCGTCGCGGCCGACGGTCTCGACGGCGACGCCCTCGGGGGCCTGGACGGTGACCTTCACGCCCCCGCCGTTCGCGACGGCGGTGCCGTCGTGCAGCCCGCGCAGGCGCTCCAGCGGGGTGAACCGCCACTCCTCCTCACGGCCGTGCGGGACCGGGAAGTCCGCGACGTCGAAGGACGGGGGCGCGCTCATGCGCGAGACGACGGTCGACTCCGCGGCGACCGCGATCGAGCCCGCGGTGGTCGACCCCACGGGGATGTTCTGGGCCTCAGCCATGGCTGTCGTAATGCTCGCTTTCTTGCGTAAGTGGCTTGATGGGGCGGCGGACCGGTGGTTAACCGACCGCGCCCTCCATCTGCAGCTCGATCAGCCGGTTGAGCTCCAGCGCGTACTCCATGGGCAGTTCCTTGGCGATCGGCTCGACGAAGCCGCGCACGATCATCGCCATCGCCTCGTCCTCGGAGAGGCCGCGGCTCATCAGGTAGAAGAGCTGGTCCTCGGAGACCTTGGAGACGGTGGCCTCGTGGCCCATGGACACGTCGTCCTCGCGGACGTCGACGTACGGGTACGTGTCCGACCGGGAGATCGTGTCGACCAGCAGCGCGTCGCACAGCACGTTCGACTTCGACCCGGCGGCGCCCTCGCCGATCTCGATCAGGCCGCGGTAGGACGTACGACCGCCACCGCGCGCGACCGACTTCGAGACGATGTTGGACGACGTGTTCGGCGCCATGTGGACCATCTTGGCGCCGGCGTCCTGGTGCTGCCCCTCGCCCGCGAAGGCGATGGACAGGGTCTCGCCCTTGGCGTGCTCGCCCATCAGGTAGACGGCCGGGTACTTCATCGTCACCTTGGAGCCGATGTTGCCGTCGATCCACTCCATGGTCGCGCCCTCGTAGGCGACGGCGCGCTTGGTGACCAGGTTGTAGACGTTGTTCGACCAGTTCTGGATGGTCGTGTAACGGCAGCGGGCGTTCTTCTTGACGATGATCTCGACCACCGCGGAGTGCAGCGAGTCCGACTTGTAGATCGGCGCGGTGCAGCCCTCGACGTAGTGGACGTAGGCACCCTCGTCGACGATGATCAAGGTCCGCTCGAACTGGCCCATGTTCTCCGTGTTGATGCGGAAGTAGGCCTGGAGCGGGATCTCGACGTGCACGCCCTTCGGCACGTAGATGAAGGAGCCGCCGGACCACACGGCGGTGTTCAGCGCGGCGAACTTGTTGTCGCCGGCCGGGATGACCGTGCCGAAGTACTCCTTGAAGAGCTCCGGGTGCTCCTTCAGGGCGGTGTCGGTGTCGAGGAAGATGACGCCCTGCTCCTCCAGGTCCTCGCGGATCTGGTGGTAGACGACCTCCGACTCGTACTGGGCGGCGACACCGGCGACGAGGCGCTGCTTCTCGGCCTCGGGGATGCCCAGCTTGTCGTAGGTGTTCTTGATGTCCTCGGGCAGGTCCTCCCAGGACTCCGCCTGCTTCTCCGTGGAGCGCACGAAGTACTTGATGTTGTCGAAGTCGATGCCCGAGAGGTCGGAGCCCCAGTTCGGCATCGGCTTCTTCTCGAAGAGCTTCAGGCCCTTCAGGCGCAGCTTGGTCATCCACTCCGGCTCGGACTTCTTGCCCGAGATGTCGCGGACGACGTCCTCGTTGAGGCCGCGCCTGGCGGAGGCACCGGCCACGTCGGAGTCGGCCCAGCCGTATTCGTACTTGCCCAGGCCCTCCAGCTCAGGGTGGGCAGTCTCCGTGGGGAGAGTCATGCGGGGTTCCTCCCGGCCGTGCTTGCAGGTGCGTCAGTGGAAATCTTGGGGATGAACGTCGTGCAGACGCCGTCGCCGTGCGCGATGGTCGCCAGTCGCTGGACGTGGGTGCCCAGCAGCTCGGCGAAGATCTCGGTCTCCGCCTCGCACAGCTGCGGGAACTGTTCCGCGACGTGGGCGACCGGGCAGTGGTGCTGGCAGAGCTGCTCGCCGACCGGTGCGCTGCGCGCCGTAGCAGCGTACCCGTCGGCGCTCAGGGCCTTGGCCAGCGCTTCGGCGCGTTTGTCGGGGGTCACGGCCTCGATCGCCTCGCGGTACGCGCTCGCCTGGGCGGCGATCCGGGCGCGGGCGAAGGCGGCGACCGCCTCGGGGCCGCCCCCCTGCTCGGCGATCCAGCGCAGCGCGTCCATGGCGAGCTTGTCGTACGACTGGTCGAAGGCGTCCCGGCCGCAGTCGGTGAGCGCGAAGACCTTCGCGGGGCGCCCGCGCGTGCGCGTGCCGTAGACCCGCTGCTCGCGGGCCTCGACGACGTCGTCGGCGACCAGCGCGTCCAGGTGACGGCGGACGGCCGCCTGGGTCAGTCCCAGCCGGCCGGCGAGTTCGGCGACGGTCGACGGCCCGTGGTCCAGGATGGACCGCGCGACCCGGTTGCGCGTCGAGCGCTCACCGGTCGCTAGCTCCTCCTGAGGGGCCCCCGTGGGGGTCTCCCGAGCCTCGCCGACGTTTTTCACAACGCCATTGTTGCGTAATTCCGCGGAGACTGACAAGCGCCGTCCGGATCACCCGACGGTGCCCTGCGTCACTTAGGCATACCTAATCCGACCTGCGGAAACGATCATCCGATCGCTCGTGCGGGCCGTCGGCAGGGGCAATCCGGTGGCGCCCCGCGCGCCCGTCCGGGAGACTCCCGGACCATGCCCACACCCCCTCCGACCGGCCCTCTTGTCACCCGCGACAGCATCGCCGCGGAGCTGCGACTGCTCGGTGTCGAGCCCGGTGAGACCCTTCTCGCGCACTCCTCGCTCAGCTCCCTCGGCTGGGTCAACGGAGGCGCCGTCGCGGTCGTCCAGGGGCTCCTGGACGCGCTCGGCCCGTCGGGCACGCTCGTCGTCCCCACCCAGACGGGCGCCCAGTCCGATCCGGCCGTCTGGGTGAATCCTCCCGTTCCCGAGGAATGGTGGGACCGCATCCGGGCCACCATGCCGCCGTACCACCCGCTGATCACCCCCTCCCTCGGAGTCGGCGTCGTCCCGGAGACCGTGCGCACCTGGCCGGGCGCCCTGCGCAGCGCCCACCCGCAGACCTCCTTCGCGGCCGTCGGCCCCCGCGCCCTGGAGATCACCGACGGCCACGCCCCCGACTGCCGGCTCGGTGAGCACAGCCCCCTCGCCCGGCTGGAGGAGCTGGGCGCCCGGGTCCTGCTGCTCGGCGCGGGCTACGACGCCTGCACCGCCTTCCACCTCGCCGAGTACCGGATACCCGCGCCCCGCGTGCGGGTCGGCCGGCCCGCTCCCGGCGGCGGCTGGGAGACGCTGACCGAGGTCTCGATCAGCTCCGACCGGTTCGACGAGCTGGGGCACGACTTCGAGCGGGACCGGCCGGTCGTCCGGGGAAGGGTGGGTGCGGCGGACGTCCGGCTGTTCCCGGTGGCGGACGCCGTGGCCTACGCCGAGCGGTGGCTGCCACTGCACCGGCCCCGTGAGGAGGACTTCCGCCACCCCCGCGCCTGAGGGCCGGACGGCGTACCTAGACTCTGGACCCATGCGAAGTGAGCCGGTGGTCCAGGTCCAGGCCTTGGTGAAGCGGTACGGCACGAAGACCGCGGTGGACGGGCTCGACCTGGTGGCCCAGCCGGGCGTGACCGCCGTACTCGGCCCCAACGGGGCGGGGAAGACGACCACGGTCGAGACCTGCGAGGGGTACCGGAAGCCGGATTCCGGCACGGTGCGCGTCCTGGGCCTCGACCCGGTACGGCAGTCCGCCGAGCTGCGCCCCCGCATCGGCGTGATGCTCCAGTCCGGAGGCGTGTACTCCGGTGCCCGGGCGGAGGAGATGCTGCGCCACATGGCGAAGCTGCACGCCCACCCGCTGGACGTCGACGCCCTCGTCGAACGCCTCGGGCTCGGCTCCTGCGGCCGGACCGGCTACCGCCGGCTCTCCGGCGGCCAGCAGCAGCGGCTCGCGCTCGCCATGGCCGTCGTGGGCCGCCCGGAGCTGGTGTTCCTGGACGAGCCCACCGCCGGGCTCGACCCGCAGGCTCGCCGGGCCACCTGGGACCTGGTGCGGGACCTGCGCGCCGACGGCGTCTCGGTGATCCTCACCACGCACCACATGGACGAGGCCGAGCAGCTCGCCGACGACGTGGCGATCATCGACGGCGGCCGGGTGATCGCCCAGGGCTCCCCGGAGGAGCTGTGCAAGGGCGGCGCCGAGAACACCCTGCGCTTCACCGGCCGGCCCGGCCTCGACGTCGGCTCCCTGCTCAAGGCGCTGCCGGCCGACTGCACGGCCGCCGAGCTGACCCCGGGCTCCTACCGGGTCGTCGGCAAGGTCGACCCCCAGCTGCTGGCCACGGTGACGTCCTGGTGCGCCCAGCACGGGGTCATGCCCGACCGGATCTCGGTGGAGCGGCACACGCTGGAGGACGTCTTTCTTGAGCTGACCGGCAAGGAGCTGCGCTCGTGACCACGGCGGGTACGTACACCCCGAAGCCCGGAGCCGCCCCGCTCCCCCGCATGATCGCGGCGCAGGCGGCGCTGGAGACGAAGATGCTGCTGCGCAACGGCGAGCAGCTGCTGCTGACGGTCGTCATCCCGACCCTGCTGCTGGTGCTCTTCAGCTCCGTCGACATCGTGGACACCGGCAGCGAGGCGGTCGACTTCCTCGCCCCCGGCATCCTGGCCCTGGCCGTGATGTCGACGGCGTTCACCGGCCAGGCCATCGCCACCGGCTTCGAGCGCCGCTACGGCGTCCTGAAGCGGCTCGCCTCCTTGCCGCTGCCCCGCTGGGCCCTGATGACCGCGAAGACGGCGTCCGTGCTGGTGACCGAGGTCCTCCAGGTCGTCCTGCTGACCGTCATCGCCTTCGCGCTGGGCTGGTCCCCGCACGGCAACCCGGCCGCCGTCCTGCTGCTGCTCGTCGTCGGCACCGCCGCCTTCTCCGGGCTCGGCCTGCTGATGGCGGGCACGCTGAAGGCGGAGGCGACGCTGGCCGCCGCCAACCTGGTGTTCCTGCTGCTGCTCGTCGGCGGCGGAGTCATCGTGCCGCTGGAGAAGTTCGGCTCGACGGGTGAACAGGTCCTCGGTCTGCTGCCGATCTCCGCCCTGTCGGACGGCCTGCGGGACGTGCTCCAGCACGGCGCCGGCACTCCCTGGGGCGACCTGGGGATTCTCGCCGTCTGGGCGGTGGCCGGCCTGGCCGCGGCCGGGAAGTTCTTCCGCTGGGAGTGACCGATGCCGCACGCGTCGGGGCGGACCCTCGTGAACGCGTGCACAAGCGGCGGCCTACGATGGTGCGCGTGCCAAAGCTGAACCGCGCCGACGCCGAAGCCGCCCTGCGCAACCCGCTCGCCTTCATCGCCGACCGCTGGACCCCGGACCCCCGGACCGTCCGCCGGGCGGCGCTCGCCGCGCTCGTGATGTCGGTGGTCATCGTCGTGACCGGCGGCGCCGTCCGCCTGACCGGCTCGGGCCTCGGCTGCCCGACCTGGCCCACCTGCACCGACGACTCCCTGACCACCACCCGGGCCATGGGCTTCCACGGGGTCATCGAGTTCGGCAACCGCATGCTGACGTACGTGCTGTGCGCGGCCGTCGGCTGGGCGATCGTCGCGGCCCGGTCCCAGAAGCCGTGGCGACGCAGCCTGACCCGGCTGGGCTGGGCCCAGTTCTGGGTGGTCATGGGCAACGCCGTGCTCGGCGGCATCGTCGTCCTGGTCGGCCTCAACCCGTACACCGTCGCCGCGCACTTCCTGCTCTCCACCGCCCTGATCGCCATCGCCACGGTGATGTGGCAGCGCACACGGGAGGGCGACGAGGCGCCGCGTCCGCTGGTCGGCAAGGCGGTGCAGCAGCTCGTGTGGTTCCTGGTGCTGGCGTCCGTGCTGCTCATCGCGGTCGGCACGGTGGTGACCGGGGCCGGGCCGCACGCCGGCGACTCCAGCGAGGTCGAGCGCATCCCGATCGACTGGGAGACGGTCGCCAAGCTGCACGCGGTGCTCGCGTGGATCGTGGTCACGCTGACGTTCGCCCTGTGGTTCGTCCTGAAGGCGGTCGACGCGCCGCAGGGCCCCCTGGCCCGGACCCGCGAGCTGTTCGTCGTGCTGCTGGCCCAGGGTGTGATCGGTTACGTGCAGTACTTCACGCACCTGCCCGAGGTCCTGGTCGCCCTGCACATGCTCGGCTCGTGCCTGATCTGGATCGCCACCCTGCGCGTCCTGCTGTCGCTGCGCGAACGCCCGGAAGCCGGCCTGGACCTCCCGGGCCCGGCGGCCGAGGTGCCGGTCGGCACCCGCGCGTGAGTCACCCGTACGTGGCGACGAGAGCGTCGATCGCCGGCCCCAGGTAGGCGCGGGTCAGCCCGGCCCGGCGGGTGGACCAGCCGTCGGGGGCCGGGGCGGGGGTGCCGTAGCGGCGGCGGGTGATGTCCTCGACGACCTCCGCCGGAGCACCCAGCGCCCGAAGCTCCGCCAGCGCCTCCCGCTTGGAGATCAGCCGGCCCTCACGCAGGGTCACGGTGGCCCGGGCGAAGGTCAGCAGGCCCAGGTCGACCCAGATGTCCTGCCGCCACAGCCGGGCCTTGTCCACCGCCGGCCCCCAGTAGTCGCGCTGGTCGCGTACGACGAAGTCGGCCAGTTCCCGGTCCGGCACCGGCGGGAGCAGCGCCGCCGGGGCCTCGCCGTACAGCACGCGTCCGAAGGCGTGCAGCTCGCGCCGGGTGACGGGGCTGACCGGGCGGCGCATCACCCGTCCGTGTGCCCAGGTGAGGTGCGAGCGGTCCACGTCGTGCAGGGTGGCCGGTGCGAGGTAGCCGCAGTGGAGCTTCGCCGCGAGCGGTTCGCCGCGCTGCCTCCGGTGCAGCGCCACGAGCCGTCGTACGGTCTCCAGGGCCGGCGGGTCCGGCAGGACGGCGATCAGGTCGAGGTCGCTGCGGCCCTCCTGGTAGTCGCCGCCGGCCAGTGAGCCGTGAGCCCACACGGCGCGGGGCCGCAGGGGCAGCAGGGCGTGCAGGAACCCGTCGAGCAGGGACGCGGTCGTCGTCATCCGCCCAGTCTGGACGGCTCACTCCAGCCCGTACACCCGGCGTGCGTTGTCCGCCGCGATCATCCGCGCAACCCGCTGGGCGTCCTCCAAGGACCAGGCGCCGTCGGCGACCCAGGTGCCCAGTACGCGGCCCAGCGCCTCCCGGAAGAGGCGGGCGCCGACGACATGCAGTTCCGGCAGGTTCCGCGCGCCGGTGGAGAAGAGGATCTTGCCGAAGGGGGCCAGTTCCAGGAGCTCGGCGAGGACCGTGGCCGCCCGGGCGCCGGTGCGGACCAGCGCGGCGCCGGAGTCGGCGTAGACGTGCGGGAAGACACCGGCCAGGTGGGCGGCGTGGCGGTGGTACGGATAGCCGTGCAGCAGGATCAGGTCGGTGCCGAGGCCGGCGGTGGCCCGGACGAAGTCGGTGAGCAGCACCGGGTCCGTGCGGTCGATGCGGGAGCCGGGCTCGCCGAGACCCGCGTGCAGTTGCAGGGGCAGGCCCGAGGCGACGGCGATCCACAGCAGGTGCCGGAGCAGGACGGGGTCGGTGAGCGTGCCGCCGACGCGCCGTCCGGCCAGCCAGCGGCCCGCCGCGCCCCGCACCTCCCCCGGTCCCGGCGGCTCCGGCGCGAGGGCCAGGCCGTGTCTCAGGCCCGCGACGGAGGTGAAGGCGACGGCGGTGGCCGCGGCTCCGTGCACCGACTCGGCGAGGTTGGCGAGGAAGGACTCGACGGTGCCGGAGGTGTCGGCGACCTGCTCCGCGAGCGGTTCGAGCCGGATGGTCTCGCGGGCCTCGGCCGCCGCGGCGGAGGCCAGTTCGGCGGGGCCGGTGAGGTCGCCGGGCAGCCCGGTGTCGACCAGGTACGTGGTGATGCCGCTGCCGCGCAGCAGCCTGCGGCCCGACTCCAGGACGCCCAGTTCGCGGCGCCGGGCCAGATAGCGGGCGGGCGGGCAGTGCGGTTCGAGGCCGAGCAGGGGCGGGCACCAGCGCCGTACGGCGAAGCCGGTCTGGGTGTCGAACAGGGTGGTGCCCGGGGCCGGGGGTCCCTCGGTGCGGGCCAGCTGGGCCTCGAAGGTGCCGAGGCCCAGTTCCGTCCGCAGTACGCCGTGGCAGTACTGGTCCACGAGGGACGGCGTCTCGATCATCCCGGCCTCCCCGCGTGCGCTGGCTTCGACCGGCCTAACGGGTGAACGGGGTCCGAGGTCGCGGATGAGCTCGCGGCCAGGGCCGGCCGCGCCCGCGCGGGGAGCCGCACGTCCTTGCGAGCCCGCGGCCCCGCGGGGCGTTGCTCAGCCGCCCACCTGGATGCCGGCCATCCGCTTCCACTCGTACGGGCCCGTCCGCACCTTGGCGGCGAACTCGCCGTCGAAGGACTCGTGGACGGTGATGCCGGCCTTCTCCACCGCCTGCTGGGCGATCTCGGTGCTGGGAGCCACCAGGTCGCCCCAGCCGCCGTCCGCGCCGACGAGGACGATGCGGGCGCCGCGTTCGCCGATGTGGGCCACCTGGCCCTCGGCACCGCCGTGGGCCTTGGAGAAGGCGCTGATCTCCCGGGCGAGCTTGGCCGCCTTGCGCTCGGCCCTCGCGTCAACCTGCTGCGTGTCTGCCATGCCCAGGATGCTACCGACGGGTAGGTCAGCTGGCGAGATCAGGGCCCTGTGACATGCGCCCGCCGCGCCTCAGCGCAGGAAGGGGTCCACCGCGATCGCCACGAACAGCAGCGACACATAGGTGATCGACCAGTGGAACAGCCGCATCTCCTTCAGCTTCGCGCCCGTGACCTCGGCCTTGGCCCGGTTCTGCAACGCGTGCGCCTCCCACAGCCACCATCCGCCGGCGGCCAGCGCGACCGCCGTGTAGAACCAGCCGGTGTAGCCGAGGGGGGTCAGGAGCAGGGAGACGGCGACCATGACCCAGCTGTAGATGACGATCTGCCGCGCCACGACCTTGTTGGAGGCGATGACCGGCAGCATCGGCACGCCCACACGCGCGTAGTCGTCCTTCACCTTCATGGACAGCGGCCAGTAGTGCGGCGGGGTCCAGAAGAAGATCACCAGGAACAGGACGACCGGCGCCCAGGAGAGCGAGTTCGTCACGGCCGACCAGCCGATGAGCACGGGCATGCAGCCCGCGATGCCACCCCACACGATGTTCTGCGACGTACGCCGTTTGAGGAGCATCGTGTAGACGACGACGTAGAAGAGGAGCGCCCCGAGCGAGAGCCAGGCGCTCAGCCAGTTGACGGTGAGGCCGAACAGCAGCGTCGAGACGACCGCGAGGGTGATGCCGAAGACCAGGCACTCGGGCGGGCTGACCATGCCCGTCACCAGGGGCCGCTGCGAGGTGCGGTCCATCAGGGCGTCGATGTCCCGGTCGATGTACATGTTCAGCGCGTTGGCGCCGCCCGCCGACAGATAGCCGCCGACGCAGGTGAGCAGGACCAGCTTGAGGTCGGGCACACCCTGCTGCGCCAGGAACATCACCGGAACCGTGGTGATGAGCAGCAGCTCGATGATCCGCGGCTTGGTCAGCGCCACGAAAGCCTTGACACGGGCCCCGAACGGCCGATGAGCCGGGCCCTGGCTCGCACCATCGAGCAAAGCCGCTGGACGGGATTCGACGGCCGTCACGCACACCCCTGACAGAGACATCCCAGCAAGCCCCCCGTATGAAGTCCCGGTAAAGGCTCGCGCGTACCACGCCACTTTAGACGTTGCCCATACCCCGCCCTTCGCGGGGGTGGGGTCGTGTTGACGCACGGCCCATAAGAGGGGTCCCGGCACTCGATTGAGCGCTCAGATGACCGGCTCCGTATTCATGTGCCAAATGCCCTTCCGGGCCGGTCGGCAGGCGGATCGCGCAGACTCCCGGCACTCTGGAAACACTCGAAAAAACGCACGTCCTTACGGGGGTAGGCTCGACAACGGCCGGCGGGCGACACGTCCGTCGGCGGCCGGGTGGGCGCATGCCCCGACGACCGGCGACCGACATGTGGAGAGGAGCCCTGACCCAGGGTGAGCACCAAGCCGACCACCACAGACCTTGAGTGGACCGAGCTGGACCAGCGGGCCGTGGACACCGCCCGTGTCCTGGCCGCAGACGCCGTACAGAAGGTCGGCAACGGCCATCCCGGTACGGCGATGAGCCTGGCCCCGGCCGCCTACACCCTCTTCCAGAAGGTGATGCGGCACGACCCGGCGGATCCGGAGTGGACCGGCCGCGACCGCTTCGTGCTGTCCGCCGGACACTCGTCCCTGACCCTCTACACCCAGCTGTACCTGGCCGGCTTCGGCCTGGAGCTGGACGATCTGAAGTCGTTCCGGACGTGGGGCTCCAAGACCCCCGGCCACCCGGAGTACGGGCACACCAAGGGCGTCGAGACCACCACGGGTCCGCTGGGCCAGGGTGTCGCCAACGCGGTGGGCATGGCCATGGCCGCCCGCTACGAGCGCGGTCTGTTCGACCCCGAGGCTCCGGCCGGCGAGTCCCCCTTCGACCACTTCATCTACTGCATCGCCGGTGACGGCTGCCTCCAGGAGGGCATCTCCGCCGAGGCGTCCTCGCTGGCCGGCCACCAGAAGCTGGGCAACCTGATCCTGCTGTGGGACGACAACCACATCTCGATCGAGGGCGACACCGAGACGGCCGTCTCCGAGGACACCGTCAAGCGCTACGAGGCCTACGGCTGGCACGTGCAGCGCGTGGAGGCCAAGGAGAACGGCGACCTGGACCCGCAGGCGATCTTCGCCGCGATCCAGGAGGCGAAGCAGGTCACCGACCGGCCGTCCTTCATCGCGATGCGCTCCATCATCGCCTGGCCGGCCCCGAACGCCCAGAACACCGAGGCCGCGCACGGCTCGGCGCTGGGCGAGGACGAGGTCGCCGCCACCAAGCGCGTCCTCGGCTTCGACCCGGAGAAGTCGTTCGAGGTCGCCGACGAGGTCATCGCCCACACCCGCAAGGCGCTGGAGCGCGGCGCCCAGGCGAAGTCCGAGTGGGAGAAGTCCCTCCAGGAGTGGCGCGAGGCCAACCCGGAGCGGGCCGCCGAGTTCGACCGGATCAGCAAGGGCGAGCTGCCCACCGGCTGGGAGGAGAAGCTCCCGGTCTTCGAGCCCGGCAAGGGCGTCGCGACGCGTGCCGCGTCCGGCAAGGTGCTCCAGGCGCTCGGCGCGGTGATCCCCGAGCTGTGGGGCGGCTCCGCCGACCTCGCCGGGTCGAACAACACCACCATCGACAAGGACAGCTCGTTCCTGCCCGAGGGCAACCCGCTGCCCGAGGCCAGCCCGTACGGCCGCACGATCCACTTCGGCATCCGCGAGCACTCGATGGGCGCGGAGCTGAACGGCATCACGCTGCACGGCAACACCCGTGTCTACGGCGGCACCTTCCTCGTCTTCTCCGACTACATGCGCAACGCGGTGCGCCTGTCGGCCCTGATGCACCTGCCGGTGACGTTCGTGTGGACGCACGACTCCATCGGCCTCGGCGAGGACGGCCCCACCCACCAGCCGGTCGAGCACCTGGCCTCGCTGCGCGCGATCCCGGGTCTGAACATCGTGCGTCCGGCGGACGCCAACGAGACCGCCATCGCCTGGCGCGAGATCCTGCTGCGCTGGACCAAGGAGTTCGGCAAGGGCCAGCCGCACGGCCTCGCGCTCACCCGCCAGGGCGTGCCGGTGTACGAGCCGAACGAGGACGCGGCCAAGGGCGGCTACGTGCTGTTCGAGGCCGAAGGCGGCGAACCGCAGGTGATCCTGATGGCCACCGGTTCCGAGGTGCACGTGGCCGTCGAGGCCCGTGAGCGGCTCCAGGCCGAGGGCGTGCCCACGCGTGTCGTCTCGATGCCGTGCGTCGAGTGGTTCGAGCAGCAGGACCAGGGGTACCGGGACTCCGTGCTGCCGCCGTCCGTCAAGGCCCGAGTCTCGGTCGAGGCGGGCATCGGTCTGACCTGGCACAAGTACGTGGGGGATGCCGGCCGCATCGTGTCCCTGGAGCACTTCGGTGCTTCCGCCGACGGCAAGGTGCTCTTCAAGGAGTTCGGCTTCACCGCGGAGAACGTGGCCGCGAAGGCGCGGGAATCCCTCGCCGACGCTCAGCGCTGACGCTCACATACGACACGTAGGAGATGTAATTCCATGACAGACGCACTCAAGCGCCTCTCCGACGAAGGCGTCGCGATCTGGCTGGACGACCTGTCGCGCAAGCGGATCACGTCCGGCAACCTCGCCGAGCTGATCGACCAGCAGCACGTCGTAGGCGTCACCACCAACCCGACGATCTTCCAGAAGGCGATCTCCCAGGGCGACGGCTACGACCAGCAGCTCTCGGACCTCGCCGCCCGCAAGGTCACCGTCGAAGAGGCCATCCGCATGATCACGACGGCGGACGTCCGCGACGCCGCCGACATCCTGCGGCCGGTCTTCGACGCGACGAACGGACAGGACGGCCGGGTCTCCATCGAGGTCGACCCCCGTCTCGCGCACAACACCAAGGCGACCGTCGCCGAGGCCAAGCAGCTGGCCTGGCTGGTGGACCGCCCCAACACCCTGATCAAGATCCCGGCCACCCAGGCGGGTCTGCCGGCGATCGCCGAGACGATCGGCCTCGGCATCAGCGTCAACGTCACGCTGATCTTCTCGCTGGAGCGCTACCGCAAGGTCATGGACGCCTACCTGACCGGCCTGGAGAAGGCGAAGGAGCGGGGTCTCGACCTGTCGAAGATCCACTCGGTGGCGTCCTTCTTCGTGTCCCGCGTGGACACCGAGATCGACAAGCGGCTGGACGGCATCGGCACCGACGAGGCCAAGGCACTGCGCGGCAAGGCCGCCGTCGCCAACGCGCGCCTCGCCTACCAGGCGTACGAGGAGGTCTTCTCCTCGGACCGGTGGAGCGCGCTGGAGAACGCGGGCGCCAACAAGCAGCGTCCGCTGTGGGCGTCGACCGGCGTGAAGGACCCGGCGTACCCGGCCACCCTCTACGTCGACGGGCTCGTCGCCCCGAACACGGTCAACACCATGCCGGAGGCCACGCTGGAGGCCACCGAGGCCCAGGCCGAGATCACCGGCAACGCCATCGCCGGCACCTACGAGCAGGCGCGCGCCGACCTCGACGCGCTGGAGAAGCTCGGCATCTCGTACGACGACGTCGTGCAGGTGCTGGAGGACGAGGGCGTCGAGAAGTTCGAGGCGTCCTGGACCGACCTGCTGAAGTCCACCCAGGCGGAGCTTGAGCGCCTCGCCCCTTCGGAGGGCTGACTTGTCACCCGTTTCCGGTTCCGGAGCGAACCCGCTTCGTGACCCGGCCGACCGACGGCTCCCGCGTATCGCGGGGCCGTCGGGCCTGGTCATCTTCGGCGTCACCGGCGACCTGTCGCGCAAGAAGCTGATGCCCGCGGTGTACGACCTCGCCAACCGGGGTCTGCTGCCGCCGGGCTTCTCGCTGGTGGGCTTCGCCCGCCGCGACTGGGAGCACGAGGACTTCGCCGAGGTCGTCCACGACGCGGTCAAGGAGCACTCGCGTACTCCGTTCCGCGAGGAGGTCTGGCAGCAGCTCATCCAGGGGATGCGCTTCGTCCAGGGCACCTTCGACGACGACGAGGCATTCGAGCGGCTGCGCGCCACCATCGAGGAGCTGGACAAGGCACAGGGCACGGGCGGCAACTTCGCCTTCTACCTGTCCGTGCCGCCGCGCTCCTTCCCGGTGGTCATCCAGCAGCTGAAGAAGCACGGTCTGGCCGACCAGACCGGCGGTTCCTGGCGGCGAGCGGTCATCGAGAAGCCGTTCGGGCACGACCTGAAGTCGGCCGAGGAGCTGAACAAGGTCGTGCACGAGGTGTTCGAGCCGGAGCAGGTCTTCCGGATCGACCACTACCTCGGCAAGGAGACCGTCCAGAACATCCTGGCCCTGCGTTTCGCCAACACGATGTTCGAGCCGATCTGGAACCGGTCCTTCGTGGACCACGTCCAGATCACCATGGCCGAGGACATCGGCATCGGCGGCCGGGCCGGCTACTACGACGGCATCGGCGCCGCCCGGGACGTCATCCAGAACCACCTGCTCCAGCTCATGGCCCTCACGGCCATGGAGGAGCCCGCCTCCTTCGGCGCGGACGCGCTGGCCGCGGAGAAGGAGAAGGTGCTCGGCGCCGTCCGGCTGCCGAAGGACCTGGGCGCCGACACCGTGCGCGGGCAGTACGCGGCGGGCTGGCAGGGCGGTGAGAAGGTCACCGGCTACCTCGAAGAGGAGGGCATCGACCCGAAGTCGAAGACCGACACCTACGCCGCGGTCAAGCTGGAGATCGACAACCGCCGCTGGGCGGGTGTCCCCTTCTACCTGCGCACCGGCAAGCGCCTCGGCCGCCGGGTGACGGAGATCGCGGTCGTCTTCCAGCGGGCCCCGCACTCGCCGTTCGACACGACGGCGACCGAGGAGCTGGGCCAGAACGCGATCGTCATCCGCGTCCAGCCCGACGAGGGCGTCACCGTCCGCTTTGGCTCCAAGGTGCCGGGCACCTCCATGGAGATCCGGGACGTGTCGATGGACTTCGCCTACGGCGAGTCGTTCACGGAGTCCAGCCCGGAGGCGTACGAGCGCCTGATCCTGGACGTGCTGCTCGGAGATGCCAACCTCTTCCCGCGCACGGAGGAGGTCGAGCTGTCCTGGAAGATCCTCGACCCGATCGAGGAGTACTGGGACAAGCACGGCAGGCCCGCGCAGTACAAGTCGGGCACCTGGGGTCCCGTGGAGGCGGACGAGATGCTCGCACGAGACGGACGGAGCTGGCGCCGGCCATGAAGATAGATCTGACCGACACCACCGCCGGAGCGATCAACAAGGCGCTCGTGCGGGGCCGCCGCGCCATCGGCACGCCCGCCGTCGGCATGGTGCTGACCCTCGTCATCGTCACCGACGAGGAGAACGCCTACGACGCCCTGAAGGCCGCCAACGACGCCTCGCGCGAGCACCCCTCGCGCACACTGGTGGTCATCAAGCGGGTCTCCCGCTCCCCGCGCGACCGCACGTCCTCGCGTCTGGACGCCGAGGTGCGGGTGGGCGCGGACGCGGGCACCGGTGAGACGGTCGTCCTGCGTCTGTACGGCGAGGCCGCGGACCACGCCGACTCGGTGGTCCTGCCGCTGCTGCTGCCGGACGCGCCCGTCGTGGTGTGGTGGCCGGTGAACGCCCCGCTCGACCCGGCGAAGGACCCGCTGGGCGCGCTCGCCCAGCGCCGGGTCACCGACACCTACGCGGCCGAGCAGCCGGTGCGGGAGCTGTCGGCCCGCGCCGAGGCCTACACCCCCGGCGACACCGACCTGTCCTGGACGAGGATCACACCGTGGCGTTCCATGCTCGCGGCGGCCCTCGACCAGGTCACCTGCGAGGTGACGGCCGTCGAGGTGGAGGGCGAGGAGTTCAACCCGAGCTGTGAGCTGCTGGCGATGTGGCTCGCGGACCGGCTGGACGTACCGGTGAAGCGCTCGCTGTCGTCCGGTCCGGGGCTCACGGCCGTCCGCATGGACACCGACTGCGGCCCGATCGTGCTGGACCGGGCCGACGGCTCGCTGGCCACGCTGTCCATCGAGGGCCAGCCGGCCCGCGCGGTGGCGCTGAAGCGGCGGGACACCGCCGAGCTGATCGCGGAGGAGCTGCGCCGGCTGGACCCGGACGACACCTACGCGTCGGCGCTGCGCTACGGCGTGGAGCGGCTGGACACGGTGCCGCGGCAGGCGTCCGAGGCGCCGGCCGGGGACGCGGGCGCCGAGTCCGCGGCCGAGCCGGTCGCCGTACCGGAACCGGTCGAGGAAGCGGCCAAGGCCCCCGCGAAGAAGGCGGCGGCCAAGACCGCGAAGAAGGCACCGGCGAAGAAGGCACCGGCCAGGAAGGCGACGGCGAAGTGAGCACTCCGCAGCTGGTCGTCCACCACGACAAGGAACTGATGGCGCAGGCCGCCGCGGCCCGCCTGATCACGAAGATCGTGGACGCGCAGGCCTCCCGGGGCACCGCGTCCGTGGTCCTCACGGGCGGGCGCAACGGCAACGGCCTGCTGGCCGCGCTGGCGGCGGCTCCCGCCCGGGACGCCATCGACTGGGGCCGCCTCGACCTCTGGTGGGGCGACGAGCGCTACCTCCCCGAGGGCGACCCCGAGCGCAATGTCACGCAGGCCCGCGAGGCGCTGCTGGACTCCGTGCCGGTGGACCCGGAGCGCGTGCACGCCATGCCCGCCTCCGACGGCCCGCACGGCGCGGACGTGGAGGCGGCCGCGGAGGCGTACGCGGCGGAGCTGGCGAAGGCGGCCGGACCGGAGAACCACGGCGCGGTGCCCACCTTCGACGTCCTGATGCTGGGCGTCGGCCCGGACACCCACGTGGCGTCGCTCTTCCCCGAGCTGCCCGCGGTCCGGGAGACCGAGCGCACGGTGGTCGGCGTCCACGGCGCCCCCAAGCCGCCGCCCACCCGGATCTCCCTCACCCTCCCGGCGATCCGTGCGGCCCGCGAGGTCTGGCTCCTCGCGGCCGGCGAGGACAAGGCGGAGGCCGTCGCCATCGCCCTGTCCGGCGCGGGCGAGATCCAGGCCCCGGCGGCGGGCGCGTACGGCCGCTCGCGCACGCTGTGGCTGCTGGACTCGGCGGCGGCTTCGCAGCTGCCGAGGTCGCTGTACCCGCCGGCGTCTCCGTGACACTGGTGCGTGTGTAGCCGCGGCGGGGGTTTCGGCCCCCGCCGCCGCTATTTCACCGACCCCGCCATCACGCCCTGCACGAAGTGCCGCTGGAAGGCGAAGAACACCACCACCGGCACGATCAGGGACAGGAACGCGCCCGGGGCGAGGACGTCGATGTTGCTGCCGAACTGGCGGATCTGCGACTGGAGTTCCACGGTCAGCGGCTGCGACGAGCTGTCGGCGAACAACAGGGCGACGAGCATGTCGTTCCAGACCCACAGGAACTGGAAGATGGCGAGCGAGGCGATGGCCGGGCGGCCCACCGGCAGGACGAGACGCGTGAAGATGCGCCATTCGCTGCCGCCGTCCATCCGTGCCGCCTCCAGCATCTCCTTCGGGATGTCCGCGAAGTAGTTCCGCAGCAGGAAGACGGCGAAGGGCAGGCCGTAGGCGACGTGGAAGAGGACGACACCGGGGATCGTGCCGAACAGGCCCAGCGTGCCGAAGAGTTTGGCGACCGGCAGCAGGCCGATCTGCACCGGCACCACCAACAGGGCCACCACCAGCAGGAAGAGGGGTTCCCGCAGCGGGAAGTCCAGCCAGGCGAAGGCGTATCCGGCGAGGGCCGCGATGACGACGACCAGGGTGGTGGCCGGCACCGAGATCAGCACGGTGTTCCAGAAGGCCTGCGTGATGCCCGCGTTCTTCAGCAGCGCCGAGTAGTTGTCGAAGGAGAGCTGGCCGGGACCGGCCAGCGCCGTCCACCAGCCGCCCTTCGCCGTGTCCTGGGCCGAGCGCAGGGAGGACAGGAAGAGACCGGCCAGCGGGGTCAGCCAGACCAGGCCGATGACCACCAGGAAGGCCTGCACCAGGCCGCTGCCCAGGCCGCGCCTGATCGCGTTCATCGCTGACTCCTCATCGTTGACTGTTGCGGAAACGGCGGACGTTGAAGACCATCGCGGGGATCACCAGGAGCAGCAGGAGCACGCCGAGGGCGCTGCCGAGGCCCTGGTCGTTGCCGCCGCCGAAGGACACCAGCCACATCTGGGTGGCGAGGACGGTGGCGTCCTCCTGCACCGGGCCGGGCGCGATGATGTAGACGAGGTCGAAGACCTTCATCACGTTGATCACCAGGGTCACGAAGACCACGGTGAGCACGGGCGCGAGCAGCGGGACGGTGATCCGGCGGAAGATCTGCCACTCGTTGGCCCCGTCCATCCGGGCGGCCTCCAGGGCGTCGCGCGGGAGCGTGGAGAGGCCCGCGCCGATCAGGACCATCGCGAAGCCCGTCCAGATCCACAGGTAGGCGCCGATGATCGCGGGGGTGACGAGGGTCGGGCCGAGCCAGGAGACGCCCTGGTAGGGCGGGGCGAAGTTCGACTCCGGCAGCCTCACCGTGTACGACCCCGCCGTGAGACCGGAGAAGCGGAAGGAGCCGTCTGTGGCGGTGGTCGCGCTCGCGACCGTCTTCCCGTCGCGCACCGCCTCGACCTTCATGCCGGGCAGGCCGCTCTCCTGGGCGTCGACCTTGCCCTGCGTGCCTCCTCCGCCGGGGGTGAAGTCCAGGTAGACGACACCGCGCAGTTCGCCGGGTACGGCCTTGCGCGCCGCCGCCGCGCGGGCGGGTGAGGCGTCGCCGGGCAGGTCCTTGGGCAGCACCCCGACCATCGGCAGCGTGACCGTGTCGCCCGCCGAGGCGGTCGTCCGGTAGGAGCCGTCCCGGTCCTGGGTGAGCGATCCGGCGCGGCCCCGGGCGGTGGGGTAGGTCGACGTGCCCTTGAAGGCGTCGTGGACGGAGACGACGGCCGCGTTGAGCACGCCCTTGTCGGGGTCCTCGTCGTAGGCGAGGCGGAAGATGATGCCGGCGGCGAGGAAGGACACCGCCATCGGCATGAAGAGGAGCAGTTTGAAGGCCGTCGCCCAGCGGACCTTCTCCACCAGGACGGCCAGGATCAGGCCGAGGCCGGTGAGCAGGGCGGGGGCGACGACGACCCAGATGGTGGTGTTGCGGATGGCCTTCAGGGTGGCCGGGTCGCGGAACATCTCGGTGTAGTTGTCGCCGCCGACGAACCGGGTGCCGGAGGCGTCGAAGAAGCTGCGGCCGACGGAGAACAGCACCGGGTAGACGACGAGCGCGCCGAGCAGGAGCAGTGCGGGGAGGACGAAGAGCAGGGCGATCAGCCGGCCGCGCCGCCGGCCGCGGCGCGCGGGCGCCGGGCCGGCGGCGGGACTCGGGCCCGCCTGCTGCTTGACGACAGTGGTGGCGGTCATGGTGTGCCGCTCAGCCCTGGTAGGCCTTGGCCGCGGCGGCTTCGAGCTTCGCCGCCGTGCCCTTCGGGTCCGACGGGTCGCGCAGGAAGTCCTGGAGGAGCTTCCACTCGCCGGTGCCCTTGGTGCCGCCGAAGGCCGCCGGTGCCTGGTCGGACATGTCGAAGCGGACCGAGTCCCCCGCGCCCACGAGGGACTTGGCGGTGGCGCGGGTGACGTCGTCGCCGTACGCGGAGAGTTCCAGCTTCCTGTTCGGGGACAGGAAGCCGCCCGCCTTCGCCCACACGGCCGCGGCCTCGGGGGTGGCCAGGTACTCCAGGAGCCTCATGCCGGCCTTGGCGTTCTTGCCGTCCTTGAGGACGACGGCCGCGTCACCGCCGCTGACGACGGGTGCCGTGCCGCCGCCGACCGCCGGGAAGGGGAAGAAGTCGGCGTCCTTGCCGATCGCCTTGCCGTACTGGTCGTGGGCGACGCCGGCGACGAAGTCGCCCTCGTAGACCATGCCGGCCTCGGGCTTGGGGCCGAACACCTTCTCCACCGAGCCGGGGAAGTCGGTGTTCAGTGCCTCCTTCTGCCCGCCGGCGATGAGCTGCTTGTCCTTGAAGAGCTTGCCGAGGGTGGTGAGCGCCTCGACCACCGTGGGGTCGGTCCACTTGAGCCGGTGGGCGGCGAGGGCGTCGTACTTCTCGGGGCCCGCCTGGGAGAGGTAGATGTTCTCGAACCAGTCGGTGAGGGTCCAGCCGTCCTGTCCGGCGACCGCGAAGGCGGCGAGGCCGGAGTCGGAGACGGTGTGTCCGGCCTTGAGCAGTTCGTCGTAGGTCTTCGGCGGCTCGACCCCGGCCTGGGTGAGGGCGTCGGGGCTGTACCAGACGGTGGACTTGTGGGCGGCCTTGAAGTAGAGGCCGTAGAGGGTGCCGTCGACGCTGCCGTACTTCTTCCACACCGGTGCGTAGTCGGCGTCGATGGTCTGCCGGGCGGTCGGCGAGAGCGGCTTGAGCCAGCCCTTCTGCGCGAACTGCTTCAGGACGCCGACCTGTGGGACCATCACGACGTCGGGCGCGTTGCCGCCCTCGATCTTGCTGCCGACGACCGTGGAGACGTTGTCGCCGGTCGACACGAACTGGGTCTTGGCGCCGGTCTTCTCGGTGAAGGCGTCCAGCACCTTCTGGAAGTTCTTCTGTTCGCTGCCGGACCAGACACCGGCCACGGTGACGGTCTGGCCGCTGAGCGCCTTGTCGCCGCCGCCCGCGGAGACGTCACCGCCGCCGCAGGCGGTGGCGCCGAGGGCGAGGGCGAGAGCGGTGCAGCCGGTGAGCAGGGTCGTGCGTCGTCGCATCATCGTCGATGGACCTTTCGATCGGGGATGGGTGATCAGAGGTCGTTCAGCCACCAGGCCGCCGTGGCGCCGGGCAGGACGCCGGGCGGGCAGGGTCCGCTGGACAGCAGGGGGGTGCCGGAGACCGGCGCGGGGGCGGGGGCCGTACCGAAGTTGACGGCGCAGACCAGGCCGTCGCCGCGGACGAAGGCGAGGACGTCCGGCGGGGTGTCCAGCCAGCGCAGCGTGCCCTCGCCCAACTGGGGCAGGGACTTGCGCAGTTGGAGACCGTCCCGGTACAGGTGCCAGAAGGAGCGGGTGTCGGCGAGGGCGCGGTCGGTGGCGTACTCGGCGAAGTAGTCGGGCTGCGGCAGCCAGGGCCTGGCGCCCTCCACGCCGGAGGTGAAGCCGAACGGGGAGGCCTGTCCGGACCAGGGCAGCGGCACCCGGCAGCCGTCGCGGATGCGGGCGCGGCTGCCGGTGCGCCGGAAGATCGGGTCGGTGAGCACGTCGTCGGGCAGGTCGACGACCTCGGGCAGGCCCAGTTCCTCGCCCTGGTAGATGTACGCGGCCCCGGGCAGCGCCAGCATCAGCAGCGCGGCGGCGCGGGCGCGGGCGGCGCCGAGACCGCTGCCCTCGGTGGCCGGTTCGCCGTAGCGGGTGACGGTGCGGACCTGGTCGTGGTTGTTGAGGACCCAGGTGACCGTGGAGCCGGTGCCGGCGATGTCCTGCATGGCCTCGGAGATGACCTTGCGGAAGGCGTCGGCGTCCCAGGGAGCGCCGAGCAGGTCGAAGAAGAAGGCCTGGTGGAGCTCGTCGGGGCGGACGTACAGGGCGTGTTCGCGGGCGGTGGGGACGGAGACCTCGCCGACGAGCAGGCGTTCACGGCCGTCCCGGTCGGCGTACTCCTCGCAGATCGAGCGCCAGCGGCGCCACACGTCGTGCACCTCGGGCTGGTTCCAGGCGAGCGGGTTGACCGAGTCGCGGGTGCGGGCGTCGGCCTCCGGGTCGTCGGAGTCGGGCAGGTCGGGGTGCTTGAACAGGCCGGCGGCGACGTCGATGCGGAAGCCGTCGACGCCCCGGTCGAGCCAGAACCGCAGGGTCCGGTCGAACTCGTCGGGGATCTCGGGGTTGCGCCAGTTCCAGTCCGGCTGTTCGGGCGTGAACATGTGCAGGTACCACTGGCCGTCGGCGGCCCGGGTCCAGGCGGGGCCGCCGAACATGGCGTGCCAGTTGTTGGGCGGCTCGCTGCCGTCGGGGCCGCGGCCGTCGGCGAAGTGGAAGCGGGCGCGGGCCGGGCTGCCGGGCTCGCCGGCCAGGGCCTCGCGGAACCACGGGTGCTCGCTGGAGCAGTGGTTGGGGACGATGTCGAGCAGCACCTTGATGCCGAGGCGCCGGGCGGCGGCCATCAGCAGGTCGAACTCGGCGAGGTCGCCGAAGAGCGGGTCGACACTGCGGTAGTCGGCCACGTCGTAGCCGTGGTCGGCTTGCGGCGAGGGGTAGAAGGGGCTCAGCCAGATGCCGTCGACGCCGAGCTTCTTCAGGTACGGCAGCCCGGCCCGGACGCCGGCCAGATCGCCGATGCCGTCACCGGTGCTGTCCAGGAAGCTGCGGACGTACACCTGGTAGATCACGGCGTCCCGCCACCAGTGGTACTTACTCAACATGCATGCATGTTAGGTAGCCGTGTCGCGACGGTGTCAACGAAAAGAACAGAGGCTACCGGGGAGTTGGGGCGGAAAATGCGGACTTACCAGGACACTTGAAAGCCAGTTGAGATATCCGCGTTACCTAACAAGTAACTAGCCGCTGATCGGCGACCGGCTATCGGCTCGCGATGGCGTCGAGTTCGCGCGCCAGCCGGCGCACGGCCTGCCCGGGCGTCTGCCGCCCGGTGAGCGCGTCCTGCACGACCGCCTGCACGGCCAGGCTGACCTGGTCGTAGTGCGGGCTCTTGGGGCGCGGCCGGGCGGTGAGGACGGCGGTGCGCAGGGTCGGCAGATAGGGGAACCGCTTGATGAGCGCGGGGTCCGCGTAGAGCCCGGCGCGCACGGGCGGCAGCGCGCCCCGCGTGAGCACCTGGCGCTGCACGGGCGCGCTGGTGAGGTAGGCGATCAGACGCGCGGCGGAGTCCGGGTGCCGGGCGTGGGTGTTGACCGCGAGGTTGGAGCCGCCGAGGACGCTCGTCCCCGGACCGTCGGGCCCGGGCAGCGGTACGGCGCCGATCTTCCCGGCGACCCGGGAGCCCGGGGCGGAGGCGACGGCGTACGCGTAGGGCCAGTTGCGCAGGAAGAGCAGCCTGCCGTCCTGGAAGGCCTGTTTGGACTCCTCCTCCTTGTACGTCAGCGCCTGCCTCGGGATCCAGCCCTCGCGGATGCCGCGGGCGAGGAAGCCGATGCCCTCCCGGGCGGCGGCCGAGTCGACGGTGACGCGGGTGCCCTCGCCGCCGAGGACGGTGCCGCCCGCCGAGTACACCGCCTCGGCCGCGTTCACGGTCAGGCCCTCGTAGGGCAGGAACTGGCCCGCGTAGCCGCCGAGTCCGTACTTCGGCGCGATGGTCCTCGCGTCGTGCTCCAGCTCCGCCCAGGTGCGCGGCGGGGACACCCCCTCCTTGTCGAGGACGTCCTTGCGGTACAGGAGGAGTCCGGCGTTCGTGACGTACGGGACCGCGTACAGCCGCCCGTCGTAGGTGGCCGTGTCCACGACCGGCGGCAGGAAGCTGTCCAGCGGGAAGCGGTCGCGGGGCAGCGGGCGGATCCAGCCGGCCGCCGCGAACTCGGAGGTCCAGTCGACGTCGATGTTGAGGACGTCGAACCGTCCCCGGTCGCCGCCGCGCAGGTCGGTCGTCATCTGCGCGTGCGTCTCGTCGGCGGAGTCCGGCAGCTCGACCAGGGTGACCTTCTCGCCGGGATGGGTGCGGTTCCAGCCCTGGAGCAGCGGGCCGAGATAGCCGGTGAGGTCACCGGCGGTGGCCAGCGTCAGCGGGCCCCGGCCGCCTCCCGTGCCCTCGTCGGCGCGGGCACCCGGGGCCACGTACCCGGCCAGACCCACGACGAGAACGAGAAGGCCCCTACCGGCGGCGCGCATCCACCGCATAGGTTCCTCCCTGTACACCCGGCACCACGGGCACCCTCGCCCGGGGACAGAGGCCATGTATACCTGTTAGGTATGCGCGATACTAGGGCCTGGAGCACATGGAGCAGACAGGAGGACAGCACGAGTGCGCCTGCCCCTCCTGGCACTCCTCGCCCGCGGCCCGGCCCACGGCTACGAGCTGAAGCAGGACCTTGAGCAACTGCTGGGCGCCGCGTACCCTCAGCCGAACGTCGGCCAGATCTACGTCACCCTCGGCCGCCTGGAGAAGTCCGGGCTGATCGAGGGCGAGGACGTCGAGCAGTCCAGCCGGCCCAACAAGAAGGTCTACCACCTCACCGACGCCGGGCGCGAGGCGCTGCTCGCCTGGTTCGAGGAGACCGAGGACGAGCCGCGGGTGCGGGACGAGTTCTTCATGAAGCTCGCCCTCGCCCCGCAGACCGGTCTCGCCGACCAGATCGCCCTCATCAACCGGCAGCGGCGCCAGTACCTCAACACCATGCGCAACCTGTCGAAACTGGCCGCGGCCGAGAGCCGGGACAACCGAATCGCCCAGCTGCTGATCGAGGGCGCGATGCTGCACCTCCAGGCCGACCTCGACTGGCTGGAGCGGTGCCAGGAGGAACTGGAGGATCTGGAGTGAGTGACGGCCACGCTCCGGTGCTGCGGGCCGAGGGGCTGGTGAAGACCCACTACGGCGAGGGCGCGCCCGCGCACGCCGTGCGCGGGGTGGACCTCGCCGTGGCCCGCGGCGAGTTCGTCGCGATCACCGGGCCGTCCGGCGCGGGCAAGTCCACGCTGCTGCACCTGCTCGGCGGGCTCCAGCGGCCGGACGCGGGCAGCCTCTGGCTCGACGGCCGGTGTACGGACTCCTTCAGCGAGGCCCGCTGGGCGGTGGAGCGCAGGAAGGCCATCGGGATCGTCTTCCAGTTCTTCAACCTGGTCTCGAACCTGTCGGTCGCCGACAACGTGGAGCTGCCCGCGCTGCTGGCCGGGGTCCCGCCGAAGAAGGCCCGCGCCGAGCGGGAGGCGCTGCTCGCCGAGCTGGGTCTGAAGGGCAAGGAGCGCAGCATGCCGGGCGAGCTGTCCGGCGGCGAGCAGCAGCGGGTCGCGCTCGCCCGGGCCCTGGTCAACCACCCGCCGCTGCTGCTCGCGGACGAGCCGGCCGGCAGCCTGGACAGCAAGGGCACTCGCGAGGTGATGCGGCTGCTGTCCCGCTTCCACGGGCGCGGCCAGACCATCGTGCTGGTCACCCACGACGCCCGGCTGGCCAGCGCCGCCGACCGCGTGATCAGCTTCTTCGACGGCCGCATCGCCGACGACGCGACCCTGGACGGCACGCCGCCGCCCCGGCGGAGCGGCATCTCCGGCGTGCTGGAGCTGAGGGACTGACCGTGCTGGACCTGACGGACGTGCGGGCCACCCTGCGCTGGGCGCACTCCGACCTGCGCACCCACCGCGGCGAGGCGCTGTTCCTGGTGCTGGCCACCGCGGGCGTCGTCGCCTCGCTGCTGCTCGCCGCCGCCCTCTTCGGCTACGCCACGAACCCCTGGCAGCGGACCTTCGCCGAGGCGCGCGGCGCCCACGTCTGGCTGCACACCGCGCCGTCCGCCGACGCCCGCGCGCTGGCCCGGCTGGACGGCGTCACCTCCGTCGCCGGCCCCTACCGCGCCGAGTCCGCCACCGTCGCCGCCCGCGGCACCCGCGCCTCCGTGGAACTGCGCGCCACCCCGGACCTGCCCTCCGTCGGCCGGCCCCTGCTCACCGCCGGGCACTGGCTGGACCCGGCCGCGCCGGACGGCGTGGTGCTGGAGGGCAGCCTGGCCAGGGCCCTGCTGGCCGAGCCCGGCGACACCCTGACGCTGCCCGGAACGGCCCGCACCCTCACCGTCGAGGGCATCGCGGACAGCGCCGAACCCCCGTACCGCCCCGGTGAGCAGACCGGACTGGTGTGGGCCCTGCCGTCCGCCGTGCGGGCCCCGGCCGGCCAGGTCATCGGGCTACGGCTCGGCGATCCGTCCGACACCGACTACGCCGTCCAGCGCGCCGTCACCGTGCTGGGCGCCGGCGCGGTCGGCGAGGTCTCCACCTGGCAGCAGGCCCGCGCCGAGGCACAGGGCGACAACCGGCTGCTCGGCCAGGTGCTCGGGCTGTTCGGTCTGGGCGCCCTCATCGCCGCCGGGTTCGCGGTGCACGGCGCCATCGCGACCCGTATCCGCGGGCACCTGCGGGACCTGTCGGTGCTGAAGGCGATCGGCTTCACCCCCGGCCAGGTCGTACGGATCTTCCTGCTCCAGCACCTGGCGTACGCGCTGCTCGGCGCGGTGGCGGCGGCCGCGCTCACCGAGGGGCTGGGCAACCGGGTCCCGGGGCGGCTCGGAGACGCGGTGGGTGTGTGGCAGGGGCTGCCCGGGCACACCCTGGTGCTGTGTGCGGTACCGGCGGGCGCGGTGCTGTTCATCGGCCTGACCACGGGGCTCGCGGCCTGGCGGGCGGGGCGGGTGCCACCGGTCCCGGTGCCGCGCCCGGCCGCGCCGACGGGCGGGCGGCTGAGCGGGGCGGCCCGGCGGGCGCTCGGGCTGCGGTTGCCGGCCGCGCTGGTCCTCGGCTGCCACAAGGCGTTCGCGGGGCGCGGCCGGTCACTGGCGACCGTGGCCCGGCTGATGCTGCCGCTGCTGCTCATCGTGGTGGCGCTCAGCGCCTGGACGACGATCGACCGCTTCCACAGCACCCCCGAGCGGGTGGGCCTGCCGACGGCGCTCACGGTCCGCTCGGACGGCGCCCTGGACGCGTCCGGGGTACGGGCCGTGCTGGCCCAGGACTCCCGGGTCGCCGCCGCCTATCCGGGCGTCGAGGTGGCCGCGCTGGTGCCCGGCCAGACCGGGACCATCGCCCTGCGCGGGGTCGGCACCCGCGCCGAGCCCTACCCGTACGCCCTCGCCGAGGGCCGCGCCGCACGCGGACCGGACGAGGCGGTGGCCGGCCAGGGCCTGCTCGACCTGCTGGACGCGCGGGTGGGCGACTGGGTGCGGATGACGGTGGGCGACCGGCCGCAGATCCTGCACATCGTGGGCCGCGCCCTCGAACCGCGCAACGCCGGGCGGGTCGTCACCACCTCCCTGGACACCCTCCGGGAGAACGACCCGGAACTGTCCCCGGCCTTCTACGAGCTGCGGCTGCGGCCGGGCGCCGACCCGCACCGCGTGGCCGCCGCCCTCGCCTCGGCCGGCCACGGCCACCTGGAGGTGCATCCCGTGACGAACCCCGCCGACGGGCTGTCCCCGCTGCGCGGTGTCGTCGCCGGGCTGATCGCCGTCCTGGCGCTGATCGGGCTGGTGGAACTGCTCACCGCGATCGGCGGCAGCGTCCGCGAGGGCGAGCGGGACGTGCTGGCGCTCCGGGCGATCGGCATGTCGCCACGGCAGATCACCGCGATCACCGTCACGGCGACGAGCTGTACGGCCCTGGCGGCGGCCGTCGCCGGCACGGCGCTGGGGCTGCCGTTGGCCCGCCGGCTGATCGACGCCCAGGGCGGCTCCAGCGGAATCGGTGCCGGAATCGCCCAGTCCCCCTCCCCCGGCCTGCTTCTCCTCCTGGGTGCGGCGGCCGTTGTGGGCGCGGCGGCCCTGGCCACCCTGCCCGCGTCCCGCGCGGCCCGCCGGCGCCTCGCGGACACGCTGAGCGCGGTGGCCTGAGCCGGCTCAGTGGCCGCAGGCCGTTCAGAGGCCCCAGCGTTTCCGGGGCCCCAGAGTCTTCAGGGGGACACGGCCCGCCGGCTCCCGGGGTCTTCGCGGATCTTCTTCAGCAGGCCGTCGAAGACCTTCCCGTCGAACAGCAGGCCGTTGTACCGCACCGGGATGCGTACGTCATTGATCTCGGCGGTGGGGGTGCCGGGACCCTCGGGGTCCCGCGGCCTGCCCGCCCACTCGTACGCGTCCTCGCTGTTGGTCACGAACGTCCGGTACCTCATGGTCTTGACGGCCGCGTCGAAGTCCGGCCCGCGCAGCCCCGGGACCCGTCCGGCCAGCTTGAGCAGGTAGGCGTCGGTGAATCCGTCGACGCTCTCGGCGGGCTGGTGGGCGTAGAGCACGTCGTGGTACTCGGCGAACCTCCCCTTGTCCAGCGCGGCCCGCAGGGCGTTCACCGCCCTGCGGGACCCCGCGCCGCCCAGCCGGTCGTCCATGAAGGAAGCCAGGGTGTACTGGGTCTTCGCCTCACGCCGGATGGTCGCCTCACGCAGTTCGGGGGCACCACCGGTGGTCTCGAATCTCTTGCACACCGGGCACCGCGGGTCCTCGTACAGGTGCACGGTCAGCGGGGCGGCCTCGTCCCCGACCATGATGGTCGTGCCGTCGTTCCCCAGCCGCTCCGGAAGGTCCGCCAGCCGGGTGTACGGCACGGCCTTCGCCGTCTCGTCCGGCGGGCCGCTCCTCGACCCGGCCGACTGCCGTCCGCTCTTCGACCCGGCCGACTGCTGTCCGCTGTCGCAGCCCACCGGCCGACACCGCCGCCACGGCCACCGCGACCGCCGTGGCCAACACCCTGCGCACCATGCGCCATCTCTCTCCTGGTCCAACGGAACCCTAGGGCACGGGCACGGGCACGGCGGGGCGCGCGGGCATGTCGCCGCCGCGGCCCCCGGCCGGGACCTGCTCGGCCGGGGACCGGCGCCGGCCGCGGATCAGCTCCGGCCGCGCAGTTCCCGGTACGTGGCGACCAGTGCCTTCGTCGACGCGTCCAGGCCGGGTACGTCGGCGCCCTCGGTGAGCGCGGGCTCGACGCGCTTGGCGAGCACCTTGCCCAGCTCCACGCCCCACTGGTCGAAGGAGTCGATGTTCCACACCGCGCCCTGCACGAACACCTTGTGCTCGTACAGGGCGATCAGCTGGCCGAGGACGGACGGGGTCAGCTCACGGGCGAGGATCGTCGTGGTCGGCCGGTTGCCCTGGAAGGTCTTGTGCGGGACCAGCTCCTCGGCCACCCCCTCGGCGCGGACCTCCTCGGCACTCTTGCCGAAGGCGAGCGCCTGGGTCTGGGCGAAGAAGTTGGCCATCAACAGGTCGTGCTGGGCCTTGAGTTCCTCGCTCAGCTCGGCGACCGGCCGGGCGAAGCCGATGAAGTCGGCCGGGATCAGCTTGGTGCCCTGGTGGATCAACTGGTAGTACGCGTGCTGCCCGTTGGTGCCGGGCGTGCCCCACACGATCGGCCCGGTCTGCCACTCCACCTGCTTGCCGTCGCGGGCGACGTACTTGCCGTTGGACTCCATGTCGAGCTGCTGGAGGTAGGCGGTGAACTTGGAGAGGTAGTGGCTGTACGGCAGCACGGCGTGCGACTGGGCGTCGTGGAAGTTGCCGTACCAGATGCCCAGCAGACCCAGCAGCAGCGGGACGTTGGCCTCGGCCGGCGCCGTGCGGAAGTGGTCGTCGACGATCCGGAAGCCGTCCAGCATCTCGCGGAAGCGGTCCGGGCCGATGGCGATCATCAGGGAGAGGCCGATCGCGGAGTCGTACGAGTACCGGCCGCCGACCCAGTCCCAGAACTCGAACATGTTGGCCGTGTCGATGCCGAACTCGGCGACCTTCTCGGCGTTCGTGGACAGCGCCACGAAGTGCTTCGCCACGGCGGCCTCGTCGCCGAGCGCGGCCAGCAGCCACGTCCGTGCCGAGGTCGCGTTGGTGATGGTCTCGATGGTGGTGAAGGTCTTGGAGGCGATGATGAACAGCGTCTCCGCCGGGTCGAGGTCCCGGGTGGCCTCGTGCAGGTCGGCGCCGTCCACGTTGGAGACGAAGCGGACCGTGAGGTCGCGGTCGGTGAAGCAGCGCAGCACCTCGTAGGCCATCGCGGGCCCGAGGTCGGAGCCGCCGATGCCGACGTTGATCACGTTCTTGATGCGCTTGCCGGTGTGACCGGTCCACTCGCCGGAGCGGACCCGCTCGGCGAAGCCGGCCATCTTGTCGAGCACGGCGTGCACGGCCGGGACCACGTTCTCGCCGTCGACCTCGACGACCGCGTCGCGCGGGGCGCGCAGCGCGGTGTGCAGCACGGCCCGGTTCTCGGTGACGTTGATCTTCTCGCCGCGGAACATGGCGTCCCGGAGGCCGAAGACGTCCGTCGCCGCGGCCAGCTCGCGCAGCAGGCGCAGGGTCTCGTCGGTGACCAGGTGCTTCGAGTAGTCGATGTACAGGTCGCCGACCTGGAGCGTGTACCCGGTGCCGCGCGCCGGATCGGCGGCGAACAGGTCCCTGAGGTGGGTGTCCGCCAGCTCCTCCCGGTGCTTGGCGAGTGCGGTCCATTCGGGCGTCTGGTTGAGCCTGGTACGGCCGTCTGCGTTCATGTCCGACTTCCGCCTTCTTTCGTGCCTGTCCCAGCCGTTCCAACCTAGTTGATCAGGGCGCGGGACGAGCGGTGGAGACGCTGTCCGCACGGGACACGACGGATACGTCGGGCCGGCCTCCCGGTATCAGCGCGATGACGGCCGAGGCGAACAGGACGGCCGCGAGCAGGGCGGGCGCGTTGAGGCCGTACAGCCCGGCCACGGCCCCGCCGAGGAACGCGCCGAGCGGGGCACCGGAGGTGGAGGCCGTACGGAAGGCCGAGGCGATGCGGCCCGGCATGGACTCGGGGCTGCGCTGCTGCATCAGGGTGACCTGGTTGACGTTCCAGACCATGTTCATCGCGCCGAGCAGCAGCATTCCCGCCACCATCGCGGGCACGTGCCGCACGGAGCCGATGAGCAGCAGCGCGCCCGTCTGGAGCGTGCCGCCGAGCAGCAGGGCCCGCACCCGGCCGGTGCGGCGCGCGATCCGCTGGGCGACGAGACCGCCGGCCAGGCTGCCGGCCGAGTACGCCGTCATGGCGGCGACATAGCCGGTGTCGCCCGCGTGCAGCCAGCGGGTGACGTGCAGCGCCAGCGTGGCGATCAGGGCGCCCATGCCGATGTTGCACAGCAGTGTGGCCACGCACACCGCGCGGAGCACCCGGTCGCACCACAACGCGCGCAGGCCCTCCCCGATCTCCGTGCGCAGGGTCCCACCGGCAGGGCGGGGCTCCCGCTTCGGCGGCCGTATCCGCAGGGACGCCACGAGCGCGGCGGCCACCAGGTACGTGCCCGCGTCCGCCGCGAACGGCGTGAACGCCCCGGCCGCCAGCAGCAGCGGCACGAACGGGCCCGCCAGCAGTCCGCCCGCGAGCTGCTGACCGGTCATCAGCCGGGCGTTCGCGCTGCCCAGCGCGCCCTGGTCCACCAGGGAGGGCAACAGGGCCGTGGAGGCGTTGTCGAAGAGCGTCTGGAGTGCGGTGAGGGAGAAGGCGAGGGCGACCAGCAGGGGTACGGAGGCCCACCCGAGGCCCACGGCGAGGGCGAAACCGGCGACGAGCAGCCCCCGCACCGTGTCCACGAGCCACATCGCCCGCCGTTGGTCGACGCGGTCCGCCACAGCACCGCCGAGCAGCCCGAACAACAGCCAGGGCAGATAGCCACACGCGGTGACGGAAGCGATGGCGAGGGGATCGTCGGTGAGGCTCACGGCGAGCAACGGCAGCGCGGACGTGCGCAGCGCGTCACCGAACCGGGAGACCACGGCGGCCGTCCACAGCCGGCCGAATCCCCCGCGCCAGGCGGGGGTGCCCCCGCTCGCCGTCCCGACCACAGCCACGCTCGCCCCCTCATGGTGCGCCGATGAACACACCGTAGAGGGCGCCACTGACAACGGCCGTCCGCAGCGGGGGGAAACGGCTCCGGCCAGGCGCCCGCAGGCACCCGGCCGGTCACAACTCCTAGATCTCGCCTCGCAGTTTGGCGAGCGCCTCGGCGAGGATCGCCTCACCGTCCGCGTCGCTGCGCCGCTCCCGCACATACGCCAGGTGCGTCTTGTACGGCTCGGTGCGCGGCGGGTCCGGCGGGTTGTCCCGGTCCTGGCCGGCCGGGAAGCCGCAGCGCGGGCAGTCCCAGGTCTCGGGAACCTGCGCGTCGCTGGCGAAGCTGGGCTGCGTCTCGTGCCCGTTGGAGCACCAGAAGGAGATGCGCAGACGCGGCGCGGACTCGCCGCGCTCGGCCTCGCCCATCGGCCCCGCCCCGACCCGGCTTCCTCGGATCGCGTTGCCACTTGCCACGGTCGTAACTCCCTGCGTGATGGTGCCGCGAAGCGAGTCGGCGTTTCGCTTCGCTGCGAGCGCCTCAGTCTACGTAAGGCCCAACGCGCGTCCAGTGATTGGAGTTACCGGCCCCCACACCCAGACGCAAGCCCCATGATAGGCCGCGCTCAGGAGCGCGTACCGAACATGGGGCTTTACGTGCGGAATGTGCTGTTCGCGTGTCAGCTGTTCGTCTTGATCAGCATGCCGAGGACGATGATGCACGCGAACCACAGCAGGCCGACCACGATGGTGATCCGGTCGAGGTTGCGCTCGGCGACCGAGGAGCCGCCGACGGAGGACTGCATGCCGCCACCGAACATGTCGGAGAGGCCGCCGCCCTTTCCCTTGTGCATCAGCACCAGCAGCATCAGCAGCAGGCTGAAGATGATCAGGGCGATCGAGAACCCCAAAACCACGGCTGGACCAACTTCCTCGGATTCGGATGGACGACGGGGGCACAGCACCCGGCTGTGCCCCCGCAAGGGTACGACGTATCGCCGCTACCGCCTACTCACGGACATGATCACTGGTCGCGGAAACGCACGATCTTGACGAACTCGTCGGCGTCCAGCGAGGCACCGCCGACCAGGGCGCCGTCGATGTCGGCCTGGGCCATGATCTCGGCGACGTTGCCCGACTTCACGGAGCCGCCGTACTGGATGCGGACCTGGTCGGCCACGTCCTGGGAGTACAGCTCGGCGATCTTGGCGCGGATGGCGGCGCAGACCTCCTGGGCGTCCCCGGCGCCGCACACCTTGCCGGTGCCGATGGCCCACACCGGCTCGTAGGCGATCACGATGGTCCCGGCCTGCTCGGCCGGCAGGTCCTTGAGACCGCCCTCGACCTGGGAGAGGGTGTGGCTGACGTGGTCGCCCGCCTCGCGGACGTCCAGTTCCTCGCCGACACACAGGATCGGGGTGAGGCCGTGCTTGTAGGCGGCCTTGACCTTGGCGTTGACCAGCTCGTCGGTCTCGTTGTGGTACTGGCGCCGCTCGGAGTGGCCGATCACCACGTAGGTGCACTTCAGCTTGGCCAGCATCGGGCCGGAGATCTCGCCCGTGTAGGCGCCGGAGTCGTGCTGGGAGATGTCCTGGGCACCGTACTTGATCTTGAGCTTGTCGCCGTCGACCAGGGTCTGCACGGAGCGCAGGTCGGTGAAGGGCGGCAGGACGGCGACCTCGACGGCCTCGTAGTCCTTGTCGGCCAGGGCGAACGCGAGCTTCTGGACGTGTGCGATGGCCTCAAGGTGGTTGAGGTTCATCTTCCAGTTGCCCGCCATCAGCGGCGTGCGCGTGCTCAAGGGTCAGTCCTCCAGTGCGGCGAGGCCGGGGAGCGTCTTGCCCTCAAGGTATTCGAGGGAGGCGCCGCCACCGGTCGAGATGTGGCCGAACGCGTTCTCGTCGAAGCCGAGCGTGCGCACGGCCGCGGCGGAGTCACCGCCGCCGACGACGGTGAACCCGTTCGTTTCGACGAGTGCCTGGGCGACCGCCTTGGTGCCCTCGGCGTAGTCGGGGTGCTCGAAGACGCCCATGGGACCGTTCCAGAAGACGGTCTCGGCGTCGGCGAGCTTCGAGGCGTAGAGCTCTCGGGTCTTGGGGCCGATGTCCAGGCCCTCCTGGTCGGCGGGGATCTTGTCCGCGTCGACCACGGTGTTCTCGGTGGGCGCCTTGGTCTTCAGGTCCGGGAAGGTCCGGGAGACCACCACGTCGACGGGCAGCAGCAGCTCGACGCCCTGCTTCTCGGCGCGTTCCATGTACTCCGTGACGGCCGGGACCTGGTCCTCCTGGAGGAGGGAGATGCCGACCTCGTAGCCCTTGGCCTTGAGGAAGGTGTAGGCCATGCCGCCGCCGATGAGGAGCCGGTCGGCCTTGCCGAGGAGCTGGTCGATGACGGCGAGCTTGTCGGAGACCTTGGCGCCGCCGAGCGCGACGACGTAGGGGCGCTTGACGTCCTCGGTGAGCTTCTTCAGGACGCCGACCTCGGTGGCGATCAGGTAACCGGCGTAGTGCGGCAGCCGGGCCGGGAGGTCGTAGACGGAGGCATGCTTGCGGTGCACGGCGCCGAAGCCGTCACCGACGTAGACGTCGGCGAGCGCGGCCAGCCGGTCGGCGAACTCACCACGCTCGGTGTCGTCCTTGGACGTCTCGCCGGCGTTGAAGCGCAGGTTCTCGATGACCGCGACCTGGCCGGGCTGGAGGCCGTCGACGGCGTCGTGGGCGGCGGGACCGACGGTGTCCTGGGCGAAGGCGACCGGGGCGCCGAGCAGTTCACCGAGGCGCTCGGCGGCGGGCAGCAGCGAGAAGGCGGGGTCCGGGGCGCCCTTGGGGCGGCCCAGGTGCGAGGCGACGACCACCTTGGCGCCCGCGTCCGCGAGGGCCTTGACGGTGGGCAGGACGGCGCGGATGCGGCCGTCGTCGGTGATCGTCCCGTCGGCCAGCGGCACGTTGAGGTCGGCGCGGACGAAGACCCGCTTGCCGCTCACGCCGTCGGCGAGAAGTTCGTCGATCGTCTTCATGGGAGTGGACTCCTACAGGAGGGCTCGTGGTGCACCTGATCGTAAAAGGACGTGGTCAGTACGTGGGACAGGGCCCGGACAGCGCGACGGTGCGCTGCACGGGCCCTGCTCCCACTTCGGGGTCCTGCTTCGGCGATCAGAGCTGGTTGCCGACGAAGACCGTGAGGTCGACGAGGCGGTTGGAGTAGCCCCACTCATTGTCGTACCAGCCGATGACCTTCACGTTCTTGCCCTCCTGGACCATGGTCAGGGAGGAGTCGAAGGTGCAGGAGGCCGGGGCGTTGACGATGTCGGAGGAGACGATCGGGTCCTCGGTGTAGTCGAGGAGGCCCTTCAGCTCACCCTCGGCGGCCTTCTGGAAGGCGGCGTTGACCTCTTCCTTGGTGACCTCGCGGCCCAGCTCCACGACCAGGTCGGTGACGGAGCCGGTCGGGACCGGGACGCGCATGGCGATGCCGTCCAGCTTGCCCTTGAGCTGCGGCAGGACCAGGGCAGTGGCCTTGGCGGCACCGGTGGTGGTCGGGATGATGTTCTCGGCGGCGGCACGGGCGCGGCGCAGGTCCTTGTGCGGGAAGTCCAGGATGCGCTGGTCGTTCGTGTACGCGTGCACCGTGGTCATCAGACCCTTGACGATGCCGAAGTTCTCGTCGAGGACCTTCGCCATCGGCGCCACACAGTTGGTGGTGCAGGAGGCGTTGGAGATGACGTGGTGGTTCGCCGGGTCGTACTTGTCCTGGTTGACGCCCATCACGATGGTGATGTCCTCGTCCTTGGCCGGAGCCGAGATGAGGACCTTCTTCGCGCCACCGGCGATGTGCTTCGCGGCGTCTTCCTTCTTGGTGAAGATGCCGGTCGACTCGATGACGATGTCGACGCCCAGCTCGCCCCACGGGATGTCGGCCGGGTTGCGCTCGGACAGCACCTTGATGGTGTGGCCGTCGACGGTGATGGTGTCGGCGGTGTGGGAGACCTCCTGCTTGAGGCGGCCCAGGATCGTGTCGTACTTGAGCAGGTGAGCGGTGGTCGCGGTGTCACCCAGGTCGTTGACAGCCACAACCTCGATGTCCGCTCCCTGCTCCAGCAGCGCGCGGAAGTAGTTACGCCCGATGCGGCCGAAGCCGTTGATGCCTACGCGGATCGTCACGAACCGATCTCCTCGTTGGTACGCCGGCCATGCGGTGCCGGCGAGCTCTGTTTGGGATGTCCCCGACCACCACCGACCCTACCTCTCTGCGGGCCCCGGGGTGACATCGAGATGGCCCATACACGGGCAGGCGGTCCGTACCAGCCAGTAGGGGTACGGACCGCCTCGGATCGTCAGCGGATTCACCCGTATTTATGACGGAACGCGGTGCGCTTCTGACGCCGATTTCACTCGTTCGTGAGCGGGTCGGCTCACTTGATGCGCACCCCCTCCGCGCACCCTTGAGAGGGGGTCCCGCTCACCTGTCGAGCGAGTCGAATGCCTTGCGCAGCAGAGCCGTCCTGTCGGCCGCCGACGGCACCTGCTCCAGGCCGAAACCGAGCAGCACGGTGTCGTCCGTGGTGACCGCTCCGTACGTCTGGAACAGCGTCCCGGTGCGCGTCCAGTCCTTCAGCACCGCCGGGCTGCCGGCGGGTGGCCCGGCCGCCTTCCAGGCACCGAGGGACGACTCGAAGCCCTCGGTCTCCCTCGCCGCGCCGCCGACGACCAGCGAGGCGTCGTCGGCGAGGACACCGTGTCCGCCGCTGCCGGGGTCGGTGACGTAACTGATCGAGACCTCGACGGACTTCCCGGCGTACGCGCTCAAGTCGAAGCCCACCTGCCGCCAGCCGCCGGAGCTGCCGGTGAGGCTGTGCCACGCACCGGTGGTGCCGGTCGCGGTGCAGGTGTTGCCGGTGAGCGTCAGGTAGTGCTTCAGCCACGGGTGCTCACCGATCAGGAAACCGCCCCCGCACTCCTCCGGCACGGTCGCCTTCGTGGCCCCTCCGGACTCCGGCAGGGTCGTCCAGTCGTCCGCGCCGACGGTGTGCGCCTCGACCACCGCGTGGTCGTAGCCGGGCTCGGTGTCCCACAGCAGCCGGGTGCTCAGGGCCGGCCTGTCGGCGGCGGCGACCCCGGTGAGGTCCACGGTGCGGGTGAGGCGCTTGTAGGCGTCGTCGGTGTGCACGGCGGCGGCCATCGAGGCACCCGTGTACGGTCCGTACGGGTTGACGGTGCCGGCGAAGGTGCCCGCGCCCGCGCTCTTGAACTGCGGATAGGTGGCGACCGGCAGTTCGTCGGAGGTGACGCCGTAGGTGCCGGCCTTGTCGAGCGGGTTGCCGGGCGCGTCACCGAGGGCGCCGGTGAAGCCGGCGAGCGCGCCGGAGCCGGTGAAACCGGTGGCCCCCTTGGTCGACGTACGGCTGTACGCGCCCAGGTAGTACTGGCTGAAGTCGTCGGACAGGGTGCCGTCGCCGAGGTCGACGCTGCCGCCGGCCAGCTCGCCGGCCTCGATCAGTCTGCCGCCCTCGTTGAGGTAGGCGCGCAGCTGGAGCTGGGTGGCGTTGGCGGGGCCGTTGGCGCCGGAGTAGTGCACGACCGTCCCGAAGTGCTTCAGCACGCCGAGCGCGTCCGGGGCGCCCTGCGTGGCCACGTCCCACACGAGCGCCCGGTGCCCGGCGCCCTTCAGCGCGTCCACGTACGTCCGCGCCTGTGCGGCGGCCGTGCCCTCCTCGGCGACCACCAGGGTGTCGGCCGCCGGCCGCTTCGCGACCGTGTAGGTGAAGTGGGTGCTGGAGACCTTCTTCCCGCTGCCGGTCCTGCCGGTGAACCACACCTCGACCTCGTCGCCCGGTGCGCCGCCTGGCACCTTCGCTCGGTACTCGTCGAAGTAGAGGTCGTCCTCACCGCCGTACGTCTCTCCGCCCTTCCAGTGCCTCAGTGCCCGGTCGCGCGTACGGCCGCCGTTGACGCGGTACTTGAGTTCCTTGTCCCGGACCGCCTTGCGGACGACGACCGAGACCTCCTGGTGCGCGCCCCGGGAGTACGACGTCGAGAACGCGGCCGGGGTGAAGTCGGCGGCGCTCAGACCGACCGAGGAGACCGGCCTGTCGGGGTGCGCGGCGGTCTCGGCGACGGAGAGCGCGAACGGGACGTTCTTGGCGAACTCCTGCTGGATCAGTTTCTCGTCGTCGGGGAAGTTGAAGACGGACTGGCAGTCCTGGCTCTTCCAGGCGTCGTCCGGGTCGAGGTCCGACGCGGTCTGGCAGGTCGACATCTCCGGGGTGAACATCGCCATCCCGTTGACGTTCGACGCGTGGCCGTCCGCCTCGCCGTTGGTGGTGTACAGCTCCGAGGAGACCTGCGGGTGGTAGCCCGGGACGGCGGAGTTGCCGGGGGTGCCGGCGAGCGCCTTGTAGAGGACGTCGTCGGGGGTCGGGGTCGCCACCTGCCAGCCGACGCCGTAGAGGAGGAGCTCGGCGGCGGAGTGGTAGTTGATGCCGTACCGGAAGCCGACGCGCTTCTCGAAGGCGTCGAGGGCCTTGGTCTCGGGCTCGGAGCCGGGGCTCGCGCCGCGGTAGGTCTGGCTGGTGGGGTTGGGGGACGAACCCTCGTCGTCGTAACCCCACTTGTAGGGGAAGTTGCGGTTGAGGTCGACGCCGTCGCCCGTGCTGATGACACCGTCGCCGTTGACGTCCCGCAGGTTCTTGCGCCACAGGCGGGTGCCGGGGTCCTTGAAGGTGTAGTCGTAACCGTCCGGGTTGGCCGAGAGGACGAACCACAGCTCCGTCGAGTCGACGATCTTCTTGACGCGCCGGTCGGTCGCGTAGCGGTCCAGGTAGTAGTGCATCAGACGCCGGGTCATCTCCGGGGTGATCCACTCGCGTGCGTGCTGGTTGGACATGTAGAGCACGGCGGGCCGGGAGCCGTCCTTCGACTTCTTCGCGTTCCTGGTCAGTCTGAGCGCGAGGATGTCCTGCCCGTCGAGGGTCCTGCCGATGGACTCGACCTTGGTGAGGCCGGGGTGGGCCTGGGCGGTCCGGAGGATCTCCTCCTTGAGCCCGCCGCTTCCGCTGTACGGGCGGAACACGCCCTGGGCGGCGTCCTCGACCCTGGCCTCCGCCTTGGCCGACAGAGCGTGCTCGGTGAGGTCGACGCCCTGCTCGCGCAGTTGCGCGGCCTGCCTGCCGGTGAGGTAGACCTCGACCTCGGTCCTGCCGCCTCCGCTCTTGCGCTCCCCGAGTTCATGGCCGTCCTGGCCGGCCTTGAGCAGCAGGGGTACCTGCTGCCTGGTGACCTCGACGCGGTAGACCTTGACCTCTTCCGGCCCGGACGGCGCCGGACTTCCGTTCTGTGCCTGGGCGATGGGTGCGAGGCTCGCTCCGCCGGTCAGAAGCGCGCCGACAGCGAGGATCGATCTCGCTCTGTGTCTCATGAACCCCCCTAGCGGTGGTCCGCCACAGCGACGAACAGGTTGCCAGGCTCATGTCACTTCATGATCCAGTCAAGAGCACCACAAGGACACGCAAACGCCGGTGCCGACCACCCGAACGGCCGTCGGCACCGGCGAACTGACGCGTCGTCCGGTCAGCCGGCGAGGTTGTCCGCCAGCTCCTCGCTGAGGTTGGCCTCCGTGCCCGGGATGCCGAGGTCCGCGGCGCGCTTGTCGGCCATCGCCAGCAGCCGGCGGATACGACCCGCGACCGCGTCCTTCGTCAGCGGCGGATCGGCGAGCGCGCCCAGCTCCTCCAGGGAGGCCTGCTTGTGCTCCATGCGCAGCCGCCCCGCCGCGGCCAGGTGCTCGGGCACCTCGTCGCCCAGGATCTCCAGGGCGCGCTGCACCCTGGCCCCGGCGGCCACGGCGGCACGGGCCGAACGGCGCAGGTTGGCGTCGTCGAAGTTGGCGAGCCGGTTGGCCGTGGCCCGCACCTCGCGGCGCATCCGGCGCTCCTCCCAGGCCAGCACGGACTCATGGGCGCCCAGCCGGGTGAGCAGGGCACCGATCGCGTCACCGTCCCGGACGACCACCCGGTCCACCCCGCGCACCTCGCGGGCCTTCGCGGCGATCGACAGTCTGCGCGCGGCACCGACCAGCGCGAGCGCCGCCTCCGGGCCCGGGCAGGTCACCTCCAGGGACGAGGAACGGCCGGGCTCGGTCAGCGAACCGTGCGCCAGGAAGGCCCCGCGCCAGGCCGCCTCCGCGTCGCAGGTGGCCCCCGAGACCACCTGCGGGGGCAGACCGCGGATCGGGCGGCCTCTGCCGTCCACCAGACCCGTCTGCCGGGCCAGCTGGTCACCGCCCGCGACGACCCGTACGACATACCGCGAGCCGCGGCGCAGGCCGCCGGGCGCCATCACGATCAGCTCGGAGCTGTGACCGAAGATCTCCAGGATGTCCCGCTTGAGCCGGCGCGCCGCCATCGCGGTGTCCAGCTCCGCCTCGATCACGATGCGCCCGCTCACCAGGTGGAGGCCGCCGGCGAACCGCAGAATGGCGGAGACCTCCGCCTTCCTGCAGCAGGTCCGGGTGACGGGGAGCCGGGAGATCTCATCCTTCACCGCTGCCGTCATCGCCATGGGCCGATCCTTCCATGCATCCGAAAAATACGGTCGTACGCGGCGGCCAACAGCTCCGGATCGTGCCGGGGTGATCCGTCGGTCCGGGCCACCGGCGCCAGCTCGACCGCGGCTCCCAGCCGCTTGGCGGCCTCGGTGAGCGAGTCGCGGTCGGGCACGGCGGCCACGTCGGCCAGCACCACGTCCAGGGCGAGTTTAGGGGCGTGTCGCCCCAAAACCTCCAAATGACGCTGCGGGGAGAAGCCCTCGGTTTCTCCCGGCTGCGGCGCGAGGTTCAGCGAGAGCACCCGGCGCGCCTTGGTCTCGGTGAGGGCGTCCAGCAGCTCGGGGACGAGCAGGTGCGGGATCACCGAGGAGAACCAGGAACCGGGACCGAGCACCACCCAGTCCGCGTCCAGGACCGCCGCCACGGCCTCCGGGACGGCGGGCGGGTCGTTGGGCACGAGGTGCACCGACTGCACCTCGCCGGGCGTCAGGGCCACGGTCGCCTGCCCGCGCACCGTGTCGACGTCGTCCGGGCGCTCCGGGTCGTGCCCCTTGACCAGGGCCTGCAGCTCCAGCGGCACGGCCGACATGGGCAGCACACGCCCATGTGCGCCGAGCAGCTTGCCGACCAGGTCCAGGGCCTGCACATGGTCGCCGAGCTGCTCCCACAGGGCGACGATCAGCAGGTTGCCGACCGCGTGCTCGTGCAGCTCGCCCTGGGACTGGAAGCGGTGCTGGATGACCCGGGCCCAGGTCTGGCCCCAGTCGTCGTCCCCGCACAGCGCGGCCAGCGCCTTGCGCAGGTCGCCGGGCGGCAGCACGCCGAGCTCGTCCCGGAGCCGCCCGCTGGAGCCGCCGTCGTCGGCCACGGTGACGACGGCGGTGAGATCGCCGGTGATCCGGCGCAGCGCGGCGAGCGATGCGGACAGGCCCATGCCGCCGCCGAGCGCGACCACCTTGGGCTGGGCGCCACGCCGGCGGGGCCGCGCCCCGCGGGGCTCGGCCGAGCGGCCGGCGCGCGCGTCGGGCACCATCCGGCGCAGCCTGCTCAGCCGCGGTGTACGTTCCGTCATTCCCGTCCCATGTCCCGGTGCACGACCACCGTCTCCACGCCCTCGGCCGCGAGGCGCGCGGCGAGCTTCTCCGACATCGCGACCGAGCGGTGCTTGCCGCCGGTACAGCCGATGGCGATGGTCACGTACCGCTTGCCCTCGCGCCGGTAGCCGGCCGCGATGAGCCGCAGCAGTTCGGCGTACCGGTCGAGGAACTCCTTCGCGCCGGGCTGGTTGAAGACATAGGCGGCGACCTCCTCGTTGAGGCCGGTGTAGGGGCGCAGCTCCGGGACCCAGTGCGGGTTGGGCAGGAACCGCATGTCCGCGACCAGGTCGGCGTCGACCGGGAGGCCGTACTTGAAGCCGAAGGACATCACGGTGGCCCGCAGCTCGGGCTCCTCCTCGCCCGCGAACTGGGCGTCCATCTTGGCGCGCAGCTCGTGCACGTTGAGGCTGGAGGTGTCGATCACCAGGTCGGCGTCGCCGCGCAGCTCGCGCAGCAGCTCCCGCTCGGCGGCGATGCCGTCCACGATGCGTCCGTCGCCCTGGAGCGGGTGTGGGCGGCGCACCGACTCGAAGCGGCGGACCAGGGCCTCGTCGGAGGACTCCAGGAAGACGATCCGCCGGGTGACGCCCCGGGTGTCCAGGTCGGCGAGGGACTCGCGCAGGTTGTCGAAGAAGCGCCGGCCGCGCACGTCCACGACGACCGCGATCCGCGCCACGTTGCCCTGGGAGCGGGCGCCCAGCTCCACCATGGTGGGGATGAGGGCGGGCGGGAGGTTGTCGACGACGAACCAGCCGAGGTCCTCAAGACACTTCGCGGCCGTGGACCGGCCGGCCCCGGACATGCCGGAGATGATCACCAGCTCGGGGATGGCCGCCTCGGGGACCCCGGCTGTCTCGCTGCCCGTACTCACCTGTGCTCCGTTGTCCTGGCCGGTGTGCTGCCCGGCGTCCTGGCCGGCACCGGGCCGGCTGGTGTCCCGGCCGGTCCCGGACCGGGTGGTGTCCCGGCCGGTCCCGGGCCCGGTGGTGTCGGGCCGGACGACATCCTCGCCCGTGCCGCTGTGCGCCTGATCTCGCTGTGCTGTGGGCTGTGTGTCGTGCTCGGTCATGTCTCCTGCCCCCGTCGTTCGTCCGGGACGCCCGCGGTCACGGGCTCCCCCGAGGAACCCCCCGTCGTGTCGGGTTCCTCGTCCTCAATGATCTCTCCGGTCGCCGTGTTCACGGCGGGTGCGGCCGGGGCCGCCTGGGCGAGGGCCACGGCGATGGTCTCGGCCGTCTTCCGGCCTATCCCGGGCACTTCCTGGATCTGCTCGATTGTGGCGGACCGCAGCTTCTTCACCGAGCCGAAATGCTTGATGAGCGCCTGTTTGCGGGTCTCGCCGAGACCGGGCACGTCGTCCAGCGGGCCCGCGCGGAAGCGCTTGGCACGCTTGGTGCGCTGGTAGGTGATCGCGAACCGGTGGGCCTCGTCGCGGACGCGCTGGAGCAGATAGAGACCCTCGCTGGTGCGGGGCAGCACCACCGGGTCGTCCTCGCCGGGCACCCAGACCTCCTCCAGGCGCTTGGCGAGGCCGCAGACGGCGATGTCGTCGATGCCCAGCTCGTCCAGCGCGCGCCGGGCAGCCGCGACCTGCGGCTGACCGCCGTCGACCACGACGAGCTGGGGCGGGTAGGCGAACTTCTTGGGGCGGCCGTCGTCGTCCTTGAGGGAACCGGTGATCACGTCGGCGTCGGTCACCACGGAGCCGCCGTCGGGGAGGGAGCCGTCGACGCCGGAGCCTTCGGCGAAGGAGTGGTCGGTGCGGGAGTCTCCGGTCAGGGAGTCGTCGGTGCCGGAGCCGTCGGCCCACTCCCCCGTCCGCTCCTTCTCGGCGAGGTAGCGCTTGAAGCGGCGGGTGATCACCTCGTGCATCGAGCGGACGTCGTCCTGGCCGGCGAAGCCCTTGATCTGGAACCGCCGGTACTCGCTCTTGCGCTGCAGGCCGTCCTCGAAGACGACCATGGAGGCGACCACGTCGTCACCCTGGAGATGCGAGATGTCGTAGCACTCGATCCGCAGCGGGGCGCTGTCCAGGTCGAGGGCCTCGGCGATCTCCTCCAGCGCACGCGAGCGCGTGGTCAGGTCGGAGGCGCGCTTGGTCTTGTGCAGCGCGAGGGCCTGTTGGGCGTTGCGCTGCACGGTCTCCATGAGCGCCTTCTTGTCGCCGCGCTGCGGGATGCGCAGCGACACGTTCGACCCGCGGCGGCCGGTCAGCCACTCCTGCACCGGCTCGACCGGCTCGGGCAGGGCCGGGACCAGCACCTCCTTGGGGACGGCGTCCCCGCTCTCCTCGCCGTACAGCTGCTGCAGGGCGTGCTCGACCAGGGCGCCGGTGGTGACCTCCTCGACCTTGTCGGTCACCCAGCCACGCTGCCCGCGGACCCGGCCGCCACGCACATGGAAGATCTGCACGGCCGCCTCCAGCTCGTCCTCGGCGACGGCGATGAGGTCGGCGTCGGTCGCGTCGGCGAGCACGACCGCGTTCTTCTCCATGGCCTTCTTCAGGGCCCCGATGTCGTCCCGCAGGCGAGCCGCCCGCTCGTACTCCATCTCCTCGGCCGCCTCCATCATCTGCTTCTCCAGACGGCGGAGGTAGGTGCCGGTGCGGCCGGCCATGAAGTCGCAGAACTCCTCGGCCAGCTCCTGGTGGTCCTCGGGGGTGACCCGGCCGACACAGGGGGCGGAACACTTGCCGATGTAGCCGAGCAGGCAGGGCCGGCCGGTGCGGGCGGCGTTCTTGAAGACGCCGGCCGAACAGGTGCGCACCGGGAAGACCCGCAGCAGCAGATCGACGGTGTCCCGGATGGCCCACGCGTGCGCGTACGGCCCGAAGTAGCGGACGCCCTTCTTCTTGTGACCGCGCATCACCTGCACCCGCGGGAACTGCTCGTTCATCGTGACCGCGAGGTACGGGTAGCTCTTGTCGTCCCGGTACTTGACGTTGAACCGGGGGTCGTACTCCTTGATCCAGGAGTACTCCAGCTGCAGCGCCTCGACCTCCGTGGACACCACCGTCCACTCCACGGACGCTGCTGTGGTCACCATCGTCCGGGTGCGCGGGTGCAGGTTCGCCAGGTCCTGGAAGTAGTTCGCCAGGCGCTGGCGCAGGCTCTTCGCCTTTCCGACGTAGATCACCCGGCGGTGCTCGTCACGGAACCTGTACACCCCCGGAGAGTCCGGGATGTCTCCCGGCCTGGGGCGGTAGCTGGAGGGGTCGGCCATGTCTCACACCCTACTGGCGAGCACCGACACCGCGTCGGGCCTGTGGGTCCCGGTCCGAGCTCTATCCGCCGGGGGGACGGGACTGCGGCGCGGACGCCCACCCCCTGGCGCCCTCCACGCTCCGCCCCCTGACGCCCTCCACGCCCCCTCGGCCCGTCCGCCAGTCGCCTTCCCGCTGTGGCGGTGACGCCCCGCCTGAGGGCGTGGTCCCCGACCAGGCCCTGGGTGAGGAGGCGGGCGGCAACCTCCGCCGACCCCGCCCACCGGCCGTGGAACGGCACGGTCCGGCCAGTCGTCGGGAACGGCCGGGCCCTAGGTGTTGTCGGGTTCTGGTCAACACGCTTCAATGCGGGGGAACTCGGGGCCGTACACGCATGCGTACGGCAGGCGCGGCGTGCCCAGCCAGGGACGCCCGCGGTGCCCACGGGGGTGGCCCCGCTCACCCGCACAGGCGGTCTGACCAGCCGTAGCGACACCTCACAGAAAGGCCCCTGGCATGCGCCATGCCACAGAGCACGCGGACGTCCCCACCGCGGAACTGGACACGGCCCTGCGCGGCGGCCCCTTTCATGTGGCGCTGCGCGCCGCGATCGCCGCACGCGGACTGCCGCTCCAACGCGTCCAGCACCATCTGTCACGCCACGGGGTCAAGGTCGGCGTCACCAGCCTGAGTTACTGGCAGCAAGGTGCTCGCCGCCCGCAGCGCCCGGAGTCGCTGCGCGCCGTACGCGCGCTGGAGGAGATCCTCCAGCTACCGGACGAGTCGCTGATCCGGCTGCTCGCCGAGTCCGACGAGCGGGCGACGGCCGACCGTCCGGCGGGCCGCTCCTACCGCTCCCTGATCGAGGCCTCGGGCGTCGTGGACCGGCTCACCGCCGACCTCGGCTGGTCCCTGGACGGCGGGCTGCACACCGTGGGGCACCACGAATGCGTCAAGATCGGCGCCCGGCGCGAGCTGGTGAGCCGTGAGGCCCACCACATCGTGCGGGCCCACCGCGACGGCGTGGACCGCTTCGTCGCCCTCCACCACGGCGACCCCGGCTGCGACCCGCGCCGTGTCACCGTGCACGCCCTGGAGAACTGCCGCACCGGTCGTCTCTGCTGGGACCAGGACACCGGCGTCCTCGTAGCCGAGCTGCTCTTCGGCACCCGGCTGCGCACCGGCGACACCTTCCTCTTCCGGTACGGCATCGAGGACGGCACGGCCGGGACGTCCCACGAGCATCTCCAGCGGTTCGGCTTCCCCGGTGGCCAGTACGCGCTCCAGGTGCGCTTCGACACGGCCGCGCTGCCGGTGCGCTGCCACCGTTTCACCCAGCACTCGGCCGCGGCCCCGCGCAGCGGTCGGCAGGAGCTGCCCGTGACCAGTCCGCATCACTGTGCCCACCTGGTCGAGTCCCGGATCCGACCGGGCATCCTGGGGATCGCCTGGGACTGGGAGTGAGCCTCAGCCCCACGTCCCCACGCTGAGGCGGAGACCCGCGCCGGGGCACCGGCTTCCGCCCGGCGCCCCTGTCGGACCGCGGCTCTCCGGTCAGTCCGAGGGACCGGCGACGATCCTGCCCTTCGCGGCCTTCACCGGCAGCTCGGTCAGGGGCTCGGTGGCCGGCGCCTGGACCACCTTGCCCGTCACGGCATCGAACTCGCTGCCGTGGCAGGGGCAGACCAGGGTGGTCCCCCGCAGCTTGTTGATGGGGCACCCGGCGTGCGTGCAGATCGTGCTGTACGCCTTCAGGGTGCCGTCCTCTGCACGGCTGACCACCATGTTGTGATCCCGGTAGAGCTTGGCCCCGCCCTTCGCGACCTCGCTCTCGGCGCCGAGGTCGACCGGTGCGGTGGGGGCGGCCGCGGCGGAACCGCTGCCGTCCGGGGCCGAGCACGCGGCCAGGCCGAGCCCGGCGACCGGGGCCGCGGCGGCCCCTCGAAGTACGGTACGGCGGGTCGCGGAGGAGCGGGCGGGCATCTGGAACTCCACTGGTCAAGGGGTGTGCAGGGCGACGATACCCGGGCAGAGGGGGCGGTCAGGAGCGGGGGCCGGTCTGGGCTGGGGCGGGGCCGGATGTCCGCCCGCGGGACATGGAGGCGAGTCGAGGGGCGTCGAGCGAGGAGACGGCCAGCGACGTAAACGCTTACGCAAGCGTTTACGCGAGGCGGTGGCATGGGATAGCGTCCGGCGGGAGCCGAGGAGACCGGGGCCGGCGCCGACCGAACGGCAGCCCCAGGGAAGGGAGCGCGATGGCCACCATGGCGGATGTCGCCCGCAGCGCCGGGGTATCCGTGGCGACCGTTTCCCACGTGCTCAACGGCACGCGTCCGGTGCTCCCCCACACCCGCCAGGCCGTGCTCGACGCCGTGGACGCCCTCGGCTACACCCCGAACACCCTGGCCCGCTCCCTGGTGACCTCACGCACCCGGTCCATCGGCCTCGCGGTGTCGGCCATCAGCAACCCTTACTTCACGGAGATCCTGCAAGGCGTCGAGGCCGCTGCCCTGGAGGCGGGCTACAGCCTGCTCATCGCGGATCCGCACGACGACCCCGGGCACGAGCGCAAAGTCGTGCAGCTCCTCCATGAGCGCCGGGTGGACGGCATGATCGTCACACCGTCCGCCGAGCCGAGCGACCTCGTCGGTTACCTGCGCCGCCACGCCGTACCGACGGTGTTCCTGGACCGGCTCGTCGATGCCCGCGCGACGGGGGACATCGCGCCGGATGACGGTGCGGACGGTGCCGCCACCGCGCCGAGCGCCCCGTGGTTCGACCAGGTCTGTGCAGAGAGCGCCGCGCCGACGGCCCTGCTCGTGACCCATCTCGCGGGGCTGGGGCACCGCCGGATCGCCCTGGTCGCGGGCCTGCCCGGGCTCAGCACCACCAGTGAGCGCGTCTGCGGCTACCGGGAGGGCCTCACCGCGGCCGGTCTGGCGTACGACGAGCGCCTCCTCGTGTCCGGCAACTCCGAGTCCGACGGGGCCGAGCGGGCCACGGCCGACCTGCTCGCCCTGCCCGATCCGCCCACCGCACTCGTCACCGCCAACAACGCGATGACCATCGGCGCACTGCGCGCGCTGCGCCGGCACGGCCGGTCCGTGCCGGACGACCTCGCCCTGTGCTGCTTCGACGACTTCGCCTGGGCCGACCTGTTCTCGCCCCGGCTGACCGCCATCGCCCAGCCCAGCCGGGAACTGGGCGCCCGAGCCGTCCGGGTGCTCCTGGACCGTCTGGCCGAGCCGGCCCGGCCCACCCGGACGGTCCGGCTGCCGTGCGCGTTCGTCCACCGCACGTCCTGCGGCTGCCCGAAGGAGTCGGGGAGCGACACCGGAGCGGCCGGGGGCACCGCATCATCCACACTCGCCGAGAAGGGAACCGCCTCGTGATCGTCGTCGCCGGTGAGGCACTGATCGACCTGGTACCGCAGGGCCCCGGTGCCCTCGCGGACCTGAAGCCGGCGCTCGGCGGCGGCCCGTACAACACCGCCGTGGCGCTGGGCAGACTCGGCTCCCGCACCGCCTTCTGCTCCCGGACGTCGGACGACGCCTTCGGCGAGGCCCTGCTCGACGGGCTGCGGCGGGCCGGCGTCGATGTGTCCGGTGTCCAGCGGGGGCCGGAACCGACGACCCTTGCCGTGGCCACGCTCGACGCCGGCGGTTCGGCCGCCTACTCCTTCTACGTCGACGGCACGGCCGACCGTCTGTTCACCACTCCCACCGCGCTCCCCGCCGGTACACGCGCGGTGTCCTTCGGCACCTGCTCGCTCGTCCTGGAACCGGGGGCGAGCGCCTACGAGGAGCTGATGCGGACCGCAGCCGGGCAGGGGCTGTTCACCGCTCTCGATCCCAACATCCGGGCGGGACTCATCCCGGACGCGGACGCCTACCGGGCGCGTTTCAGGAGCTGGCTGCCCTCGGTGACGCTGCTGAAGCTGTCCGCGGAGGACGCGGCGTGGCTCGGCGGCACCCCGGGCGAGTGGCTGGCCGCGGGACCGGCGGCCGTGGTGGTCACGCGGGGCGGCGACGGTCTGACCGTGTTCACCCGGGACGGTGGGGAGCGTTCCGTGCCGGGTGAGAAGGTCGATGTCGTGGACACCATCGGCGCCGGTGACACGGTGAACGCGGCCTTGCTGCACGGGCTGGCCGCCCGGGACGCGCTGTCCGCGGAAGCGCTCGCCGCCCTCGGGACGGAGGGCTGGACACGACTGCTGCGCTTCGCGGCACGGGCGGCGGCGATCACCTGCTCGCGGGCGGGGGCCGAGCCGCCGTACGCGGCGGAGCTGGGCGGTTCGGCCGCGCTGTGAGCGGTCTGCTTTCCCTGTGCTGTTGGCAAGGTACGGCCGGGCCTGCGGTGTGGCGGGGGACCTGTCTGACCGCTGGACCGGGCTGGCTGATGGTGGAACGAACGGCGCCCCGCGGGAAGTTCCCGCGGGGCGTCGAATTCTTGATGGTGTGTCAGAACGACTCAGGCCTTACGGGCCCGCGTCGTCTTCTTCGCGGGCGTCGCCTTCTTCGTGGCCGTGGCCGCCTTCTTGGTCGCAGTGTTGTTGGCCTTGGCCGTCACCGTCTTCCTCGTCGACGACTTGGCCGCTGCGGTCTTCCGAGCCGTTCCGCTCCGCTGCGCCTTCACCGGCTCGGCGTCACTGATGCGGTCGGCGCCGAGGATCTCGCGCAGGAACTTGCCCGTGTGGCTCGCCGGAACCCCGGCGACCTCCTCCGGTGTGCCCTCGGCGACCACCAGGCCACCGCCGGCGCCACCTTCCGGACCCATGTCCACGACCCAGTCGGCGGTCTTGATCACGTCGAGGTTGTGCTCGATGACGATGACCGTGTTGCCCTTGTCGACCAGTCCACCGAGCACCGTCAGCAGCTTGCTGATGTCCTCGAAGTGCAGACCCGTGGTCGGCTCGTCCAGGACGTAGACCGTACGTCCGGTGGACCGCTTCTGCAGTTCGCTGGCGAGCTTGACGCGCTGCGCCTCACCACCGGAGAGGGTGGTGGCGGACTGGCCGAGGCGGACGTAACCGAGCCCGACGTCGTTCAGCGTCCTGAGGTGACGGGAGATCGCCGGCACCGCCTCGAAGAAGTGCATGGCCTCCTCGATCGGCATGTTCAGCACCTCGGCGATGGACTTGCCCTTGTAGTGCACCTCCAGGGTCTCCCGGTTGTACCGGGCTCCGTGGCACACCTCGCACGGGACGTAGACGTCCGGGAGGAAGTTCATCTCGATCTTGATGGTGCCGTCGCCCGCGCAGTTCTCGCAGCGACCGCCCTTGACGTTGAAGGAGAAGCGGCCGGGCTGGTAGCCACGGACCTTGGCCTCGGTGGTCTCGGCGAACAGCTTGCGGATGTGGTCGAAGACACCGGTGTACGTCGCCGGGTTGGACCGCGGGGTGCGGCCGATCGGTGACTGGTCGACGTGCACGACCTTGTCGACCAGGTCGTCGCCGTCCACGCGCGTGTGCCGTCCGGGGACGGTCCGGGCGCCGTTCAGCTCGCGCGCCAGGTGCGTGTAGAGGATGTCGTTGACCAGGGTCGACTTGCCGGACCCGGAGACGCCGGTGACGGCCGTGAAGACACCCAGCGGGAAGGACACGTCGATGTCCTGCAGGTTGTTCTCACGGGCGCCGTGCACGGTGAGCTGCCGGGACGGGTCGCGGGGGCGCCGTACGTCCGGGAGCGGGATCCCCTTGCGGCCCGAGAGGTACGCGCCGGTCTGCGACTCGGTGTTGGCGAGCAGTTCCTTCAGGGAGCCGCTGTGCACGACCTTGCCGCCGTGCTCACCGGCGCCGGGGCCGATGTCCACGATCCAGTCGGCGACCTTGATGGTGTCCTCGTCGTGCTCCACCACGATGAGCGTGTTGCCCATGTCGCGCAGGCGGACCAGGGTCTCGATCAGACGGTGGTTGTCCCGCTGGTGCAGGCCGATGGACGGCTCGTCCAGGACGTACAGCACACCGACGAGGCCGGAGCCGATCTGGGTGGCGAGGCGGATGCGCTGGGCCTCGCCGCCGGAGAGGGTGCCGGCCGCGCGGTTGAGCGAGAGGTAGTCCAGGCCGACGTCGACCAGGAAGCGAAGCCGCTCGTTGACCTCCTTCAGGACCCGCTCGGCGATCTTCTTGTCGCGGGCGTTCAGCTTCAGCTCGCCCAGGAAGTCCGCGCAGTCGCTGATCGACATCGCGGAGACTTCGGCGATCGACTTCCCCATGATCGTGACCGCGAGGACGATCGGCTTCAGACGCGTGCCCTGGCAGGAGGGGCAGGGCACCTCGCGCATGTAGCCCTCGAAGCGCTCGCGGCTGGCGTCGCTCTCGGCCTCGCTGTGGCGGCGCTTGACGAAGGGCACCGCGCCCTCGAAGGGGGTGGTGTAGACCCGCTCACGGCCGTACCGGTTGCGGTAGCGCACCTCGATCTGGGTCTTGTGGCCGTAGAGCAGGGCCTTCCTGGCCCGCTGGGGCAGACCTGCGAAGGGGATGTCCGTGCGGAAGCCGAGGGCGTCGGCGAGAGCGCCGATCAGGCGGCTGAAGTAGTCCTTGGTGTGGCCGTGCGACCACGGGTGGATGGCGCCCTCGTCCAGGGACTTGTCCTCGTCCGGGACGATCAGCTCCGGGTCGACCTCCATGCGCGTGCCGATGCCGGTGCACTCCGGGCAGGCTCCGAAGGGCGAGTTGAAGGAGAAGGAGCGGGGCTCCAGCTCCTCGAAGGACAGGTCGTCGTACGGGCAGTACAGGTGCTCCGAGTACATGCGCTCGCGCTCGGGGTCGTCCTCGGGGAGGTCCACGAAGTCGAGCACGACCATGCCGCCGGACAGGCCGAGGGCGGTCTCCACGGAGTCGGTGAGGCGGCGCTTGGCTGAGTCCTTCACCGTGAGGCGGTCCACGACCACCTCGATGGTGTGCTTCTCCTGCTTCTTCAGGACCGGCGGCTCGGTCAGCTGGACGGTCTGGCCGTCCACGCGCGCGCGGGAGTAACCCTTGGTCTGGAGGTCGGCGAAGAGGTCGACGAACTCGCCCTTGCGCTCGCGCACCAGCGGGGACAGCACCTGGAAGCGGCTCCCCTCGGGCAGCTCCAGGACCTTGTCGACGATGGCCTGCGGCGACTGGCGCGAGATCGGGCGGCCGCACTCGGGGCAGTGCGGCTTGCCGATGCGCGCGAAGAGCAGTCGCAGGTAGTCGTAGACCTCGGTGATCGTGCCGACCGTCGAGCGCGGGTTGCGCGAGGTCGACTTCTGGTCGATGGAGACCGCCGGGGAGAGGCCCTCGATGAAGTCGACGTCGGGCTTGTCCATCTGGCCGAGGAACTGCCGTGCGTACGAGGAGAGCGACTCCACGTAACGGCGCTGGCCCTCCGCGAAGATCGTGTCGAAGGCCAGGGAGGACTTGCCCGACCCGGACAGGCCCGTGAAGACGATGAGCGAGTCGCGAGGCAGGTCGAGCGAGACATTCTTCAGGTTGTGCTCGCGCGCGCCACGGACGATGAGACGGTCGGCCACGCCGGTCCGCACCTTTCTTGAGAGAAGTGACAGGGGCGGGGCCCCCGTGCTTCTTCAGACTAGGGGGAGCCACTGACAACGCCGGTCGGATTGCCCGGTTACATAACAACCCCCGACCATCCAGCATGCCCGACGCCGCTCTCGACCATATAGCACGTGCATTCGATTTGCGGGCGGGGTTCATCACCTTCACCCGAAGGTGTGGCCGGACTAGGGTCGGCGTCATGATGGATCACGCTCATGACCTGGCCTATGTACGGGAAGCGACGGATCGGCTCCTCACCGCGGTCACCGCAATGGACAACGCATCGCTCGCGAAGCCGTCACGGCTTCCGGGCTGGAGCCGCGGACACGTCCTGGCCCATCTCGCCCGCAACGCGGACGCGCTCGTGAACGTCCTCCAGGGCCGTCCCATGTACGCGAGCGCCGAGGCGCGGGACGCCGACATCGAGCGGGACGCCCCGCGCCCCATGGAGGTCCAGGTCGCCGACTTCCGGAAGAGCGCGGCCCGCTTCCAGGCGGCCGGGGAGGCGCCCGCGGACTGGACGCGCACGGTGGAGCTGCGCAACGGAGTCACCGACTCCGCGTCCCGGGTGCCGTTCCGCCGGTGGGCGGAGGTGGAACTGCACCACGTCGACCTCGGGATCGGGTACGAGCTGGAGGATCTTCCGGCGGAGTTCCTGGAACGGGAGACCGGCTTCCTCGCCGAGCGCTTCTCCGGGCTCCCGGACGTCCCGGCGACCCGCATCACGGACGGCACGCGCGCGTGGACGACCGGGCGCGCGGCGGACGAGCCCGGGATCACGGTCACCGGCCGGCCGGCGGACCTGGTGGGCTGGCTCGCCGGGCGCCGCGAAGAGGCGGCCCTGGAGGTGCGGGGCGGGACGCTGCCGAAACTGCCTGCGCTGTAGGCCGGACCGCGCGCGGCCCGACCCGGCCGTCCACCAGCACTCCCCCGCTATAGGCTGACCTTCATGACGTACTCCGGAGAGGTCAGGGTCGGCGGACCGGCGGATGTGCACGAGCTGAAAGACCTGATGATCACCAAGATCGCGGTCGGCCCGATGGACAACAACGCCTATCTGCTGCGCTGCCGTGCCACCGACGAGCAGCTCCTGATCGACGCCGCCAACGAGGCGGAGACGCTCCTCGGCATGATCGGTGACGACGGCATCGCGTCCGTCGTCACCACGCACCAGCACGGCGACCACTGGCAGGCGCTCGCCGAGGTCGTCGCGGCCACGCGCGCGCGTACGTACGCCGGCCGCGACGACGCCCCCGGCATCCCGGTGCCCACCGACGTCCTCGTCGACGACGGCGACGTCATCAGGGTGGGCCGCGTGGAGCTCACCGCGCGCCACCTGGTCGGGCACACGCCCGGATCGATCGCGCTGGTCTACGACGACCCGCACGGCCATCCGCACGTCTTCACCGGCGACTGCCTCTTCCCCGGCGGTGTCGGCAACACGCGCAAGGACCCGAAGGCGTTCGCCAGCCTGATCCACGACGTGGAGACGAAGCTCTTCGACGTGCTGCCGGACGAGACGTGGGTCTACCCGGGGCACGGCAACGACACCACGCTGGGCGCGGAACGGCCGCATCTGCCGGAGTGGCACGCGCGCGGGTGGTGAGCGGGGCGCCGACCGGCCCATGTCCCCGACCGGCTCGCATCCCCGACCGGCCCATGCCCCAGGGCGCGCGCTCCGGCGTACAGGCCGTACGCGCGCCCCACGCACGGCAGTTGAGCATGCGCCGAGCGCGTGCCGTGCACGCGCCCGGCGTGCGCAACCCCTCCGCGCGCCCCGTGTGAACCTTTCGCACGCACCAGGCCCCCGTGCGCACTCCCGGAGACCGGCCGACCGCGGTCAACTTGTAGGAGCCCCGCACAGGATGACGGCTCCTGAGCGGTAGGGGCCGCCGGTCTCCAACCCCGCCCTCGGCCGGCGGCCCAGGCCAAGACCGCCCACGTGGGCTGCGGTCAGCCGCGTTCACACGGCCGCAACACCCGTTCCCAGCATGCGGACAACCACCGCCGTGACCTGGACAGACGCCGCGTTCGCTGCCAGTCTCCCGCCATGCATCCTGCTCCTCGCGCCCTGCGCCGCGCGGTCGCCGCCGTCACCGTAGCCCTGCTCGCCACCGCCGTCGGCTGCGCTCCGCAGCCCGAGGAGAAGGCGTCGGCCGCCCCGTCCGGGTCGGCAGCGAAGAGCTGCGCCAAGGGCCGGCTCGCCACCAAGACGGCCGGGAAGCTGACGATCGCGACGGACGAACCGGCGTACGAGCCCTGGTTCAAGGACGACAAGCCCGCCAACGGCAAGGGGTTCGAGTCGGCCGTCGCCTACGCCGTGGCGAAGCAACTGGGGTACGACGACAGCGCGGTCGTCTGGCAGAGCGTGCCCTTCAACAAGGCGTTCGCGCCCGGAGTGAAGACGTTCGACTTCGACATCAACCAGGTGTCGATCAGCGCCGAGCGCAAGAAGGCCGTGGACTTCTCCTCCGGCTACTACGACGTGCGCCAGGCGGTCGTCGCCCTGAAGGGCGGCAAGGCCGCCGAGGCGAAGAGCATCGCGGACCTGAAGAAGCTGAAGCTCGGCGCGCAGGTCGGCACGACGAGCCTCGACTACATCACCGACGTCGTCAAGCCGGCACAGGACGCGGCCGTCTACGCCAAGAACGACCAGGCGAAGTCCGCGCTGAAGAACGGCCAGGTCGACGCCATCGTCACGGACCTGCCGACCGCGTTCTACATCACGGCCGCCGAGGTGACGAACGCCAGGATCGTCGGCCAGTTCGAGAACCAGGCCGGCACACCCGAGCAGTTCGGACTCGTGCTGGACAAGGGCAGTGCGCTGACCTCGTGCGTGAGCGGCGCCGTCGACGCCCTCCGCAAGGACGGCACGCTGGCCCGGATCGAGAAGCAGTGGCTCTCGGACGCCGTCGACGCCCCGGTGCTCAAGTGACGGTCACCGAGGGAGAGTCGGCCGGGGAGGGGGCGGACGACAAGGGGGACATGACCGTCGGCACCGACGACGGTGTCCCGGGCGACGGCTACGCGCCCTCCGAGCGGCGTCTGGCACGCGAGCGCTACAGACGCGCGCGGGCCCGCCGCGCCACGGCCCTCGCGGCCCTCTCGACGCTCGTCACGGCCGCCCTGCTCTATCTGGTCGTCGTCAACGCGCCGGGCTGGCCGCGCACCAAGGAGACGTTCTTCAGCGCGCACTACGCGCGCGAGGCGTTCCCGAAGGTTCTCGAAGGGCTGTGGCTGAACGTCCGCCTGCTGCTGATCTGTGGCGTCGCCGTCCTGGTCCTGGGCATGCTGATCGCCGTCGCGCGGACCCTGCGCGGCCCGGTCTTCTTCCCGCTGCGCGTGCTGGCGGCGGCGTACACCGACTTCTTCCGCGGTCTGCCGCTGATCATCAATCTGATGATCGTGGTCCTGGGTGTGCCGGCGCTGCGGCTGCAGGGCGTGACGGTCGACCCGGTGCTGCTCGGCGGTACGGCGCTGACGCTGACGTACTCGGCGTACGTGGCGGAGGTGTTCCGGGCCGGCATCGAGTCGGTCCACCCCTCGCAGCGTGCCGCGGCGCGCTCGCTGGGCCTCACCAACCGGCAGGCCCTGCGCCACGTCGTCCTGCCGCAGGCGGTGCGCCGCCAGGTGCCGCCGCTGCTCAACGACCTGGTGTCGTTGCAGAAGGACACCGGTCTGGTGTCCATCGGGGGTGCGGTGGACGCCGTACGGGCCGCCGACATCATCGTGGGCCGCAGTCTGAACTACACGCCGTACATCGTCGCGGGGCTGGTGTTCGTGGCGCTGACCATCCCGATGACCCGGTTCACCGACTGGGTGACGGCCCGGATGGACCGGCGGCGGGCCCAGGGAGGGTCCCTGTGAGGCCCCGGGGAGGAGCCCTGTGAGCACGTCCGACGACACGCCCGTGAGCAGCGCGCCGGTGCTGCGGATGGAGTCCGTGCGCAAGACCTTCGGCGGCTCGGTCGTCCTGCGGGACGTCGGCCTGGAGGTCGCCCCGCACACGGTGACCGCGCTGATCGGGGCCTCCGGCTCGGGCAAGTCCACGCTGCTGCGCTGCGCCAACCTCCTGGAGGAGATCGACGACGGCGCCATCTGGCTGGACGGCGAGGAGATCACCGACCCGCGCGTGGACCAGGACGCGGTACGGCGCCGGATCGGCGTCGTCTTCCAGGCGTACAACCTCTTCCCGCACATGACCGTGCTGGACAACATCACCCTCGCGCCGCGCCGGGTGCACGGCGTCTCCCGCGCGGAGGCCGAGGAACGGGCCAGGGAGCTGCTGGAGCGCCTCGGGCTGGGCGGCAAGGCCGACGCATACCCGGACCGGCTCAGCGGCGGTCAGCAGCAGCGCGTGGCGATCGTACGGGCCCTCGCGGTGCGGCCCCGGCTGTTGCTGCTGGACGAGATCACGGCCGCGCTCGACCCCGAGCTGGTGGGCGAGGTGCTGGAGGTGGTGCGCGGCCTGAAGGACGAGGGCATGACGATGGTGCTGGCCACGCACGAGATGGGCTTCGCGCGGGACGTCGCCGACCAGGTCTGCTTCCTGGACGGCGGGGTCGTGCTGGAGCGCGGCACCGCCGAGCAGGTCTTCGGCGACCCGCGGCAGGAGCGCACACGGCGCTTCCTGCGGCGGATCGTGGAGGCGGGCCGGCTGTAGTCCCGCGCGCGGGTCACGTGTCAGCCCGACCCGCGCGCGGGTCAGGCGTCCGCTCGCGCCGCCCCGGCCAGTGCCGCGACCCGCTCCACGCCGAACACATAGCCCTGCACCCCGCACCCCGCGATCACGCCGTCGGCGCGCAGCGAGACGTAGGAGTGGTGCCGGAACGATTCCCGCCGGTGGATGTTGGAGATGTGCACCTCCAGCACGGGCATGCCGTCACAGGTGTTGAGCGCGTCCAGGATGGCGACCGACGTGTGCGAGTAGGCGCCGGGGTTGATGACGATCCCGCAGTGGCCCAGCCGCGCCTCATGGATCCAGTCGACCAGCTCCCCCTCATGGTTGGACTGCCGGAAGTCCACCGTGCCACCGTGCGCGGCCGCCGCCTTGGCGCACAGCTGCTCCACGTCGGCCAGCGTCTCGTGGCCGTAGATCTCGGGCTGGCGCTGACCGAGGAGGTTCAGGTTGGGCCCGTTGAGGATCATGATCGGGGCGTTGGCCAGGGTGCGGGGCACGGTTCCTCCGGTCCGTTCGGGGCGGTCCGTCCAAGACCGCTGCTCGCACCCGGTCTATCACGCCGGTCGGCGCGGACAGCCGCCCCGTACGCCGGTCACCACGGCGCGCACCCAGGCCCCTTGATCACCTCCGCGCGCCCCCGTAACCCATGATCACGGTGGGTGGTTGACGCGACATGCACGATGTACGCGCCGTAAGCACCCCGTCCATGCCGCGGCTCGCGGCAGCCTCGCTCGCCGGGACAGCGATCGAGTTCTACGACTTCTTCGTCTACGGGACCGCGGCGGCTCTGGTCCTGGGGCCGCTGTTCTTCCCGACGTTCTCGCCGGTCGCCGGGACCCTCGCGGCCTTCGGGACCTTCGGGGTGGGGTTCGTGGCCCGGCCGCTGGGCTCGGTGATCTTCGGGCACCTCGGGGACCGGCGCGGCCGGCGTCCGGTGCTCGTCCTCTCGCTGCTGCTCACCGGTGCCTCGACGGTCGCGGTGGGCTGTGTGCCGTCCTACGGCACCATCGGCGTGGCCGCGCCCGTGCTGCTGCTCGTGCTGCGCTTCCTGCAGGGGCTCGGGCTCGGCGGCGAGTGGGGCGGGGCGGTGCTGCTGACCGCGGAACACGCTCCCGCCGGACGGCGTGCCCTGTGGTCGAGCTTCCCCCAGATCGGGCCGGCGCTCGGCTTCGTCCTGGCCAACGGGGTGATGCTCGCGCTGTCGGCAGGGCTGTCCGACGCGGAGTTCGCCCGGTGGGGATGGCGTGTGCCGTTCTGGGCGGCCGGCGCCCTCGCGCTGGCCGGTCTGTGGCTGCGCTCCTCCCTCAGGGAGAGTCCCCGCTTCCTGGAGATCGACGACCACGCGCGCGTGCCGCTTGTCGAGGTCGTACGGCATCACGGGCGGCTGGTGCTGCTGACGGCCGGAGCGCTCGCGGTCGGTTACGCGGTGTTCTACGCGGTGACGACGTGGTCGCTGGCGTACGCCACGGAACGGCTCGGTGTGAGCCGTACGGTCATGCTGATGTGCGTCATGGGCGCGGTGCTGGTCAAGGGCGCGCTCACGCCCGTCGTGGCGCTCTTCGGTGACCGGTACGGACGCCGGCCGCTGTGTCTGACGGGGTGCGCGGCCTGCGTCCTGTGGATGCTCCCGATGGTCGCCCTCCTGGCGACCGGCCAGCCGCTGCTGATGTTCCTCGCCATCCTGGGCGCCCTGCTCGCCTTCGTCACCATGTTCGCGGTGATCGCCGCGTACCTGCCAGAACTGTACGAGGCTCGGGTGCGCTGCACGGGCGCCGCCGTGGGCTACAACCTCGGCGGGGTCTTCGGCGGCGCCCTCACCCCGATCGTCGCCACGGCGCTCGCGGAGCAGGGTGGACGGGTCCCCTGGGGCGTGGGGGCCTACCTGACCGGTATCGCCCTGATCAGCCTGGTCTGTTTCGCCTTGCTGCCGGAGACGCGGCCGGTGCCCGTGCCGGCCGTCGAGCCGGTCACGGGCTGACGGGCGCATCGCGGTACCTTGCGCCCGCTACGGGTTGATCGCCAGTTCCAGATAGGCGGCGAAGAGCACCAGGTGGACGCCACCTTGGAGGGGTGTGGCCCGGCCCGGCACGACGGTCAGGGAACTGACCACCACGGTCAGTGCGAGCAGCAGCATGTGGGTCGGGCCGAGGCCGAGGACGAGCGGCCCTGACAGCCACACGGACGCGAGCGCCACGGCCGGGATGGTCAGGCCGATGCTGGCCATCGCGGAGCCGAGCGCCAGGTTGAGGCTGGTCTGCACCCGGTCGCGGCGAGCGGAGCGCAGCGCGGCGATGGTCTCGGGCAGCAGCACGAGCAGGGCGATGATCACACCGACGACGGCGTGATGCAGGCCCGCCGCCGCCACACCCGACTCGATCGTGGGCGACACGCCCTTGGCCAGGCCGACCACCCCGATCAGCGCCAGCCCGAGCAGACCGAGGCTGGTCCATGCGGTGCGCGCGGACGGGGGCCGGGCGTGGTCCTCGGCGGTGATGACCTCGCCCTGCCGGGTGATCGGCAGGAAGTAGTCGCGGTGGCGCACGGTCTGGGTGGCCACGAACAGCCCGTACAGGATCAGTGAGGACAGGGCCGCGAAGGTCAGCTGGATGGTGGAGAACTCGGGTCCGGGCTTGCTGGTGGTGAAGGTCGGCAGCACCAGGCTGAGCGTGGCGAGCGTCGCCACGGTGGCCAGCGCCGCACCGGTGCCCTCGGGGTTGAAGACGGCCGTGCCATGTCGCAGGGATGCGACGAGCAGGCAGATCCCGACGACGCCGTTGCAGGTGATCATGACCGCGGCGAAGACGGTGTCCCGGGCCAGGGTGGCACTCTTGTCGCCGCCGTCGACCATGAGGGTGACGATCAGGGCCACTTCGATGATCGTGACGGCGATGGCGAGCACCAGGGAACCGAAGGGCTCGCCGACCCGGTGGGCGATCACCTCGGCATGGTGCACGGCCGCCAGGACGGCACCGGCGAGAACGAGGGTCACCAGGCCGACGACCGCGCCGGGCAGGCCCCGGCCCCAGGTGAGGACCAGCAGGACGACCGCGAGCACCGGCACGAGGATCGTCCATTGTCGGGTGAGCGACCGGAACCGAGTGATCATGCGGCGATGGTCGCAGAGGCGTACAGAGTTCGCATTCCGTTCTTTCCGGATACCTCTCATCCTTTCCGGTGCGGGGGCCGGTGCCGGTGGGACCGGGCCCCCGCGTCGTTACGAGACGCCGCCAGGGGGCGATGACACCCCCGAAGGGCTGATGACCTCGCCGAGAGCTCATGCACTCCCGGCGAGGGTCAATGCCTCCGTTCGCTGTGCGGCCACGCGCGGTCGCGGGTTTCCGCCGCGCCCCGGTCAGACGTCGACGCTGCTCTTGCGAGCGTTCTCGCCCTCGGCGTGCGACTCCTCGACAGCTGCCTGCTTCTTGGACGCCAGCAAGCTGGTGATCGTGGTGACGGCCAGGACCGCGCAGATCACGCCGAGCGAGACCGGGATGCTGATCTCGGGCACATGGACACCGGACTCGTGCAGGGCATGCAGCACCAGCTTGACGCCGATGAAGCCGAGGATGATCGACAGCCCGTACGACAGGTGAACCAGCTTCTTGAGCAGTCCGCCGATGAGGAAGTACAGCTGACGCAGCCCCATCAGGGCGAACGCGTTGGCCGTGAAGACGATGTACGGGTCCTGGGTCAGGCCGAAGATCGCGGGGATGGAGTCCAGGGCGAACAGCACGTCCGTGGTACCGATGGCGAGCATCACGACCAGCATCGGGGTCATGACGCGCTTGCCGTTCTGCTGGATCCACAGCTTGGTGCCGTGGTACCGGTCGGCCACGCCGAACTTGCGTTCCGCGGCTTTCAGCAGCTTGTTCTCCTCGTACTCCTCGTCCGCCTCGTCCGTACGGGCCTCCTGGATGAGCTTCCAGGCGGTCCAGATCAGGAAGGCACCGAAGAGGTAGAACACCCAGGAGAAGCTGGCGAGGATCGCGGCACCGGCGGCGATGAAGACGGCCCGCAGGACCAGGGCTATGAGAACGCCAACCAGCAGGACGCGCTGCTGGTACTGCGTGGGCACCGCGAACTTCGCCATGATCAGGACGAAGACGAAGAGATTGTCCACGCTCAGCGACTTCTCGGTGATGAAGCCCGCGAAGAACTCACCGGCCGGCTGCCCGCCACCGAAGACGAGCAGACCGAGACCGAAGAGACCGGCCAGGGCGATCCAGACGACTGTCCAGGTGCCCGCTTCCTTGATCGACACCTCATGCGGCTTGCGACCGATGAAGAAGTCGACCGCGATCAGAGCGGCGAGACCCGCGATGGTCAGGACCCATAGGGTCATGGAGACTTCCACTGCACCTCCGGCATTACGTGACGGCAAACACATCAGCGTTGTCGCTGCCGGAGGTCTCTTCCACCCGTGATGGGCCGACGCCCCGGGACCTGAGCCGGTCCGTACTGACGGGTGCGCCGCAGTCAGGGAGTACTCCCCTCCGTACGGAAGACTGTACCCCAATCACCAAGTAACGGTAAAGCGATTAGTAAAGTGAGTGCCAAGTTCGCTGGTCAGATGGCCTTTACTATCACTTGGTACGAGCTCTGGCCACCTCGGAGAGCACGTCGCCCACGACCCAGTCGGCGGCCGGGGCCAGCGAGGGTTCGTACGTCCAGGCGTGACCGATCCACGGATCGGCGATGTGGTCGTCGGGCAGCGGCGTGAGTCGCAGCAGTGAACGCCACAGCGGATCGAGCAAGGGGCCGTAGGCGGTGGCCTCCTCGCGGTCGGCGACGAGCAGCAGGTGTACGCCGACGGCCGGACCCTCATCGGCGAGGTAGCGGAGCCGGGTCACCGACCGGTCGTCGAACCCGTGCGGGAAGTCGTTGACGATCAGGAGCTGCTGAGCGGTGTCCACATCGGCCGGCAGCGACTCGGCCGCGCCGCCGCGCACCGCCATCTGCAGCAGGTCGACCCGCCGGGTGAGCCCCTCCAACGTCCGCGAGACACCCGCCGCCCCGGTCGCGGGCGGCGCCGCGAGAACCCCGGCCCGGGTCAGCGGCAGCAGCGCGCGGGTCCCGGCACCGGCAGGGTCGATGACCTGCACGGCGAACTCCCCCGCCGGGTGTACGGCGAGCAGGCGCGCCGCCAGGGTGGCGGCCACGGACATGGCCAGGTGGCGCAGCTCGGCGGGGTCCGTCAGCTGAGCGGCGCCGGCCGCCGACGGACCGCTGTCGATCCACAACCCCCTGTCCAGCGGCAGCCTGACCAGCAGGGGGATGCGCAAGGGCGCGCTTTCGGGCAGGTGCAGATCACCGAGCCGCAGCGCCATCGGCGGCTCGGCAGGGACCCGGTAGGCCTGCCAGACGGGGCTGTCCCAGCGGGCATAGGCGGGCGGGAGCGCGGGTTCGACCACTTCGGCCTCGGCGATGAGCTGGGCGAGGTCGCGATCGAAGGCTGCCCGCGCTTGGTCGGCGAGCTGGGTGCGGCGAGCGTGGGCCGCCTCGCGCGCGGCATCGCCCGCCGCGCCCAGCCGCGTGCGGGGGTCGGCGAGGGCCTGGTCCAGTTCCTTCTCCAGGCGGGAGTCGGCGAAGTCGATGGCGCTCCGGTAGGCGGCCGTGGTTCGGGCGAGGTCCTCGAACATGCCCCAGACCTGGTTGTACAGCCGTTCCTCCATCGACCAGCCCACGGCGTCTCCGGCAACGGGCCGAGCGGGCTGTGCGTCGGCGACCGAGGGGGCCGGGGGCGGGGGAGGAAGGCCGCGGGTTCGGCGCGGGTGGATGTAGTCGACCGGGCCGTGGGGCTGGTGGGGACCGGGGCCGCCATCCTCGTCAGGGCTCTGCGGCTCGCACGAACGCGGCGCCTCAGCCGGCCCGGAAGCGGACGACTGGGATGCGGTGGCGGGATGAGCGGCCGACGCGGACGGGGAAACCGTAGTGGGCGGAGAAGCCGACGCGGACGGGGAAGCCGTGGCGGGCTGAGAAGCCGACGCGGGCGGCGAAAGGGTGGCCGGATGAGGAGTCGACGCCCCTTGATGGGTGGGCGAGGTCTGCGGTGCCGAACCGGAGGTGGTGCGGGGATCGCCATCGGTCGGCGGTGCGGGTGTCGTACCGGGCAGACTCTGGGCCACGGCCTCCTGGATGGCGGTCGCGAGGTCGTCCGCGTCGGGCAGCCCCCGGTCGGCGAGGAGGGTGGGCAGGCCATTCGCATAGCCCTGGCCCATCGCGCGTACTTTCCAGGCGCCCTGCCTGCGGTACAGCTCCAGGGCGATCACGGCCGTCTCGGTGTCCAGGCCGGTGAGGGTGTAACAGGCCAGTTCGGTGCCGTCGTGGCCGCTCACCGTGGTGTGCGGGGCCGGGACGGCACCAAAACCGAGGGGACCTGCCGTGCCGGTGGGCAGGGCGAGGAACACGTCCACGCGGTGCACGGCGTCGGGCAAGGCGGCCAGGTCGACGGCCAGGCGGTGCTCGGCGGCGGCCTGCCGGGCCACCTCGACGCCGGGCAGGGCCGGGGCGCCGGGATGGGCCACCCACCTGCGGCCGTGCACCGTGCCGTGCTCGTCGCCGAGTGTCGCTCCGGCGAGGACCGGCACTCCGGCCGAGATCCTGATCTCCAGTCGGACCTGGGACAGCGGGTGGTTCTGCCCCCGCACCAGCTCGGCCCCCATCGCCGTCGTCCCCCTCGTGTCGTTCGGTCGTGCTGCCGCCGGGTGAGCGGGCGGTCGGGTGCCGGCGCCTGCCGTCACATTCCCGTGGTCACCCGGCGAGCGGCCGCGCGGCGTCAGGGGCGTGCTCCGGGGGCGGCATCGCGCGGCAGAGCCGAATTGCCGGACGGGCCCTAAAGGTGCGGCAGGATCGCCGGCATCAGATCCTGGAAGGTACGGCCCCTGGCCGGGGCGCCGATGGCCGTCATCGTCCAGCCGGAGCCGGCCCGGTGCACCTTGGCCATGATCTGGGCGGTGTACTCGCCGCCCCCGGCCAGGGTGTAGCGGGCGAGTTCCTGGCCGTTGGTCTCGTCCACGAGCCGGCAGAAGGCGTTCTGCACCTCCTGGAAGGTCTGGCCGGTGAAGGAGTTGACCGTGAAGACGATCTGGTCGATGTGGACCGGGACGCGCTGCAGGTCCACCAGGATGGCCTCGTCGTCCCCGCCCTGGCCGGCGCCGCCGACGAGGTTGTCACCGGTGTGGCGCACGGAACCGTCGTCGCTGACCAGGTGGCGGAAGAAGACGACGTCCTTGGGTTCCGCACCGGCGAAGAGGACCGCCGAGGCGTCCAGGTCGATCTCGCGGGTGCGGGAGCCGAACAGGCCGCGCCGCTTGGCCGCCTGCCATCCGAGGCCCATGCGGACCGCCGTCAGGGTGGCCCCGTCCTTCTTCTCCAGGCTGATGGCCTGACCCTTGGACAAGTTGACGGACACGGCTGAATCCCCTCTCGACGGTCCCCTGTTGCCGCGCCGAGCCGTTGCTGCGCACCGCGCGGTTGTTCAGAACCCTACGCAGGGCCACGGACAGTGCCGAGCCCCGGCCCGGGCTTTGTGTCGGGGTTGCAACACTTGGCGTCGGGCCGAGGGACGGTAGCGGGCAAAGACTCAGGCGAGGCCGGCCTCGCGCATCTGGCGCAGCTCCTTCTTCATCTCGGAGACCTCGTCGCGCAGCCGGGCCGCGATCTCGAACTGCAGCTCGGCGGCGGCGGCACGCATGCGCTCGGTCATCTCCTCGATCTGCTCCGCCAGTTCCGCGGCCGGACGGTCCGTGGGCACCGCCTTGCCCTTGGCCGTCCTGGCGGCCTTCCCGGCCTTCGCGCCCTTGGCCGCCTTGTCGCCGAGCGCCGGAACGGGGGCCTTCGCTCCCTTGCCGTCCTTCGTCTTGCGGTACCCGGAGCCGAGGAGCTGCTCCGTGTCGACCTCCTCGCGGGCGATCTGGGCGACGATGTCGTTGATCTTCTTGCGCAGCGGCTGCGGGTCGATGCCGTTCGCCTTGTTGTAGGCGATCTGCTTCTCCCGGCGGCGGTTGGTCTCCTCGATGGCCTTCTCCATCGCCGGGGTGATCTTGTCGGCGTACATGTGGACCTGGCCGGAGACGTTGCGCGCCGCTCGGCCGATGGTCTGGATCAGCGAGGTACCCGAACGGAGGAAGCCCTCCTTGTCGGCGTCCAGGATCGCCACCAAGGACACCTCGGGCAGGTCGAGGCCCTCACGGAGCAGGTTGATGCCGACCAGGACGTCGTACTCACCGGAACGCAGTTCGCGCAGCAGCTCGACGCGGCGCAGGGTGTCGACGTCGCTGTGCAGGTAGCGCACCTGGATGCCGAGTTCCAGGAAGTAGTCGGTGAGGTCCTCGGCCATCTTCTTGGTCAGCGTGGTGACGAGGACCCGCTCGTCCTTCTCGGTGCGCTTGCGGATCTCGTGCACCAGGTCGTCGATCTGACCCTCGGTGGGCTTGACCACGACCTCCGGGTCGACCAGGCCGGTCGGGCGGATGATCTGCTCCACGAAGCCGTCCGAGCGCGACAGCTCGTAGGGGCCCGGGGTGGCCGACAGGTAGACGGTCTGCCCGATGCGCTCCTGGAACTCCTCCCACTTCAGCGGCCGGTTGTCCAGGGCGGAGGGCAGGCGGAAGCCGTGGTCCACGAGGGTGCGCTTGCGGGAGGCGTCACCCTCGTACATCGCGCCGATCTGCGGGACGGTGACGTGCGACTCGTCGATGACGAGCAGGAAGTCGTCCGGGAAGTAGTCCAGCAGCGTGTTGGGCGGGGAGCCCGGCAAGCGGCCGTCGAAGTGCATCGAGTAGTTCTCCACGCCGGAGCAGGTGCCGATCTGGCGGAGCATCTCGATGTCGTACGTGGTGCGCATCCGCAGGCGCTGGGCCTCCAGGAGCTTGCCCTGCTTCTCCAGCTCGGCCAGCCGTTCCCCCAGCTCCTTCTCTATGTCGTTGATGGCCCGCTCCATGCGCTCGGGGCCGGCGACGTAGTGGGAGGCGGGGAAGACGTAGAGCTGCTGGTCGTCACTGATGATCTCGCCGGTGAGCGGGTGCAGCGTGGACAGCGCCTCGATCTCGTCACCGAACATCTCGATGCGGACGGCCAGCTCCTCGTAGACCGGGAAGATCTCGATGGTGTCACCGCGGACCCGGAAGGTGCCGCGGGTGAACGCCATGTCGTTGCGCGTGTACTGGATGTCGACGAAGCGGCGCAGCAGCTCGTCCCGGTCGATCTCGTCGCCGACTCTGAGGGTGACCATGCGGTCCACGTACTCCTGCGGAGTGCCGAGGCCGTAGATGCAGGACACCGAGGCGACCACGATGACGTCGCGGCGGGTGAGCAGCGAGTTGGTGGCCGAGTGGCGCAGGCGCTCGACCTCCTCGTTGATCGAGGAGTCCTTCTCGATGTAGGTGTCCGACTGCGGGACGTAGGCCTCGGGCTGGTAGTAGTCGTAGTACGAGACGAAGTACTCGACGGCGTTGTTCGGCAGCAGCTCGCGGAACTCGTTGGCCAGCTGGGCGGCCAGCGTCTTGTTCGGCGCCATCACGAGGGTGGGGCGCTGGAGCTTCTCGATCATCCACGCGGTGGTGGCGGACTTGCCGGTGCCGGTCGCGCCCAGGAGGACGACGTCCTTCTCACCGGCCTCGATGCGCTTGGCCAGCTCGGCGATGGCCGCCGGCTGGTCTCCGCTGGGCTGGTAGGGGCTGACGACCTCGAAGGGCGCCACCGTGCGTTCGATGTGGGAAACGGGCCGCATGACATCAACCGTACGACCCCGCACTGACAACGGGCTCCGATCAGCGGTTCTGCGGGGTGCGGGAGGCGTGGTGCTCGGTTCGGCGCACGGGCCGGCGCCCGTCGTGGACGGTGGGGCGGCGTTCGGTGTGGGGGGCGACGGCGGCGGCCGGGACGCCCGGTTTCTGCTCGACGGGCCGCCAGTCGGGCCGGCCCATGACCATCAGCGGGTCGAAGATCACGACGACGCCCGCGAGCAGCAGGAAGGCGAGCGGGCCGATCAGCATCGGCGCCAGCACGGACGCGGTGGGCGCGCCCCCGGCGGTGTGGGAGGCGCCGTCGAGGTGGACGCTCAGGGCGGCCATGCCGGTGTAGTGCATGCCGCTGACCGCGAGACCCATGACGAGGCTCGCGCCGACGCTCCACAGGAAGCCCCGCACCTGTCCGGCCGCCCACAGGGCGGCGGTGGCGGCCACGACCGCTATGACGACGGAGGCGGCGACGGTGAACGTGTTGTAGGTGAACCGGCCGTGGAAGCGGACGCCTGCCATGCCGAGGTAGTGCATCGAGGCGACGCCCAGACCGGTGATCGTGCCGCCGGTGAAGAGGGGGGTGCCGGTGGCGCCCCGGTAGCCGACGATGAAGATCCCGACGCCGACCATCACGATGGCGAGGGCGAGGCTCGCGTAGGTGATCGCCTGATCGTAGTGGAGCGGTGCCTCCTTGATGCTGAAGCCCATCATGGCGACGAAGTGCATGGTCCAGATGCCGGAGCCGATCGCCGCCGAGCCGAGGGCCAGCCAGGCGGGCCGCCGTGCGTGCGTGACCAGCAGGGACCGTGTGGTGCAGCGCAGGCCGAGGGCGCCGCCGAGGCACGCCATCAGGTAGGCCACCAACGGGGTGACGGCCCCGTAGCTGAATCCGTCGACCGTGCCTTGCATCCGCGGCTGCCCTTCCCGCCTTCTTGTGTCCCGGAGAACCCGAATACTCCCCCGTCCCAGGACCGCACGGGCGGTCAGGGTTGTCGCAGAGAGTATGACCCCCATCGGAATGGTCGAACGATTTTCCGGCAAAGAAACACGGCCTTGCCGCAGTTGTGCGGCACCGGTGTGCGGACTTGGACAACTCCGTTCAACGTGTGGCCGTCGTGCGCCGAGTGCCGTTGACTCAGTGCTGTCAGTCTGTTGCTGTCGGTATCCGCTCGATGCGAGGAGTACGCATGCACGCGCGCGTAGTCGCCGCCCCGGTCGCCGCGGCCCTGGGGACGGTGGCCGCCCTGCTGAGCCCCACGTCCGATGCCCGGGCGGGCGAGCACGGCGTGCCCACGGTGATCGCCCACCGGGGCGCCTCCACCTACGCACCCGAGAACACGCTGGCCGCCGTCGACAAGGCCGCCGAACTGGGATTCTCCTGGGTCGAGAACGACGTCCAGCGCACCAAGGACGGCCAGCTGATCGTCCTGCACGACGAGACGCTGGAGCGCACCACGGACGCGGAGGAGGTCTTCCCCGACCGGGCGCCGTGGAGGGTGCGGGACTTCACCGCAGCCGAGGTCGCCCGGCTGGACGCGGGGAGCTGGTTCTCCCCCGTCTACGCGGGCGCGCGCGTGCCGACCCTGAAGGAGTACATGCGCCGGATCGAGCGCAACCACGAGAAACTTGTCCTGGAGATCAAGAATCCGGAGCTGTACCCGGGCATCGAGCAGCAGACGCTGAAGCTCCTCGGCAACGAGGGCTGGCTGGACGGCAGGCACCTGGGACGGCTGATCGTGCAGAGCTTCAGCGCCGACAGCGTGCGGACCGTGCACGAGCTGAAGCCGGCGGTCGTCACCGGCTACCTCGGTACGCCCACCGTGGCCGAGCTGCCTCGGTTCACGCGCTTCACGGATCTGATCAATCCCTCGTACGGGTCCCTCTCCCGGGGGTACGTCGCCTCCGTGCACGCCTTGAGCGGACCGCACGGCCGGTCGCTGGATCTCTTCGCCTGGACGGTGGACGACGCGGCCACCGCCCGCGAAGTCGCCGGCTACGGGGTCGACGGGATCATCACCAACAAGCCCGACGTGGTGCGGGCGGCGCTCGGTTCGGACTGAGCCGGGCGGGGGTTGTCAGTGGCGGGTCGTACGGTAGGCGCATGGACAGCCCTGGGCAGGATGAGCAACGGCTCGTGTGGGCCGTCGTCGGGACGGACATCGGCCCGCTGATGCTGGCGGCTACCCGCGACGGTCTGGTCAACGTCGTCTTCCACGCCTCGGACGCGGTGCGCGATCGGGCGCTGGAGCGACTGGCCGCACGGCTGGGTGCCGATCCCGTGGAGGATCCGGACTCGCCGCTGCTCGCCGAGGCGATACGCCAGCTGCGGGCGTACTTCGCGGGCCGGCGGCACGACTTCGACCTGCCGCTGGACTGGTCGCTGATCTCCGGTTTCAACCGGCAGGTCCTGCGCGAGCTGGCCTCCGGTGTGCCGTACGGCACCGTGGTGGGGTACGGCGACCTGGCGGGCCGGGTCGGCCAGCCCGGCGGGGCACAGGCGGTCGGCGCGGCGATGGGCGCCAATCCGCTGCCGGTGGTCGTGCCGTGCCACCGGGTGGTGGAGAGCGGTGGCGGCCTCGGCGGATTCGGGGGCGGCCTGGAGACCAAGCGGAAGCTGCTCGCCCTGGAGGGTGTGCTGCCGGAGCCGCTGTTCTGACCGGTCCGGGGCGCGGCTAGTCGTCGTAGTGCCGGGCCTCGAAGATGTTGCCGTCCGGGTCGCGGAAGTAGAAGCTGCGCGTGGCGTCGCCGCGGGCGCCGGACAAGCCGTGGTCGATGTCCGACACGGGGACACCGTGCTCCTGCAGGCGGGCCCGCAGGGCGTCGAAGGCCTCGGCCGGCAGCGACAGGCAGACGTGGTTGACGGGGTGGCCCGCGCTGTCGGCGGAGCCGGGCAGCATCCTCATCCGGTCGGCGAAGTCGTGCGGGGCGAGGTCAAGGATGGTGTCCTCGTTGACGCGTACGGAGGGGAAGGCCACCTTGCCCTCCGCGAACTCGGCGACCCTGACCGGTGCCAGGCCGACGGCCGTCTCGTAGAAGGCGGCCGCGGCGACCGGGTCGGCCACCCACAGGACGACGTGGTCGAGGCGCGTGGTGTTGTTCCTCATGTGCACCAGGCTGCTGGCCCCCACGACGGGTCACAAGCGTTTATCCGTGCCCGGCGACCGCCAGAGACTAGGAAGGACCGACGGACAGGAGGCGGGCACGTGGTGCTGGTGGTGTCGGAAGAAGTCCGGGAGGCGATCGAAGCGCGGCGGCCGGTGGTGGCTCTGGAGTCCACGATCATCGCGCACGGCCTGCCTCGTCCGCGCAACATGGAGGTGGCGCTGGAGCTGGAGGAAGCGGTGCGGCGGGAGGGCGCCGTGCCGGCGACCATCGCCGTGCTCGACGGGCGGCCCCGGGTCGGCCTGGACAAGGATCAGCTGGAGCGGGTCGCGAACGAGGGCGGCATCCGCAAGCTGGGCCATCGTGACCTGCCGCTCGCCGTGGCGTCGGGGGCGAGTGGGGCGACCACCGTGTCGGCGACGGCGCAGCTGGCCTCCCTCGCGGGGGTGCGGGTGTTCGCCACCGGTGGGCTGGGCGGGGTGCACCGGGAGTGGACCGTGACCCAGGACGAGTCGGCCGACCTCGGGCTGCTGGCGCGGACCCGGATCACGGTGGTGTGCGCGGGCGTGAAGTCGATCCTGGACGTACCGGCGACGCTGCAGCGGCTGGAGACACTGGGCGTGGCCGTCGCCGGGTACGGCACGGACCGGTTCCCCGGCTTCTATCTGTCGGACTCGGGACATCGGGTCGACTGGACGCTGGACACCCCGGAGCAGGTCGCCGCCGTCATGCGCGCCCAGGACGCGCTGGACGCGCCGGAGTCGGCGCTGATCGTCGCCAACCCCGTCCCGGAGGCGGAACAGCTCGATCCCGAGCTGCACGCGCGTGTGCTCGCCGACGCGCTGCGCGCCTGCGCGGAGCAGGGTGTCACCGGGCAGGCGGTGACCCCGTTCCTGCTGGACCACCTGGTCCGGCACACGGACGGTGCCTCGCTGAGCGCCAACCTGGCGGCGGTACGCGGCAACGTCCGGCTCGCGGCGCGGATCGCCTCGGCGTGGACCCGGGGGTGACCTCGGGCGGGAACGGCGCGCTGCTGGTCGTCGGCGACGTGGTCACGGACGTCATCGCCCGGCATCGGGGGCCGCTCGCGGCCGGCACCGACACGTCCGCCGTGATCCGGAGGCTGCCGGGCGGCGCGGGCGCCAATGTGGCCTGCTGGGCCGCCCACGCGGGCTGCGCGGACGTACGACTGCTGGGGCGGGTGGGCGCGGACGCCGCCGCGTGGCACCAGCGCGAACTGGTCGCGGCCGGGGTGCGGCCCCGGCTCGTGGTGGACCGGGGGGCAGCGACCGGGACCGTGATCTGCCTCGTCGACACGGGTGCGGAGGCCGAGCGGACGTTCCTGACGGACAGCGGGGCATCCCTGCGGCTCGGCCCCGCCGACTGGTCGGACGCGCTGCTCGACGGGGTGGCCCGGCTGCACCTGTCGGGCTATCTGCTGTTCACGGAGTCGAGCCGGTCGCTCGCGGAAACGGCGCTCGCGGCGGCACGCGCGCGTGGTGTGCCGGTCAGCCTGGACCCGGCCTCGGCCGGCTTCCTGATCGAGCTGGGGGTGGACCGCTTCCTCGCGTTCGCCGATGGGCTGGACGTACTACTGCCCAGCCGGGACGAGGCATGTCTGCTGACGGGGCTGCCGGACCCGGCGGACGCGGCGGCGAAGCTGAGCCGTCTCGTACCGCTGGTGGTGGCCAAGGCGGGTGCGGACGGAGCCCTCGTGGCCCGTTCCGGCGCCGCGCCGGCCCGGGTTCCGGCCGTGCCGGCGGAGCCCCGGGACACCACGGGCGCGGGTGACGCCTTCACCGGCGCGTTCCTGGCCGCCCTGCTCGCCGGCGCGGCACCGGAGGAAGCGGCGGCACGGGGCTGCCGGGCGGGTGCGGTGGCGGTGGGACGGGTGGGCGGCAGACCACCGCATCCGGGCGACGACGGTTAGACGGCCGGGGACATGCCGGCCTCTGCCAGGTATCGGTGGCGTCTGCGGACGATGGTCCGATCTCGGCCTCTGCCAGGTGTCGGGGGCCTGCGGACGATGGCTCGATCTCAGCCTCCGCCCGGCTTCAGGGCCCTGCCGGCGGTGGCTGCGGGCGCGTGGGCCCACGGGATGCTGAAACGGTCCGGCAGCCCCGGGTGCCCCGCTGCCGCCGGCTACCCCTTGCGTCCCCACGCCGAGATCATCGGCGCGGTGGTCAGGTCCATCGTGCCGGTCTCCACGTTGGCCAGGTGCTGGTCGATCTCCGCGTCGGTGGCCAGGCCCGCGGCGACGAGCCGGTGACGGATCTGACGGACGGTCGCGGCCTCCAGGGCGGTGCAGGCGGGCGAGGCCACGGGGAAGTACGCGTCGGCCTCCACCTCGTGCAGTCCCGCCTCGCGCAGCAGCCGCGGGAGTTTACGGCCGTAGGACAGGTCGGCGCCGCGGTCGGCGAGCAGCTTGCGGAAGCCTTGGCGCAGCCGGTTGGCGAGCCGCTGCTCGGGGCCGTACTCGTCGGGGCAGCTCAGAGGCTGGAGGGCGGGGTCGGCGTCCTCGATCAGCAGGCGTCCGCCGGGCCGCAGGGCTTTGATCATGTTCCGCAGCGCCCGTTCCCGGTCGGGTACGTGCACGAGGACGAGCCGGGCGTGGACCAGGTCGAAGCCCTCTCCCGGCGGCTCCTCGGCGCCCACGTCGTGGACGCGGATCTCCACCGGCGGGCGGGCCGGGACGGTGAGCCGGGAGGTGTCGATGTCGGTGGCGACGACCTGACCGGACGGCCCCGCCTTCTCGGCGAGCCAGGACACCACGGAGGGGCCGCCCGCCCCCACTTCCCAGCAGCGCCGGCCTGGACCGATACCGAGTCCTTCGAGGTGCCGGAAGGTCGTGGGGTCGAAGAGCGCGGTGAAGGCGTCGAAGCGTTCACCCGCCTCGTTCTGCTGGTTGTCCAGGAGGTATCCGTCGGAGCTCGCCATACTCCGATCCTCCCAGTCAGCCGGCCGGTCCGGCTCGGTCGCCCCGTCATCCACAGGCGGGAACAAAGCGGAACTCCCTGTTCCCACAGGCTTGCCCGCGCTTCGCCCGGGACTGGCACACTTGCCGGGCAAGGCGCGAAAGCGTCACGCGAGGAGATCCACACAAGGAGATCCAGATGTCCATGGCAGGGAATCTGCGGAAGGTCACGGGGCTGAGCAGGGTCGGCGGCCTGCGCAAGGTGGCGCGGTTGGCCCGGCGCCGGCCGCGCGTGGACCTGAGCCATCCCGCCAGGTCGCCGCTGGGCTCGTCGGTGGTGAACTGCGTGACGTACCAGGACGGCGTGCGCGTGCCCGGCTGCGCCGACCTGGTGGATGCCGTACGGCTGGTGCGCAAGACCGGCGAGGGCTTCGTCTGGCTCGGGCTGCACGAGCCGACGGACCGTGAGTTCACCGGCATCGCCGAGCTGTTCGACCTGCATCCGCTGGCGGTGGAGGACGCGGTCGAGGCCCACCAGCGGCCGAAGCTGGAGCACTACGGGGACACGCTCTTCGCGGTGTTCAAGACCGTCTGCTACGTGGAGCACGAGCAGCTGACGGCGACCAGCGAGGTGGTGGACACCGGCGAGATCATGGTGTTCATCGGCGAGGACTTCGTCATCACGGTGCGGCACGGCCGGCACGGCTCATTGGGGCCGCTGCGCGAGGAGTTGGAGGCGGACCCGCACCAACTGGCCAAGGGGCCGGCGGCGGTGCTGCACGCGATCGCCGACCATGTGGTCGACGACTACCTCAGCGTGACGGACGCGGTGCAGGCCGACATCGACCAGGTCGAGACGGACGTGTTCTCGGAGAACGGCGCGCGTCTGGACGCGGGCCGCATCTACCAGATGAAGCGTGAACTGCTGGAGCTGAAGCGGGCGGTGGTGCCATTGGGCCGCCCGGTGGAGGAGCTGGCGACCCGGCCGATACGGGTCGTCGCCCCGGAGATACAGACCTACTTCCGGGATGTGCTCGACCACTTGATCCGGGCCAAGGAACAGATCGCCGCGTTCGACGAGTTGCTCAACTCGATCCTGCAGGCGCATCTCGCACAGGTGACGGTGGCGCAGAACGAGGACATGCGGAAGATCACGGCCTGGGCCGCGGTGATCGCCGTGCCGACGATGGTCTGCGGGGTGTACGGCATGAACTTCGAGCACATGCCGGAGCTGCACTGGCGGTTCGGCTATCCACTGATCATGGCCGTGACGGCGGGGGCCTGTCTGGCGGTGTACCGGGGCTTCCGGCGCAACGGCTGGCTCTGAGCAGCGGGGCCCTCGGAGGACCGGGGCCGCGGGGACCGGAACTGCGGGGACCGGACCGCGGGGTGCCGGTTCGCGTGGGGCCGAGAGTACGGCGGCTGCGGCCGGTCAGGGTGAGAAGGTCACGACCAAGTTCTTGCCGCCCAGTCGGGGGCGGAGGCAATCGTCGAGGGGCCGAAGGTGGCCCAGCGGCTGGATCTGCGGGCGGCGCTCGCGGATCAGCCGCTCCAGGCGGGGTGGCGCGGGTCGTCGGCTCGCACCAGGACGTCCGCCGTCCCGGCCGGGTCGGTCTCGGCCTCGTAGCGCTCGAAGGCGGGGAGGGTCCAGTGGTCGGCCTCGGGTGTACGGCGGCGGAGGGCGCCTGGGGAGAGGAAGAGGTGCACTGACAGATCAAAAGGGAACCAGTGACGCAGCAGGAGGGGACCGTGGAGCAACAGGATCCCACCGGGCGGGAGTTGGACGTAGGGGCTGCGGGTGGCCCGGTCCGTGGCCGGATCCCACAGGTCCGGCAGGATCCGCCCGCTGCCTCCGGGGTCGAGCGGCCCGAAGACCTCCCGCCACAGGGCGCCCGTGTCGAACCATCCGTTGTAGTACGACTCCGCGTCCCGCCGCCCGTGCTCCAGACGGAGCGAGGCGGGGCGCAGGAAGCCTTCCGAGCTGACCACGAGCGAGGGCCTGCCGCGCACCCGCAGCGCCTCGCCGACACGCGCGGCGAGGTCTCCCGGACGGGCGGCCGGAGCCCCGTCGAAGCCGACACGCTGCCAGGCCGCGCCGTCGGCCGGCTCCGCACCGGCCAGCCGGTCGGCGAGCCGCTCGGCCAGCCGCTCCCAGGTGATCGCTTCCAGTCGCACAGCCCCATGATGCCGGGCGGCGGACAGGAGTGGCTCGGGTGCCGGCGTCAGGCGGGCTGTCCGGCCGCGCGGCGTGCCGCGAGCAGGGCGGCGAGGTGGGTTTCGCTCCAGGCGCGGATGGCGTCGAGGAGAGGAGGGGGATCAGGGTGCGACCGAGGGGGGTGGGGGCGTACTCGACGCGGGGCGGGTTCTCGCGACGGGAGGAGGGGTGGTTGCGGCGGGCGGAAGAAGAAGAAGAAGAAGGAGGAGGGCCTACGGGGACATACGGGAGGTGGCGCAGGAGGAGGGTCGGGGGAAGGGAACTGGCGGACGGGGAAGCGGCGAGGGCGGGCGTGGGAGGCGTGGGCGGTGACGGGGAAAGTACCGCGTATGGCGCTTCCCGCAACTCCCCACTCCCCCGGTCGGCTTGTCGTCATCCAGCCGCTGAAGCCCAGGCGGTGTGCTGGTTGCCGGCGTGGTCCGCTGTCGCTGCTGGTGCTGGAGGACGGGGCGCCGCGCTGCCTGGACTGCGCCGACCTCGGCCACCTGGTGTTCCTGCCGCGCGGCGACACGGCCCTGACCCGCGGGTCGCGGGAGGAGAGCACGCTGTCGGTGGTGGTCGTGCGGTTCAACCGGCGCAAGAGCCGCTACGAACGTCAGGGTGTGCTCGTGGAGGAGGCCGCGCTGGCTCGGGCCGAGATCCGCTGTCTGGCGGACGCGGAGGCCCGGCGTCGACGGCGGGCGCGGGACGCGCGGCGCCGGGCGGCGGAGGACGAACGGTTCGCGGCGTCGTTCGCGGCCGAGATCCTTCGGCTGTTCCCCGGTTGCCCGGCCGAGCGGGCCCGCGCCATAGCGGCCCACGCGTCGGTGCGGGGCAGTGGGCGGGTGGGTCGCAGCGCGGCCGGGCGGGCGCTGACCGAAGGGGCGGTGATCTCGGCGGTCGTGGCGGGCGTACGGCATGGGGACACGGCGTACGACCAGCTTTTGATGAGCGGGGTACCGCGCTACGAGGCGCGGCGCCGGATCGCGGGGACCGTGGAGAGCGTGCTGCGGGCGTGGCAGGGGGATGGGGAGGAGGACGTGGGTTGAGGAGGGGTGTGGGGGGTGACACGGACGGGGTGGCTGGCCGGGGTATGCATGAGCGAGCACGCGCCCGGGGTGTGAGTGGAGCGGATCTCGGCTGGGGCATGTGCGGTGGCGGTGCCACTGGGGCTCGTGCGACAGCGGCCAGAACGTGTGGCTAGGTGCACGGGGTGCGCCGGCGCGTGAAGGTGATGTCGGTGCCGGGCGGCGGTCCCGGTGGGACGGGATGGGGGTGTGGGGATGATCGGCGGGCCGTTCTTCGTGCTGGTCGTGCTGGGCGTTCTCGGAACGGGGCTGGTGGCGGGTGTCTTCTGCGGGTTCTCGACCTTCGTGATGCGGGGGCTCGCGGCGCTGCCGCCCGCGCAGGGTGTGGCGGCGATGAACGCGATCAACGTCGCGGCGGTACGGCCGGCCTTCATGACCTTGTTCGCCGGATCGGCGGCGACGAGCGCGCTGATCGCGGTGGTGACGTTCGTGGTGTGGCCGGAGGAGGGGAAGGTGGAGCTGCTGCTGGGAAGCGTGCTGTACCTGGTCGGCTCGTTCGGGCTGACGGTCGTGGCGAACGTGCCCCGCAACGACCGCCTGGCCCGGCTCACGCCGGGGGCGCCGGAGGCCGCGGTGTACTGGTCGGCGTATGTGCGCGAGTGGACGTTCTGGAACCACGTCCGGACGGTCGCCTCCGCCGCGGCGTCCCTGGTCTACATAGTGGCTCTCGCCTGAGCCTCCCCGCCCCGCATCGCACCGCCGCGCACCCCACCGCCCGCACGTCACCGCCCGCACCGCCGCGCACCGCACCGGCGTCGCGCCCCCGGGAGAAAGCGCTGTCCCCCACCCTGCGCGGGCGTCGGCGGAGACGTATCGTGGCCGGAAGAGTGCCGCCCGAAGACGCACGGCCCTTCGTACACCCGGTGCCTCCGGTGCCCGTACGCGAGGAAGACGCCATGGCCGATCCCAAGGGGTTCATGACCACGCCGCGCCAGGAGTGGCCGCGGCGGCCCGTCGGGCAGCGGGTGCGGGACTGGGACGAGGTGTACGTCCCGGGCGCGCTGCTGCCCATCATCAGCAAGCAGGCCGACCGCTGCATGGACTGTGGCATCCCGTTCTGCCACCAGGCCTGCCCGCTGGGCAATCTCATCCCCGAGTGGAACGACCTGGTCGCGCGGGAGGACTGGCGGTCGGCGAGCGACCGGCTGCACGCCACCAACAACTTCCCGGAGTTCACCGGGCGGCTGTGTCCGGCGCCGTGCGAGGCGGGGTGCGTGCTGGCGATCAACCAGCCGGCCGTCACCATCAAGAACGTCGAGTGCGCGATCGCCGACCGGGCGTGGGAGGAGGGTTTCACGCCGCCCCGCCCGCCCGAGCGGCTGTCCGGGAAGACGGTCGCCGTCATCGGCTCCGGGCCCACCGGGCTGGCCGCGGCACAGCAGCTGACCCGGACGGGACACACGGTGGCGGTGTACGAGAAGGACGACCGGATCGGCGGGCTGATGCGGTACGGCATCCCCGAGTTCAAGATGGAGAAACGGCACCTGGAGCGGCGGATCGAGCAGATGCGGGCCGAGGGGACGAAGTTCCGTACGTCGACGGCGGTCGGCCGGGACGTTCCGGCGGCGGAGCTGCGGTCCCGGTACGACGCGGTGGTGATCGCCACGGGTGCGACGGCGTGGCGGGAACTTGACGTGCCGGGCCGTGCGTTGAACGGGATACACCAGGCGATGGAATACCTGCCGCTGGCCAATCGGGTGTGTGAGGGGGATCTGGAGGTATCGCCGCTGTCGGCCGCCGGCAAGCACGTCGTGATCGTCGGCGGCGGGGACACCGGGGCGGACTGTCTGGGCACCGCGGTGCGCGAGGGAGCCGCGTCCGTGACCCAGCTGGACATCTACGCCCAGCCGGATGCGGAGCGCGACGAGGACGCCGAGCCGTGGCCGACGTACCCGAAGATCTACCGGCTGTCGGCCGCGCACGAGGAGGCGCGGGAGCTGCGTACGGCACCGGCGGCGGACGCGGACGCGCGGCTGTTCGCGGCGTCCACGCTCCGCTTCGGGGGAGACGAGAGGGGGAATGTGCGGTCACTGCATCTGGTGGAGGTCGACGAGCGGCGGCGTCCGGTGCCGGGCACCGGGCGGACGCTCCCCGCCGACCTGGTGCTGCTCGCCCTCGGGTTCTCCGGGCCGGACCAGAAGGACGGTCTGATCCAGCAGTTGGGGCTGGCGTTGCAGCCGCGCGGCACGATCGCCCGGGACGACGGTTTCGCGACCAACGCCCCAGGGGTGTTCGCCGCGGGGGACGCGGCGCGCGGGCAGTCGCTCATCGTGTGGGCGATAGCGGAGGGGCGGGCGGTCGCGGCGGCCGTGGATCACTATCTGACGGGGAGTTCCACGCTCCCGGCCCCGATCCGGCCCACGGACCGGCCGATGGTGGTCTGATTCACCGTCAGGGAGCCGGACGGGCACGGGTGCGGCCGGGAATCGGTGGCGGTGGCCCGCTCAGCCGGCGGCGCGTTCGTCCGTGCCCGCGACCTTCCCCGTGGCCAGGGCCACGCGGTTCCACGTGTTGATCGTGAGGATGAGGGAGAGGACGTGGGCCAGTTCCTGGTCCTCGAAGTGGGCGGCGGCCTCCGCGTAGACGGTGTCGGGGACGCCGCCGTCGGCGACCAGGGTCACCGCCTCCGTCAGGGCGAGGGCGGCTTGTTCCTTCGGGGTGAAGAAGTGCCGGGCCTCGCGCCAGACGGCGACCATGTGGAGCCGGTCCTCGCTCTCGCCGGCCTTGCGGGCGTCGTTGGTGTGCATGTGCAGGCAGTAGGCGCAGTGGTTGAGATGGGAGGCGCGGATCTGGATCAGTTCGACCAGGGCCGGGTCGAGGCCCTGGCGAGCGGCGGCGTCCAGGCCGACGATCGCCCGGAACACCTTCGGGGCGGCCTTCCCGAAGTCCAGGCGGGTGCGGGCGGCCTCGGCCGTGGCGATGCCGTTCGGGAGGTCGACGGTGGTGTCGGTCGCGGTGGTCGTGTTCGTCGTCATGGCTTCAACCTAGGGGCCGAAAAGACCGACTGTAGGGTGCACTTCCATGACGGAATCGTGGGTCAATTCCGCGGAGCGGATCGGTGCGGATCTGCACCTGGAGCTGTCGGGACCGGGTGGCCGGCGGGCGGCACTGACCAGGGCACTGCGCGAGGCCGTGCGCAGCGGGCGGCTGGCGCCGGGCACCCGGTTGCCGCCGTACCGGTCGCTCGCCGCGGACCTGGGGGTGGCCCGCAACACGGTGGCCGACGCGTACGCCGAGCTGGTCGCGGAGGGCTGGCTGACCGCTCGTCAGGGTTCCGGAACGCGGGTGGCGGAGCGGGCCGAGCCGCTGCGTGACACCGGGCGAACGCCCGTCAGGGCGCCTCTGCGCGCGCGTGGGCCGCGGCACGACCTGCGGCAGGGGGCGCCGGACACCTCGGCCTTCCCGCGTGCGGCGTGGGCGGCTTCGTACCGCCGGGCGCTGCAGACGGCACCGAGTGAGGCGTTCGGACCGGGCGATCCCGCCGGGCGCCGCGAGTTGCGCGAGACCCTGACGGAGTATCTGGCTCGCGCGCGTGGGGTGCGTACCGAGCCGGACCGGATCGTGATCTGCTCCGGTTTCGCGCACGCGCTGCGGCTTCTCTTCGGCCGGGCCGTCCAGGACGGACCGGGTGCGGGCGGGGTGCTGCGCGGTCCGCTGGGCGTGGAGGCGTACGGGCTGGGGTTCCACCGGGAACTGCTCGCGGCGGCCGGCGTGCGTACCGTAGCGCTCCCGCTGGACGAGCACGGGGCGCGGGTGGACGCGCTGGGGCGCGAGCGGGCGGTGCTGCTGACGCCCGCGCACCAGTTCCCGACCGGCGGCCCGCTGCACCCGGAGCGCCGGGCGGCGGTGATCGACTGGGCACGGGCGCGGGGGGCGGTGGTGCTGGAGGACGATTACGACGGCGAGTTCCGGTACGACCGCCGGCCCGTCGGCGCGCTGCAGGGGCTCGACCCCGAGCGGGTGATCCACATCGGGTCGGTCAGCAAGAGCCTGTCGCCGGCGCTGCGGCTGGGCTGGATGGTCCTGCCGCAGCGGTACGTGGAGCCGGTGCTGGCGGCGAAGGGCGAGCGGGAGGCGTGGGCGAGTGTGCTGGACCAGCTCGCTCTCGCGGACTTCGTCGCCTGTGGGTCGTACGACCGTCATGTGCGGCGTATGCGGCAGCGGTACCGGCGCCGACGGGACCGGCTCGTCGCCGCGCTCGCCGCGCAGGCGCCGCACATCGAGGTGACGGGGATCGCGGCCGGGCTGCACGCGGTGCTGCGGCTGCCGCCCGGCACGGAGCGGTCGACGGTGAAGGCCGCCGTGTGGCAGGGCGTGGCCCTCGACGGTCTCGCCGCGTTCCGGCATCCACGGAGTCCGACGGATGCCGGCGACGGCCTGGTGGTCGGATACGCGGCCCCGGCCGAACACGCCTACGGGGCCGCGCTGGAGGCACTGTGCGGGGTGCTGCCACTGGGGTGAGGCACGGATCGCCCGAGGAGGCCGGGGGATCCCTGCCTACGGCTCGTGGGCCACCGCCCCGTCCCCCGGGATACGGACGGGGATCCCTCTCTACGGCTCACGTGCCACCGCCCCGCACCCTGGGATACGGGCGGGGGACCCCCGGGCCTACCGCTTGCGTGCCACCGCCCCGCACCCCGGGATACGGGCGGGGACCCCGGCCTACCGCTTGCGTGCCACCGCCCCGTACCCCGGGATCACGCCGTCGTCCTGGCCGGGGACCGGTTCGCCCAGGTCGGGGTGCCACTTGTGGACGATCTCGACGCCGGGGTCGACCAGGTCGAGGCCGGTGAAGAAGCGGGCGAACTCCTCGCGGGAACGCAGGGCGAGGGTGACGCCGGCGGCCTTCAGCTTCTCGACGGCCGCCGCCGACTCCTCGGGCGTGAAATCGGCCGTGGCGTGGGTCATCATCAGGTAGCTGCCGGACGGCAGGGCGGACAGCAGCCGGGAGACGAGGGCGTGCGCGCCGTCCTCGTCGGGGATGAAGTGCAGCAGGGCGACGAGGGAGAGGGCGACCGGCCGGTCCAGGTCCAGGATTCGCCGGGCGCCCTCGATGATCGCTTCCGGGTCGCGGACATCGGCCTGGAGGTACTCCGTGACGCCCTCCGGGGTGCTGCGCAGCAGCGCCGCCGCGTGGGCCAGCACGATCGGGTCGTTGTCGCAGTAGACGACCCGGGCGTCGGGTGCGATCCGCTGGGCGACCTGGTGCAGGTTCGGCTCGGTGGGTATGCCGGTACCGATGTCCATGAACTGTCGTACGCCCTGCTGGGCCAGCCAGCGCGTGGCGCGGTGCATGAACGCGCGGTTGACCCGCGCCATCACCGGCACCCGGGGGTCGAGGGCCAGCATCTGCCGGCCCATCGCCTCGTCGACGGGGTAGTTGTCCTTGCCGCCGAGATACCAGTCGTACATCCGCGCGGGATGCGGCTTGCTGGTGTCGATCTCGATGGCCGTCGGGTCCTGCCCTGTCATGCGGCACTCCGTAAGCGTCGGACGCGAGTGTTGATCAAATCGGTTTCACCGTAAGGCAGTTGACTAAGAAACAACACACGCCGGGGTCAGGACAGCAGGAAATCGGCCTCCCCCGCCTTGGCGCCCTCTATGAACGCGGTCATCTCGGCCGTGGTGTAGATCAGGGCCGGCCCGTCCGGGTCGGTCGACTGGCGCACGGCGATGCGTCCGTCGGCCAGCTTCATGGCCTCCAGGCAGTTTCCGCCGTTGCCGCCGCTCCAGGGCTTGTGCCACCCCTCGCTGCCCAGTTCCCGCGCGGGCATGCCGTTGTAGACGCGTCCGTGCGGCTTGATGCGATCCATTCACAGCTCCTTGCGGAGATCCCGGAGGATCTCCTTCGTGCGTTGTGCCGTAGCGGCCTGCGCCGCCATGCGGTCCATGACCTCCAGGTGGGCCGCCACCTCGGTGCGCGCGTCGAGGTAGACGGCGCCGGTCAGGTACTCGCTGTAGACCATGTCCGGCAGTTCTGACATGGCAAATCGGAACAGCACGAAGGGCCCGTACGTCCCCGCGTGCGGCCCGTTGGCGAACGGGGCGACCTGCAGCGTGACATGGGGCAGCTTCGTGGCCTCAAGCAACTTGTCGATCTGCGCACGCATCACCTCCGGGTCGCCGACCGGGCGGCGCAGGGCGGTCTCGTCCATCACCACCCAGAAGCGGGGGGCGTCGGGACGGGTGAGCAGTTCCTGGCGCTGCATGCGCAGTGCGACGTGCCGCTCGATGTCCTCCGGACTCGTCTGGCCGACGGCACCGGATTTCAGCACCCCGCGTGCGTAGTCCTCGGTCTGCAGCAGGCCGGGGACGAAGTGCGGTTCGTAGGAGCGGATGAGGCTGGCCGCGCCCTCCAGGCTGACGTACATCGAGAACCAGCCGGGCAGGATGCCGTGGAACCGCTGCCACCAGCCGGGCTTGTTCGCCTCCTCGGCCAGTTGGACGAAGACCTCGGCCTCGTCGTCGGGGACGCCGTAGGCCTTCAGCAGCAGTTGGAGGTACGGGATCTTGAGGGAGACCTCGGCCGTCTCCATGCGGCGGACGGTGGCGGGGGCGACACGGAGGACGCGGGCGGCCTCCTCGCGCTTCAGCCCGGCGCGTTCCCGCAGGTCCAGCAGGCGCCGGCCGAGGACCACCTGGCCCACCGTCGGCGCGGACCGCGGTTCGCTCACGCTCCCACCTCCACCGAAAGTTCGCTGACAGCCCTGCGGCGCCGTTCGAAGATTCATTCGAAGATCGGACCGGACCTCCGACGACTCCAATTGGCGCCGCGCGACGTGCTGTTGCGAGCAGTCTGCCACGAGCCCTGACCGAGTCACACAGCACTCTGCAATTTTCAGAGTGACTCTTGCCAAGTGTCCATGGCAGGGCGATAGTGGCAGGCGTGATTCCGTCCGCGCCTTTAGGAACAGACGCCGCCGCAGACCGTCCCGGTCTCGGTGCCGATGGGGGTTTCCCCGCGCGAGCCGGTTCGAACGCGGGGAAGGCAGCGACCTCCCAGGGGGGCACTGCCGAGCGCAGGTTCCGCTTCGAGCTGGCCGCACATCCCGGTTCCGTCGCCCAGGCCAGACGCCTGACGCATGCTCGGCTGTCCGGCTGGGCGGTGTGCGCGGACACGTGCGACAGCGCTGCCCTGGTCATATCCGAGCTGGTCACCAATGCGATCGTGCACACCGCCAGCGGTCGGGTCGTGTGCGAGCTGCACGACCACGACGACATGGTGCGCATAGCCGTACGTGACGAGGGCTGTGCTCCTGGCGAACCCCACCCGTCTCCGCAGCGACCTGACGAGGAGCACGGGAGGGGGTTGCTTCTCGTCGACGCGCTGTGCCGAGCCTGGGGTGCCCAGGAGCACGGCCCCGGGCTGCTGGTCTGGGCCGAGTTGCCCCGGCAGAACGACGCCGTCGCCCAGGTCGCCGCCGAACCGCGCGACGACCTGGGCTGGGGCGCCCGCCCGAAGCCGGGCCGCCCGGACGACTCCGACAGCGACCAGCCGACCGAGGCGAGTGGGCGGGTGGCACCGGAGGAGCAGCGGGGTACGGCAGCTGGGCAGCACCGGAACGCCCCACAGGCGGGGCGTCTGGACGCCGCCTCCGGGCAGCGCGGGAATGCGTTGCCGGAGGGGCACCTGCACACGGCCCCCGGGCAGCGCGGGGAAGCGGCCTCCGGGCAGCGCGGGGACGCGGCCTCGGAACACCGCCGGGACGCCGTACCGGGGCAGCAACGACGGACTCCCCAGCCGGACGGGCCGGGGAAGACCGGGCAGCTCGGGCTTGGGGCGCCTGGGCAACTCGGGCCGGGTGCGCTCGGACCGCACGGGCGAGGGGAGCCGGAGCGTCAGCGGTACCTCACCGCCGGGCAACCGCTGCACCGGCTGCCCGAGCAGCACGGGTATGGGGCAGCGGAGCAGCACCCGCACGCAGCGGAGCAGCACCCGCAAGCCGCGCACCCGGAGCAGCACCGGCCCATGGCACCGGGACGACCTCCGCACGACACACCGGAGCCCCGCCTGCACAGGGAGCGGCCGTGACCGGCGGGCGGCCCGGTGGCAGCGGTGCCGGCCAGGAGCCCGCCATCGGCCTGGACACGCTGGTACGGCTGCAGCGCCGACGCCCGGCACCTGATCCGGCCCACCGTCTGTCCCTGCCGGACGGCATGACGGCCCCGCTCGGCTGCGACGCCGTCGCCGTGCCCGACCGCCTCGGCCCGCTCGTCGTACCCCGGCTGCCACGGCTGGGATGCGTGTACGCCGACGGCTCTCACTGGTGGTGGATCGTTCCGTCGGACTCCGACTACGCGCTGCCCTGGCCGTCCCCGGCCCACTACGCCGTCGGGGCCCTGGTCACCGGCGCCGCCCGGCTCATCCATCGTCCGGACGGTACGGTTCCGTACACCCCGCCGATCCCGCTGTACCTGGCCCTGTGCCGGGTGACGGGGACGGCTCCGGACTGGTCACGGGCGGTCTCGGCGTAACCGTTGCCGCCCGGGCGCGGCCGTTGCCGCCGTCCCGGCGCGCCATCGCCGTCCGGCGCCACCGCCGCCGCCCCAGCCCGAGCCACCCCCGTCGCCGTCACCGCCCAGTCCACCAGTCCCGCAGCCTCCCCGTCCCGGTCCCGCAGCCCCCAGTCAGGCCCCACACGCCACCCACCCGGCGCCCGCCCACCGCGCCGCTCACGCGGATCGTGCTCCCTCCGCGCCCCTCCTGCGTCTGCTCGCGCCCTGCCGAGCCGGGGTCGCGGCCGGAATAGTGGCCGTTCCGTCGGGGTCCGGGAGGTCACGGTGAGGAAGAAGCGGGAGGCGGCCGAGCCGGTGGTGTCGGCGTCGGAACGGCTGCTGTTCGGCGGACCGCTGCGGTACGACATGGGCTGGAACCAGCACGCGGACGCCTTCCTCGCGCTGACCTTCCGGGCGATGCTGACCCGGCTGCCCGGCATGCTGTCGTCCAGTCTCCGGCTGGCCCGGCAGGCGGACGCCCGGGCCGCGCGGGTGGTGCTGGCCGCCGAGGCGGGCCGGGGCGTTGCGCAGGCGGTGAGCCTGCTGGCCGTCAACAGCGCGCTCGGCAAGCTGCTCACCGGCCCCGACATCGAGCAGCGGCTGCGCGCGGCCGCACCCGCCCTCGTCGTGATGGCCGTCGTGACCCTGGTCGCCGCGTTGCTGCGGGCCGCCTCCGTCTACGCCACCGGACGGCTGGAACCCAAGGTGGAGCGGGTGGCGACCGAGCTGTACCTGGAGCGGGCGGCGAACGTCGAACTGGCCGCGATCGAGGACCACGCCTTCCACAAACTGCTGGACACGGCCCAGTACGGCGCCCGGTCCGCCCGGCACATGATCGGCTACAGCACCCGCGTGATCAACGCGATGATCTCGCTCGTCGCCGCGGCGGGCGTGCTGACCGTGCTGCATCCGGCGCTGCTGCCCCTGCTGGTCACCATGACCCTGCCCAGCGCCTGGAGCGCGCTGACGAACGCCCGGCGCCGCTACGAGTCCTTCCACACCTGGGTGCAGCACGCGCGGGCCGGTCAGCTGATCAGCGGCCTGCTCACCGAGCCGGCCGCCGCCCCCGAGATCCGGGTGCACGGCGTGGGCCCGTTCCTGCTGCGCCACTTCCGGTCCATGTCGGAGACCGCGGAGGCGGAGCAGGCCCGGCTGTCCCGGCTGGCCGCACGGACCGGTCTGATCGCCGCGACCTGGACGGGCCTGGCGACACTCGCCACGTACGCGACGCTGGGCGCGCTGCTGCTCGCCGGCGCGATGGCCCTGGCGGTGGCGGGTACGGCGGTGATCGCGATCCGTACGGGCGCGGCGAGCCTGGACACGCTGGTGCTGGAGATCAACCAGCTGCACGAGGAGGCGCTGTTCGTGGGCGATCTCCAGCGGCTGTACACCGCGGCGGCCGAGCGGGCCATCCCGGCGGGCGGCGAGCCGCTGCCGGAGGACCCCAAGGAGATCCGCTTCGAGAACGTCTCCTTCAGTTACCCGCACGACGGGCCTCCGGCCGACCAGCACCCGACCGGCGACCACGCCCCCGCTCAACCCGCGACCGTCCCCCACCCGGCCGGCGACCACGCCCCCGCTCAGCCCGCGACCGTCCCCCACCCGACCGCAGGACCCCCGCCTGGCAAGGACCTGCCCGGCAATGACCTCCCCAGCAATGACCTCCCCGGCAAGAACACGACCGGCCCCACGCCCCGCCCCGCCCTCGACGACGTCACCCTCACCCTCCCCCTCGGCCGGATCATCGCGCTCGTCGGTGAGAACGGCTCGGGCAAGACCACGCTGGTCAAGCTGCTCGCGGGGCTGTACACGCCGGACCGGGGCCGGATCCTGTGGGACGGCGTCGATGCGGCGCGTGCCGACCGGCGGCTGCTCGCCGAGCGCATCGCGATGGTGGCCCAGGACTTCAAGCGCTGGCCGTTCACCGCCCGGGTGAACGTGGCCGTCGGCCGCTCCACCGCGCCGATGACCGAGGAACGGCTGGCCACGTCGATCGCCGAGGCGGGCGCCGAGGACGTGGTCGCGGACCTGCCGCGCGGCCTGGACACCCTGCTGGCCCGGAACTTCAGCGGCGGGCACGAGCTGTCCGGCGGCCAGTGGCAGCGGCTCGGCATCGCCCGGGCGGCCTACCGGCGCGGGAGCATCCTGATCGTCGACGAGCCGACGGCGGCGCTGGACGCGCGGGCCGAACTGGAGGTGTTCGAGAAGATCCGGGCACTGGCGGGCGGCGGGCAGACCGTCGTCCTGATCACCCACCGGCTGGCCTCGGTCCGGCATGCCGACCTCGTGCACGTGCTGGAGCACGGGCGCCTGGTGGAGTCCGGCACCCCGGAGGAGCTGCTCTCCAGAGGCGGTGTCTACGCGGAGCTGTACTCCCTCCAGGCGCAGCAGTTCACGGCGCGGGTGCCGGCTCCGAAGCCGGCCTGAGTGGCCCGGACCGGCTCAGTCGACCGTCTCGCCACCGCGGACGATCACCAGGAAGGTGTCCGTCGCGAGGTCCATGACGACCTCGGCGGGCAGACCTTCCAGTCGCCGCGCGTGCGCGAACTCCTCCGCGGGCCAGGAGCCCCGGGGACCACCGGCGGGAAAGCGTTCGAGCACCGTTCGCCCGTTCACCATCTCGCACCTCCAGAAAGCGTCGTACGTGTAGGAGTTAACGCCCTGGAGATGGGAAACGCCTCGGTCAGTGACGGTACTGAGACATTGTCGACACCGGGTCGGCGCGGACCGTGAGGATCCGTTCACCTTGTGACACGAACCGCACGCTCCGTATCAGTGACCGCACACACCGTGTCAACACTGACACCTTCGGCATCAGTAGTCGTACTCGTCATGCAGCCGAAGTCCCTCGCTTCCGGCCGGGCTGCGGCCGAGTGCGGTCAGGTCGAGCAGGGCCGAGGTGGTGCCCAGTCCGTCCAGCCCGTCGTCGTACACGGAGTAGGTGTGGAAGACCCGGTCGTGGTCGCGCAGGAAGCAGCTCAGCCCCGCGCGCTCGACCAGCTCGCCGCCCGACTCGACGGTCGCCTCGAAGTCACGGTTGAAGTCGCGGCCGGAGCCGCGGTCGCAGTCGCCGCCGTGCGCCGAGGAGTACCAGGGCACCGCCCATCCCATCCGCGCCTTGAACGGCAGGATCCGGGTGAACGGTGCCCGGGAGACGGCCGCGAAGGAGGTGTTCCGGGCGCGCAGGTGGGCGAGGTGGCCGACCTGGTCCAGGAAGGCCGCGCAGCAGGGGCAGCCGGTGCGCCACTCCGGGGCGAACATGAAGTGGTGGACGACGAGTTGGGTCCGCCCCTCGAAGAGGTCGAGCAGGGTGGCCTTGCCGTCGCCGCCCTCGAAGACGTACTCCGGGTCGACCTCGACCACGGGCAGCCGCCGCCGCTCGGCGCCCAGTGCCTCGCGCGCCCGTCTGACCGCCTCCTCCTTGCGCAGCAACTCCTCGCGCGCCGCGCGCCACTGCTCGCGCGAGACGATCTCCGGGTGCGACATGGGCCCTCCTGTCCGACGGTCGGTTCAGGGTGGTGACCGACGGCGGCGGCGGAACTCATCGCCGGGGACGGAGGATTTTTCGGCCAAGTCCTGCCCGGCTTCCGGCCAGGGGCGGGCTCAGGTGTCGTACTCCTGGAGGCGTCGGCCGTGGTCGCGTGCGGTCAGTGCGGGCAGCCGGTCCGTCAGTTCCCGTACGACCGCCGGCACGTCGAGGGTGAGCAGTTCGCGGTCCCGCATCAGCACACGGCCGTCGACGACGGTCGTGCGGACGTCGGCGGCGCGGACGCTGTGCACGAGGGTGGCGGCGAGGTCGTGCACCGGCTGGGTGTGCGGGCCGGTGAGGTCGACGAGGACGATGTCGGCGCGCCGGCCGGGCGCTAGGGTGCCGATCCGGTCGCCGAGCCCGACCGCGCGGGCGCTCTGCCGCGTGGCGTGGTGCAGGGCCTGGCGGGAGGTCAGCCAGCGCGGGTCGCCCTCGGTGGACTTCTGGATCAGGGACGTCAGCGCCATCGCCTCCCACATGTCCAGGGAGTTGTTGGAGGCGGCGCCGTCGGTGGCGAGGCCGACGGGGACTCCGGCCGCGCGCAGGGCCCGTACCGGAGTGGTCGTCGGCCAGGCGAACTTGAGGTAGCCGCGGGGCGCGGTGGCCACCGCCGTACGGCCGCCCGTGCGTGCCAGCAGCGGCAGGTCCCGTTCCAGGATTCCGGTGCCGTGGGCGATGAGGAGGTCGGTGTCGAGGAGTCCGGCGCGGTCCAGGACCTCGATGGGCGTGAGGCCGTACCGGGCGAGGCTGGTGTCGGTCTGGTCGCGGTTCTCGGCGGCGTGGATGTGCACGGGCAGGCCGTGCGCGCGGGCGAGTTCGGCGGTCGCGGCCAGGTCGGCGTCGGTGACGGTGTAGGGGGCGTGCGGGGCGAGGGCCGTGGTGATGCGGCCGTCGGCGGCGCCGCGCTGCCGCAGCGCGAACTCCACCGACGCCTCCCGCGCCCGCGGCCCCTGGCCGGAGAAGAAGGCCGCGCCGAGATGGGCGCGCAGCCCGCACTCGGCGACGACGGCGGCGACGGTGTCCATGTGGAAGTAGTGGTCGGCGAAGCAGGTCACCCCGCCCCGGATCATCTCGGCGCAGGCGAGTCGCGCCCCCAACTCCACGTCCCGGGCGGTGAGGTTGGTCTCCACGGGCCACACGACGTCGTTGAACCACTCCTCGGTCGGCAGGTCCTCGGCGAGGCCGCGCAGAGCCACCATCGGTGCGTGCGTATGGCAGTTGATCAGTCCGGGCAGCGCGACCTGCCCGCGCGCGTCGATCCGCGTGCCGGCCGGCTGGTCCCGCACGGAGGCCGCCGTCGTCACCGCGTCGATGACGCCGTCGCGGACGACGATCGCGGCGTCCTGACGGAATCCGATCCCCTCCCCTTCGTCCCCGTCCTGATGGACGAGGGCCGCGCAGCCCGTGACGATCAGGTCGGCGGGAGCGGCGCTCAGGGGCCCGACGGCAGTCATGGGTCCAACGTACGGCCCTGTCGTACCGCTATGTGAGCCGAACCACGCATCCGGGTCACAGCCCTCGCGCGTGGCGGCCGGGGCGAGCACCCTGGCCTCATCACGGCCCGCCCGCGGCCCTCGAAAGGAGCCCGGCATGCTCCTCGGCACCTGGAACCTGGAGAACCTCTACCGCCCCGGTGGCCCGTACGGCCCGCACGACAAGGCCGCCTACGAGGCGAAACTCGCCGCGCTCGCGAGCGTGATCACCGCACTCGACCCGTTACTGCTCGGCGTCCAGGAGGTCGGCGACCCGGACGCGCTCGCCGACCTGACCGGTCTGCTGGGCGGCGACTGGTACACGGCCCTGTCCGCGCATCCCGACGGGCGCGGCATACGGGTCGGCTTCCTCGGCCGTACCGAGCTGCGTGTGGTCGCCGACACGGCCGGTTTCCCGGCGCAGCTGCGCCCGGTGCAGTCGGACGACTCCGGTGCGACGGAGGCGGCGGCCGGGCGGGGGTTCCTGGCGGTGGCCACGGACACCGGGGCGGGTGAGCTGACCGTGGCGGTCGCGCATCTGAAGTCCAAGCTGCTCAGCTATCCCGGGAACCGTTTCCTCCCCCACGACGAGGGTGAACGAGCCCGCTACGGGGCGTACGCCCTCTACCGCCGTACCGCCGAGGCCACGGCCCTGCGGGCCCTCGCGGACGAGCTGCTGGCGGGCGAGGGCCGGGCCCGGGACGTGGCCGTGCTCGGTGACCTCAACGACGAGGTGCTCGCCGCCACCACACAGCTCCTGCTCGGCCCGCCCGGCTCCGAGATCGGCACCCCCGGGTACGACCACCCGGATCAGGGCGACGCGGTACGGCTGTGGGACGTGGCCCCGCTGATACCGGCCGACCGCCGCTACTCGCGGGTCGACTCCGGGCGCCGCGAGCTGATCGACCACGTCCTGGTCAGCCACCATCTGGCCCACCGGGTGACGGAGGCGGGCACCGGCCTGCCCACCGAGCCACCACCCCACCTGCCGTCGATCGGCCCGGACCCGGCGGAACGCCGGAACACCCCCGGCTCGGATCACGCGCCGGTGTGGATACGGGTGGCCTAGCCGACCGCGCGGCCACGGCTGCCCGGCAGCCGCCGCGTTGCCGGGCGTGCGGACACGGCTGACCGGCAGCCGCCGCGTTGCCGGGCGGGCCGATACGGCTGACCGGCAGCCGGCACATCACCAGCCGGGCGCACACCCACTCACCCGCAACCGCCGCTTTGCCGGCCGGGCGGATACCGCTGACCGGCAGCGGCCACATCCCCAGCTGGGCGCACACCACTCACCCACAGCGCCACTCACCAGCCCGGCGGGTACGGCTATGCGGCAGCCGCCGCGCTCACCGGCACCCGCATGCCCCGCCGTTCCAGCTCCCCCAGCGCGTCCCGGAGGCGGCGGAGGTGTCGGGGGGTGAGGCGGCCGGTCTCGTCGAGGTGCACGGCGCAGGCCGTGGTCGTGTCCACGAGCCGTTCCAGCACCTCGGCGACGGCGTCGGTGCCCTCGGTGTGCCGGGCGAGGGCGGGCAGTTCGGCGGCGGCGAGGGCGATGGCGGTCCGGGCCTCGGCGAGGGTCCGGTAGGCCTCCCGGCGCAGCGCCCACCGCTCGGCGCGGTCGCCGGACTCGCCGAGGACGTGCAGGAGATAGGCGTCGGCGGCACTGCCGGCCGCCGCGAGCCGGGCCCGTACCCCGCCGCCGCGCTCCCCCGGCATCGGCAGGTGTCCCACGACCAGCACGAGCGCGCAGGCCAGCAGCGTCTCGCCGATCCGGCTGACCGAGGCCTGCGGCTCCCCGCCGGCCATGATCAGGGCCAGGACGAGGACGGTGACGACGGCGGTGAGCGCCGCGAAGTGCCGGGTGGCGACCGGTATGGCCGCGCCGCAGACCGCCACCAGCGCGATCAGCCCGGCCGGCCGGGGCAGCAGCGCGGCGAGGCCGGCGAACACCAGGGCGCCGAGCACGGTCCCGGCGGCCCGGCACAGCACCCGTGAGGCGAGCGGGCCGAGGTCGGGCTTGACGAGGAAGACGGCGGTGGCGGGCAGCCAGTACCAGTGCTCGTGCTGTCCGTACCAGCGGGAGTGGTGCAGGGCCTGGGCGATGGCGGCGCTGGCGCCGAAGCAGAGGGCGACGCGCAGCCCGTACTCGCGCCCGCCGGTGCCCAGCGCGGCCCGCAGGGCGTGCCGGAAGCCGCGGCGGCGGCCGAGCAGCCCGCGGTGGGCGCCCTCGCCCCGGTCGAAGGCGTCGGCGGCGCGCAGCAGGGCGTCGTCCAGGGCGCGCAGGGCGGGGGCCGACCGGTGCGGCGCGGGCAGCGGACCGGTGCCGGTGTTGCCGCGGACGGCGACGGCGAGCCGCCGGGGACCCTCCGCCGCCCGTGCGGGTACGGGTTCTCCCGCCCAGTACAGGGCGGTCGCGGCCTCGGCCAGGGGCAGCGCCGCCACGAACCGGGCGTGCAGCCGGCGCTCGGCGGCACAGCCGGCGTACCGGCGCAGCCGGGGTCCGGCGAGGGCGTCCTGGGCGTGGTCGAGCGCGGCGGTCAGCGCGGCCCGCCGGGCGGTGGCGTGCTCCCCGCCCACGGCGTCGACGAGCGCGGCGATGGCGTCGTACACATCGGCGACCGCTTCCCGCTCGCCGTCGAACCGGAAGTCACCGGCGATCGAGCCGGGGGTGGGCAGGGCCAGCCGCAGCGCCAGCAGCCAGCCGGCGCCGGCCAGGAAGGCCAGGGCCCGCTGCCAGCCGCTCTCGGCCGCGGGCATCCCGGCGCCGATGGCCGCGGCGACGAGCAGTTGCGTGCCGGCGGCGGAGGCGACGGGCCCGACCGCGCTGATGCCGCCGGCGACCAGCCCCAGCGCGGTGAGCGCCAGGGTCAGCGGTACGGCGGCCAGTCCCTGTCCGGCGTACGTGCCGAGGAGCAGGCCCAGTGCCCCGGCGAGCGCGGGCACCCCGAGCCGCTTCACGGACGCACGCCGGCTTCCGGGCCGGTCGTTGATACCGGCGAGCATCGCACCGATGGCGGCGAGCACTCCGGAGGCCGTCTGCCCGCCGAGCATCCCGGCCGGCAGCAACGGCCCGGCGGCGAGCGCTCCCCGGCACACGGCACTCCAGGGAACGGGACCGCGCTGGGCACGGAAGGCATGAGCGAGCCAGAGGGGTACAGCAGGCCGCGACACGGGGCTCCTGTTCATACGAGGGCGGGTGGGCCTTCGGACGACGGTGGCCGGTGGAGGCACCTCCACGGTAGATCGCGTTCCCCGCGCGAACGGTGCGCGCACGTTTCGGGCAGGTGAAAGGTGCCGGGTGCGAGGTTTCTTTATGAACGCAACGCCCCGCATGAACGCAACGCCCCGCTGATGATCTCCTCGGCCGCGGTCACGGCATCGGCCAGGGCGCCGGGCTCGGCCCGCAGCGCGCCCACGACCGCGTCGATCCCCCGCAGTCCCGCCCGCTCCAGGAGGCGCTTCTCGTTGGTCACCCATGCGCCGCGGGACGCGAGGACGGCGTGGGCGGACTGGATGGCGGCCGTGGCCAGGGCGCCGGCGGTTTCGGTGAGGCGGGCGTGTGGGGCGTGGTGGGCCTTGGCGTAGGAGAGGGTGGCGCGGGCGGTGCCGGACCAGTGGTCGAAGGCGGTGCGGCGCAGTGCGGGTGGGTAGCCGGCCGGGCGCGGGAGGTCGCCGCGCAGGACGCGGTTGAGCGCCAGTTCGGCGACGATCAGGTAGGTGGGGATCCCGGCCAGGTGGAAGAGCAGCGGCTCGACCCGGAAGCGGCCCTGCTCCGCCTCGGCCAGCTCGTGCGCGACGACGTCCAGGTCCCGGTAGTGCACGTCGACCCGGCGTCCGTCGATGGTCAGCCAGGCCCCGCCGTCGAAGACACCACCGCCCCAGCCGCCGAGGTCGGAGACCTCGCCCGGCCAGCCGAGCGCGCGCAGGTCGTCGGGGTCGAAGGGACCCCGGTAGTAGACGGCCAGGTCCCAGTCGCTGTCCGGGCGGTGGGTGCCCTGGGCGCGGGAACCGCCGAGGGCCACGGCCCGCACGGTGGGCAGGGCCGCCAGGCGGTCGGCGGTGGTGGCGAGGAAGTCGGCGTCGGAGGACTGCGGCATGCCCTCAGCCTGGCGCAGCCGCACCGAAGACCGCTCCTGGAATTCCGGCGAGCACGGGTGAAGGTGGCTGGGCGCCCGCGTAATTCGGATGCGGGCGGTGCCGGGGAGGTCCGATCATCGGAAAGTTGCCCGCCGACCGTTGTCGTTCACTGCCGTCCGAGGAGCCGATTTCCGTGATCCGGCGCGTCACCGCCCCCGCCCTCTTCCCTCCGCCCACCTACTCCCACGCCTCCGTCGTCGAGGCCGGCACGAAGCTCGCGTTCCTCGCCGGTGCCGTGCCGCTCGACGAGCAGGGAGAGATCGTCGGGCCCGGCGACCCTGTACGGCAGGCCGAGCAGGTGATCGCCAACCTGCGGGAACAACTCCGTGTCGTCGGAGGCGACCTGGAGCACGTGCTGTCGACGGACGTGTACGTCGTGAGCAGCGAGCCCTCGGTGCTGTCCGCGGTGTGGGAGGTGGTGGAGTCCTCGGGACTGAGCACGGGCCCCCACTCCTCCACCCTGCTCGGCGTCGCCTGCCTCGGCTACACCGGTCAGCTGGTGGAGATCACGGCCACCGCCGTGGTGCCGGAGCGGGCGGGAGACGGCCTGTGACGGAAGCGGTCGTCCTCCGCCGCGCCGTCGCGGCGGACGCCCGCGCCGTCGCCGACGTCTATCTGCGCTCTTTCGACGCCGCGCTGCCGACGGTCGTCCGGGCGCGCACCGACGACGAGGTCCGGGACTACATCCGAGACGTCGTGGTGCCACTGCGGGAGACCTGGGTGGCCGAGGCCGCCGGGGCCGGGGTGGTCGGCCTGATGGTCCTGGACGGGGAGTCGCTGTCCCAGCTCTACCTGGACCCTCAGTGGCGGGGGCGGGGCATCGGGGACCGGTTCGTCGCGCTGGCCAAGGAACGCGGTCCCGGGGGCCTCAGCCTGTGGACCTTCCAGGTCAACAAGCCCGCCCACCGCTTCTACGAGCGGCACGGTTTCGTCGCCGTCGAGTACACGGACGGCAGCGGAAACGAGGAGCGGGAGCCGGACGTCCGGTACGTCTGGCGTCCGTGACGTCCGCGGTTCCCGTTCCCTGACGTCCACGGTCCCCATTTCCTGACGCCGCGTCCGGCGTCGATGAGGTTCGCGGTCACCGTTAGCTGACGCCGCGTCCGGCGTCCGTGACATCCGCGGTCCCCGTTCCCCGGCGCCGCGTCCGGCGTCCGTGACGGTCACGTCCGGTCCCGGGGCGCCCCTGGAACCGTGGATGCCGGTTCATCCAACCGGCCGCCCCCACACCCTCCCCTTGGGCAGCGGCCGTGCGTAACCGCCCGCCCGGCTCGTCGTCAGGCCCAGGCCCACCAGCGACTCCGCGAGTCTGACGGCCGCCCCGACACCGTCGACCACCGGCAGCCCGAGCTTCTCCCCCACCGCCCGTTGCAGCCCCGTCATCCCGGCGCAGCCCAGGACCAGGACCTCGGCGCCGGCCTCCCGGGCGCGTTCGGCGGCGGCCAGGAACGCCGACTCCGTGCGGGCCGGGTCCTGGGCGAGGTCGAGCACACCGAGGCCGGTGCCGACGACGGCGGCGCAGTTGCGCGCCACGCCCGCCGTCTCCAGGCTGTCCTCGATCAGGCCGCAGGACCGGTCGAGGGTGGTGACGACGCCGTAGCGACGCCCGAGGAGGCAGGCGAGGTGGGCCGCGGCCTCGGTGATGTCCACGACCGGTACGTCCACCAGCTCCCGTACGCCTTCGCGCCCGTGCTCCCCGAACCCGGCCAGCACGACCGCGTCGTAGACGGGACCCTCGTACGTCCGCAGCGCGTCGAGGACGGCGGCGGCGGACAGATAGCTGTCCAGCCAGCCCTCGGCGGACTCGGGGCCCCAGGCCGGTGTCAGCCCGGCCACCGTGGTGCCCGGAGCCGCCGCGGCACGGGCACCTCGGACGATCTCCTCCGTCATCTCCCGTGTGGTGTTGCAGTTGGTGACGATGATCCGCACGTCCGTCAGCCCTCCTGCCCCGCCGTCGCACGTTCCCGGCGGCACAGTGCCGCGTACACGCCCGCGGCGAGGGCCGTGCCGATGAACCAGGAGTAGGGGGAGACGTCACTGAAGCTGTGCACGAGCGCCAGGACGGCGGCGACCGCGGCAGCCGGCAGGAACGCCCACAGCGCCTTGGGGTTGACCCCCTTGCGGTAGTGGTAGGCGCTGCCGGGCCGGGCGTCGAACAGCGCGTGGACATCGACCCGGCCGCGCTTGACCCAGTAGTAGTCGACCATGATCACCCCGAACAGGGGGCCCAGGAAGGCGCCGAGTCCGCCGAGGAAGTAGTTGACGACGGTCGGGTTGGAGAAGAGGTTCCAGGGGGTGACCACCAGGGCCGCCACCGTGCTGATCATGCCGCCGACCCTGAAGGTGATCTTCTGCGGCCAGACGTTGGCGAGGTCGTACGCCGGTGAGACGAAGTTGGCGACGATGTTGACGCCCATGGTGGCGATGGCGAAGGTCAGGGCACCGATGACGAGCACCCAGGTGTTGCCCACCCTGGCGACCAGTTCGGCCGGGTCGGTGATGGCCTGCCCGAACGCCTCCAGCGAGCCCGCCGTGACGATCACCGAGACCACCACGAACGCGGTGGAGTTGATGGGGAGCCCCCAGAAGTTGCCGCGCCGGACGGTCCGGTCGTCGGGCGCGAAGCGGGAGAAGTCACAGAAGTTGAGCATCAGCGTGCCGTAGGTGGCGAGGATGAGCCCGATCGCGCCGAACCACTGGCGCCACTGCTCGCCGACCGGGACCGGGTGCGGGGTGGAGGTCAGCGAGATGCTCCAGTGGGCCTTGGCCAGGACCCACAGCGCCAGCGCGATCATCACCAGCCAGATGGCCGGACCGCAGAAGTCCTGGAACATCCGCACCGACTCCATGCCCCGGCTGATGATCAGCGCCTGGAGGAGCCAGAGCGAGACGAAGGAGATCCAGCCGAGCGCGTCCAGGCCGAGGAACGAGTGGTGCGTCAGCGACTCCAGGCCCGGCCAGGCCGCCAGCAGCATCACGTTCACGGCGACGGAGGCCAGATAGGTCTGGATGCCGTACCACATGATGGCGATCCCGGCCCTGATCAGCGCCGGGATGTTGGCACCCCAGACACCGAAGCTGATCCGGCTGACGACCGGGAACGGCACGCCGTGCCGCTGACCGATCCGTCCCATGCGGTTCATGCCGGCGTAGATCAGCACGAAGCCGACGAGGAGGGCGGTGAAGACCTGCCAGACGTTCATGCCGAGGACCAGCAGGCCGGCGGCGAAGGTGTAGTTGCCGAGGTTGTGGACGTCGGACATCCACATGGCGAACAGGTCGAAGACCTTCCAGTTCCGCTGCTTCGCGGGAGCGAGGTCCTCGTTGACGAGGCGGGGATCGGGGACGAACGCGGGAGCGCCGGTGGCTGCGGCGCGGTCGGCCAGGGACACGGGACCTCCATGGGCGAGGGGACGGAGGACGGCGGCTCTCCTTGAGTGCCGGGCGAGCGCGTTTGGTATACCAAACTGCCGTCATGGTCCCGCCGTCAAGCGTTCGGACCGATGTCGTCGCCGTTACGGCCCCGTAAAAGTCCCCTGGTTTCGGCGAAGATGGGGTCATGACCCCCACGACGAGCCCCGGAAGGGCGAAGACCGAGCCCCTGGGCGCGGTGCGCGAACGCGTCCTGGCGAGCCTGCGGCAGGACATCATCGCCGGGCGGCTCGGTCCCGGTGACCGGCTCGTCGAACGGGAACTCGCCGAGCGGTTCGGCGTCTCACGGGTACCGGTGCGGGAAGCGATCCGCGCCCTGGTCGCCGAGGGGTTCGTCCTCTTCGAGTCGGCCCGCCGCACGGTCGTCCGCCGGCTCACCCCCGCCGACGTCCGCGAACTGTTCGAGCTGCGCGAGGCCCTGGAGGTCTACGCGGCCGGTCTCGCGGCGTCCCGGGCGACCCCCGAGGCCCTGGCCGAGCTGCGGGACCTGCTCGACCAGGCGGCCCGGGCGACGAAGGAGGACGACGCCGAGGCGATCACGGACATCAACACGCGCTTCCACGACCGCGTCCTCGCCATGGCCGGCAACAGCCTGCTGATCTCCGTCATGGAACCGGTCGACGGCCGCCTGCGCTGGCTCACCCGACGGAACGAGGAGTGGTCCCAACTCCTCACCGAGCACCGCGAGTTGTACGACGCCATCGCCTCCGGCGACTCCGGACGCGCCCGCGCCCACGCCCTCGGCCACGTCCGCGCCAACTACCGCTCCACGGTGCGGCACCTGTTCGGACCGGACCCGGCGGACGCCGGTGAGGCCCACACCGGCTGAGACACCCCCCCTCGTCCACGGGCTCTACGGCAGTCCGGCCGCCTCCGCCGCCGTGCGCAGTACCTCGCGGAGCATCTCGGCGGTGAGCCGGCCGGTGAAGGTGTTGCGCTGACTGACATGGAAGCAGCCGAAGAGGTCCAGGCCGTCGAGCGCGACCCGGGTGCCGTGGGCGAAGGCCGGGCGGGGACGGGGCACGGTCCAGCCCGCGTCCGCGAACGCGGGCAGCGCGGCCTGCCAGCCGAAGGCGCCGAGCACGACCACGGCCCGCAGGGTCGGCCGGAGCAGCGTCAGCTCCTGGACCAGCCAGGGACGGCAGGTGTCGCGCTCACCCGGCGTCGGCTTGTTGGCGGGCGGCGCACAGTGCACGGGCGCCGTGATCCGCACACCGTGCAGCTCAAGCCCGTCGTCGGCGCTGACCGAGGTGGGCTGCGAGGCGAGCCCCACGTCGTACAGCGCCTGGTACAGCACGTCGCCCGAACGGTCCCCGGTGAACATACGGCCGGTGCGGTTCCCACCGTGCGCGGCCGGGGCCAGCCCGACGATCGCCAGCCGTGCGTCGGCCGGCCCGAACCCGGGCACCGGCCGCCCCCAGTACGTCCAGTCGGCGAACGCGGCCCGCTTCGTACGGGCCACCTCCTCACGCCATTCGACCAACCGGGGGCACGCCCGGCAGTCGGCGACGCGCCGGTCGAGCCGGGCGAGGGCGCTGCTGTCGTCCATACGACCACGCTATGCCCTGGTGGTCGGTGCGCTGCGGGGAGGCCGGTGCCCTGCGGGGAGGCCCGGTGGGGTGGGGAGGCCCGGTGGGGCGGGGAGGCCCGGTGGGGCGGGGAGGCTGGGTGGGGCGGACCCCGGACATGGCCGGCGCCCGGTACGCCGCCGCCGTCGGCGCCGAGGCACTGGCCGTCGAGGTCCGGCTCCGGTGGTGAGCCTGGGTGCGGGGGCTCAGGGGCCCACCTCGGACCACGGGACCACCGGGGTCACGGGGGCCACCGGGACTATGGGGACGACGGGACCACCGGGCCACCGGGACGAGGGGGACCACCGCGACCACCGCGACCACCGCGAAAACGCTTCCGGGTCCACGGGTCGGGGGCGTTAAGGTCGGTGCATGGCTACCGATGACGCGGACGAGAACGTGGACCGTGGGACCGTCGAGGGAACCGGCGAGCCGAGCGGGACCGCACCCGCCCCTGCCTCCGCCTCCGCCGACCGATCGCTCGATCCCAAGATCGCCGCCGCGGTGGCCGCCGCCGAGGCCGCCGGGCCCGCCAACGGCGAGACCGTCCGCATCGACAGCTGGATCTGGGCCGTCCGCCTGATCAAGACCCGCTCCCTCGGCGCCGCAGCCTGCCGGGGCGGGCATGTGCACGTGAACGGCGAGCGGGTGAAGCCCGCCTACTCCGTGCGCGTCGGCGACGAGGTGCGGATGCGACACGAGGGCCGGGAACGGATCGTGATCGTCAAGCGCCTGATCCGCAAGCGGGTGGGCGCGCCCGTGGCCGCCCAGTGCTACATCGACAACTCCCCTCCGCCCCCGCCCCGCGCGGCCATCGCCCCCGTCGGCCTCCGTGACCGCGGCGCCGGCCGCCCCACGAAGCGGGACCGCCGCGAGCTGGAACGCCTCCGCGGTGTCGCCGGCCCGGGCATCCCCGCGGGCTTCCCCGGCCTGACCGAACTGGGCGGACCCGGAGCATCCGGCGGACCGGGCCGGTCCGGTGCTTCCGGCGGACACGGTGGCTCCGGTGGACGCGGCAGGTCCGGCGGCCGTGGCGGACGCGGTGGCCCCGGTACTTCCGGCGGACCCGGCGGCTCGGGTGGACGCGGCGGCTCCGGCGGACGCGGCACCTCCGGCGGCTAGGGACGCTTCGGCGGTCCGGCGGGCTCGGGTGGCCCGGCAGGCTCCGGCAGCTCGGGAGGGTGACCGCGCGGACGCTGAGCCGACGAGGCTTGGCCCACCCCAGGCCGTCGGCTGCTGCCACGGCCGGAGCCGGCTACCCGGCCGACGACGGCACTGTCACCGTCGGCCCAGCAGCCGCAGCAGCTCCCTGTTGTGCGCCCGACGGGTCCAGGCGATCAGGGCGAGGGGGGCGATCAGGATCAGCGGGGTCGCCGCGTTCTGGCCGTCGAATGCGGTGACCTGGACGATGAACGCCCCCACCATGAGCGCGCTGAGGGCGATCGCCGCCACGGACTGCAGCACCGGGACCAACAGCGCGATCGCTCCCGCGAGTTCGAGCGCGCCGATGGTGTACATGGCCCCGCTGCCCCAGCCGATTCTGTCGAAGGACTCTACTGCCGTCGGGTGGGCGATCAGCTTGGGCAGGGCGCTCGCGATGCCGTAGAACAGCGCGAGCAGCACCTGCACCCCGCGCAGGGCGACCCGGGCTCCGCGCGCCCGGCCGGTGAGCGCGCCGGCGGTGACCCCGGCGGGCGTCGTCGTCATGGAGCTGACGGGGGCGGTGGTCTCGGACATGAGGGGTCTCCTGGTGAAGCGGTCCCGATTGCTGTCACCGAGGTAGACCGGCCGACGGTCCGGAACTCATCGGCCGACACCTCAACGGTCGGGAACCCTCGCCGTCCCTCCCCCAGGACGAACCAACCTGTGCGGGAGCCGAGGTGACTACGCCGAGGGCACCGCCCGGACCCACATGCCGTCCGGGGTCAGATACGTGTCCACCTCCAGTCCCGCTTCCGCCAGCGCCGACTCGAACTGCTCCTTCGTCAGGGGTCTGGAGAGAAACGTCTGCGTCCAGACCGCGTCCGGGAAGACATACTCCGCCTGGACCGAGTTCACCCCCTCCCCGGCCGGCTCCACCGAGGCGATCCGCACGGTGAAGCCGCTCGGGTCGACCCGCTCCCTGGGCACCTTGGTGTGGTAGTCCGCGCCCTCCCGCTGGATCAGCACACAGCCGCCGTCCGCCACATGCCGGGCGCAGGTGCGCAGCAGGCCCCTGCGCACCTCCTCGTCACCGGCGTGCACCAGGAACGACGCGAGCATCACCACGTCGAACCTCTCGCCCAGGTCGAGGTCTTCGATGGAGCTGCGTATCGTGCGCGCTCCGCGGACCCGGGCCAGCATGTCGGCCGACTCGTCCACCGCCGTCACCGTGAAGCCGCGCTCCAGCAGCGGATGGGTCACCCGGCCCACCCCGCTGCCGAGTTCCAGGATGTGCGCCCCGGCCGGGACCGCCGCGGCGATGATGTCCGGCTCCTCGCCCACCGGCAGTCGTGCGTACAACTCGACCGCGCAGCCGTCCGGGGTGATCGCGCCCGGTCCCGTGCCCTCGTAGCCCTCACGCATCTCGATCCTCATGCCCGGACAACGGCCCGCCCCCGCACGCCCGTTCCCACCCTCCCCCAGTTTACTCGTTCGAGCTATTCAGCCCGGAACGGGAACCATCCGTGCCCGATGTACCAGTGGCCGCCGGCCCGCAGATGGTCCCCGATCGCCCGCTCCACGGACGTCCGGCGGGGCAGCGCGGCCACTGGCAGGTCCGGGTCACCGAAGACGAACTGTACGGGCTCGGTGTCGGCCGCCTCGCTCTCCTCACGGGCGATGCGGAAGCGCCTCTGGAAGCGCAGGATGTTGGAGTCGGCGGGCAGGTACCGCCGCAACTGCGGGTCCAGCAGCCAGGAGTGGCACAGCACCGCCGCCGGCCGCTCCTCGGGGAAGTACCGGGCGAAGAACTCACGGGCCAGCGCCAGGGAGCGGTCGCAGGCGGACGGGGTCAGCGGGCCGTGGAAGTCGGGGATGTGCAGGTTCAGGCAGGGCGTTCCGGGCGCCGCGTCCAGTCCGGCCGACGCCGTCACCCGCGCGTCGCGGTCCCCGAGCCGTGCGCGCTCGAACTGGAGCCGCCCGAGCTGGTACAGCTCGCCGCGGAAGTGCCGGATCAGCCAGCGCCACGACTGCGTCCCGGCCCTGCCGTGCCGCCTGCGGTGCACGGCGAGATGACGGCCCAGGTCGGCCAGGGTGCGCCGGGAGATCTCGGCCGGTATGCCGCGGGCCCGGTGGAGTGCCTGGGTGCGCGGGAGCGCGGCGAGGAGGACGTGCACGGCGAAGGTGTCCGTCAGATCGGCCGGGGCCGAGGCGAGCAGATCGGGCAACTCGGGCGTGCGGCCCGTGTCCTCCGGCTCGCGGAAGAGTTCCTCGACGCATTCCGCCAGGAGCCGGAGCGTGCCGGGGTCACCGGTCAGCCTGCGCCACTGGGCGACGAGGTCGTTGACGTCCTCGTGCGGCACGGCCAGGTCGAGGAGCAGTGCGGGCAGGTCGTCGGTGTCCGGCAGCACGGGCGTGTCCCCCTTCGGCCTCAGCGGACGGCCTCGTCACGCCTCCTCGGCGAGGGTTCCCGTCGCCTCGTCGAGTGTTGATGCCTGTCGTCGTCGAAGAGTACGTTGCTGGAAGGAGTGGTGATCCGATGCGTACGGGAAGTGAACCGGCGACCGCGCGCAGTGCCCTGCGGGCGCGGTTCTGGCTGAGCCTGTGGGGGCTGGCCTGGGCGGTCTTCGGCACGGCGGCGTTCGCGCTGGCAGGACGCCCGGGCTGGGCGGCGGCCTGTGGGGTGCTGTGGCTGCTGATCACCGTGGACATGACCGTGATCCTCCGGCACATCCGGCAGGGCCCGCACTACCAGCCGGGCCGGGACGTACCCCCGTACCGGCCGCCGGACGGACCGCCGTATCCGAAGCCACCGGGACACCGCCACCCGTATCGGCGGCCACCCGGACACCGCCATCCGTAACCGGCCGACACGGCCGACACCCCGCCGACGGCGCTGGGGCGCTCGCGCTCGCCTCGCTGTTCGCCGGCGTCGTGATGTCGCGCTCCGGCCACCGCCCGCGGTGCCCGCTCGATCCCGGCCCCCGCCTCCCACGGGGTGGGTGACCGCGGCGGCAGTCATCCTTCTCACGGCCGCGAGGGGTCGTCCACCGTCGCGCCGTCACTCCTCGAAGCGTGCCGCCTTCAGGTACTGCGGGTTGGGGTCCAGCGCCGCCGCCAGCCGGAAGTGGCGCTTGGCCTGGTCGGGGCGGCCCTGACGCTCGTAGGTGCGGGCCAGAGCGAAGTGCGCGTACGCGTTGTCCGGCTCGCGCTCCAGCACGATGGTGAACTCAAGCTCGGCGGGACGCAGTTGCGCCGCTGCGAAGAAGGCGCGGGCGCGGAGCAGCCGGGCGGCGGTGTTCTCGGGGTGCGCGGCGATGACTCCGTCGAGCAGCTTCACCGCGCCCCGCGGGTCCCGCGCGTTGAGCAGTTGCTCGGCAGCACGGAAGTCGATGACATGCGTTTCCGGAGTACGTCCGGTGGAACCGCTGGTCTCGGGCACGGCAGAGTCCTTCCCTCACTCCCGCCCTTCAACGCCCCGGATCGGACCGCTATTCCGCACCGGCACACCACACCGGCTGTTCCGCACCTTCGGTCCCGTACCGTCGACGTCCGCCTGTCAGGCACCGCCCGCGTCGTCCGGGTCGTCCGTGCCGTTCGGGACCGTACCGGCCTGCCGTGCCCGGTGTGCGAGGTCGTCCCAGACCTCGGCGACGCGCTTCTTCAGCGCGTCCAGGGGTACGTCGTTGTCGATCACGATGTCCGCGATCTCCCGGCGCTGCTCACGGGTGGCCTGCGCGGCCATGCGCGCGCGTGCGTCCTCCTCGGTCATTCCGCGCAGCCGTACCAGCCGGTCGAGCTGGGTCGCGGGGCTCGCGTCCACGACGATCACGAGGTCGTAGAGCGGGGCGAGGCCGTTCTCGGTGAGCAGGGGCACGTCGTGGACCACCACGGCGTCCTCGGCCGCGGCTCTCTCCAGCTCGCGGGAACGGGCGCCCACCAGGGGGTGCACGATCGAGTTGAGGAGGGCGAGCTTCTCGGGGTCGGCGAAGACGATGGAACCGAGCCGGGGCCGGTCGAGGTTGCCGTCGGCGGCGAGGACGTCCGCTCCGAAAGCGTCGACCACGGCCGCGAGACCGGGCGTGCCGGGCGCCACGACCTCGCGCGCGATGCGGTCGGCGTCGACCAGTACGGCCCCGTGCTGCACGAGCAGCCGCGACACCTCGCTCTTGCCGGCGCCGATCCCGCCGGTCAGGCCCACTGTCAGCATGAGCGAAAGCTTAGGCGCTGCCTCTGCCGGCGGAACCGGCGGAGGTCAGTTGTCGCCCTCGCGCTCCGCGAGGAAGCGCTCGAACTCGCGCCCGATCTCGTCGGCCGACGGGATCTCCACGGGCTCGGCGAGCATGTTGCCCCTGGTCTCGGCGCCCGCCGCGGCGTCGTACTGGTGCTCAAGGCCCTGGACGAGCGCGGTCAGTTCCTCGTCGCCCTCCTGGATCTGCCGGTCGATCTCGGTCTGCGTGCGGTGCGCGTCGGTGCGCAGCGCGTGCGCGACGCCGGGCAGGACCAGGCCGGTGGCGGCCGTGATGGCCTCCAGGACGGTCAGGGCGGCGTCCGGGTACGGCGAACGGGCGATGTAGTGCGGGACGTGCGCGGCGACGCCCAGGATGTCGTGTCCGGCCTCCATGAGGCGGTATTCGAGCAGTGCCTCGGCGCTGCCGGGCACCTGCGCCTCCTCGAAGGGGCTGCGGTGGCCGGGGACGAGGTCGGTGCGGTTGCCGTGCGGGGTCAGGCCCACGGGGCGGGTGTGCGGGACGCCCATGGGGATGCCGTGGAAGTTCACGGACAGGCGGACGCCGAGCCGCTCCACCATCTGCCGCACGGCCGCCGCGAACCGCTCCCACTCCACGTCCGGCTCGGGGCCGGACAGCAGCAGGAACGGGGCACCGGTGGTGTCCTGGACGAGGCGGACCTCGATGGCCGGGGTCTCGTAGCCGGTCCAGCGGTCCCGCTTGAAGGTCAGCAGGGGCCGGCGGGCGCGGTAGTCCACGAGCCGGTCGTGGTCGAACCGGGCCACGACCTGGTGGGGCAGTGAGTCGAGCAGCCGGTCGACGATCTGGTCGCCGGTCTCACCCGCGTCGATGTATCCGTCGAAGTGGTAGAGCATGACAAGGCCGGCCGACTCCTGGGCGAGCGCCATGTCCACCACGGCGAGGCCCTTCGGCTCCCATGCGTACAAACCCTGCGGATCAAGCACTGTGACCGCTCCTCCTCGTGTTCCCCATGGACAACGCGCCCCGGAACAGGGGAATTCCCGCGACACGCCGCTGATCAGCGATCTCCTGCGGGACACCTTGACGACCCGTCACCTGGTCCGTACCTTCACGACAGCCGGGTTCAGCATGCCGGTCGTCGTTCACGTATGAGGAAGCACCACAGGAAGGCATCCCATGCGCATACGCACGCCGCTCCCCTCCCTGGTCACCGCCGCCCTCACCGCCGGCGGACTGCTGCTGACCGCCACCGGGCCGGCCTCGGCCGCCACCACGATCGAGGTGACGACCGCGGCCCAGCTGAAGGCAGCGCTCGCTGCCGCCGGGCCCGGCGACACCATCCACCTGGCGGACGGCACGTACACCGGGAACTTCAAGGCGACGACGCCGGCCACGGCGTCCGCCCGCATCACGCTCACCGGCTCCCCCGAAGCCGTGCTCACCGCCGGCGGCGGCTACGGGCTCCATCTGAACGGCGCCTCCTACTGGACGGTCCGGGGCGTGACCGTGACCGGCGGCCAGAAGGGGATCATGATCGACGCGGCCAGGGGGGTCGTGGTCGACGGCGTCACGGTGCACGGCCTGGACATGGAGGGCGTGCACTTCCGCACCTCCAGCACGGACGGCGTGATCAGGAAGTCCAGGATCTACGACACCGGGAACGACGGCCGCGGCATGGGCGAGGGCGTCTACGTCGGGACCGCGAACACGCTGTCCGACAAGAGCGACCGCATCCAGATCCTGGACAACACGATCGGTCCCGGCGTGGGCGGCGAGAACGTCGACATCAAGGAGGGCACGACCGGCGCCCGGATCATCGGCAACACCTTCGACGGCGGGGGCCTGACCGGCGCCAACTACGACGACTCCTGGGTCGACGTGAAGGGCAACGACGTCCTGGTGCAGGACAACACCGGCACCTCGACCAGCAACGACGGCTACCAGACCCACACCCAGCAGCCCGGCTGGGGCTGCGGCACGATCTTCAAGGGCAACAGGTCGGACTTGACGACCGCCACCGGGGCCACCCGCCTGGCGATCGACGTCACCAACGTCGGCGCCGGCTGCACGACGACGGTGTACAGCGGCAACACGGTGACGGGCGGCAGGGGTCTGACCAACATCGCGGTGACCCCGTGAACGCCTGAGGGGCCGCACCTCGAAAGGTACGGCCCCTCAGCCGACTATCGGCTAAGCCCAGCGGCTAGCGTTCAGCTCTGCCCACCGGCCAGCTTCTCGCGCAGCGCGGCCAGCGCCTCGTCCGAGGCCAGCGCACCGGAGGTGTCCGCGCCCTCGGAGGAGTACGAACCGCCGGTCGCGGCCGGAGCCGCAGCCTCGCCACCCTCGGCCGCGGCAGCGGCGTCGGCCTCGCGGGACTTGATGACCTGCTGCTGGTGCTGCTCGAAGCGGGCCTGCGCCTCGGCGTACTGGCGCTCCCACTCCTCGCGCTGCTTCTCGTAGCCCGGCAGCCAGTCGTTGGTCTCCGGGTCGAAGCCCTCGGGGTAGATGTAGTTGCCCTGGTCGTCGTAGGACGCGGCCATGCCGTACAGGGTCGGGTCGAACTCGACCGCGGTCGGGTCGGCACCGAAGGACTCGTTGGCCTGCTTCAGCGAGAGGCTGATCCGACGACGCTCCAGGTCGATGTCGATGACCTTGACGAAGATCTCGTCGTTGACCTGGACGACCTGCTCCGGGATCTCCACGTGGCGCTCGGCCAGCTCGGAGATGTGGACCAGACCCTCGATGCCCTCGTCCACACGGACGAACGCACCGAACGGCACCAGCTTCGTGACCTTGCCGGGCACGACCTGGCCGATCTGGTGGGTGCGGGCGAACTGCTGCCACGGGTCTTCCTGGGTCGCCTTCAGCGACAGGGAGACGCGCTCGCGGTCCATGTCGACGTCGAGGACCTCGACGGTGACCTCCTGGCCGACCTCGACGACCTCGGAGGGGTGGTCGATGTGCTTCCAGGAGAGCTCGGAGACGTGGACCAGACCGTCGACGCCACCCAGGTCCACGAAGGCACCGAAGTTGACGATCGAGGAGACCACGCCGGAGCGGACCTGACCCTTCTGGAGGGTCGTGAGGAACGTCTGGCGGACCTCGGACTGGGTCTGCTCCAGCCAGGCACGGCGGGACAGGACCACGTTGTTGCGGTTCTTGTCCAGCTCGATGATCTTGGCTTCGAGCTCCTTGCCGACGTACGGCTGGAGGTCGCGGACGCGGCGCATCTCGACCAGGGAGGCCGGGAGGAAGCCACGGAGGCCGATGTCGAGGATGAGACCACCCTTGACGACCTCGATGACGGTACCGGTGACGATGCCGTCCTCTTCCTTGATCTTCTCGATGGTGCCCCAGGCACGCTCGTACTGGGCGCGCTTCTTCGAGAGGATCAGGCGGCCTTCCTTGTCCTCCTTCTGGAGGACCAGGGCCTCGATCTCGTCGCCGACGGCGACGACCTCGTTCGGGTCGACGTCGTGCTTGATCGAGAGCTCGCGGCTCGGGATGACACCTTCGGTCTTGTAACCGATGTCGAGCAGGACCTCGTCCCGGTCGACCTTCACGATGACGCCGTCGACGATGTCGCCGTCGTTGAAGTACTTGATCGTCTCGTCGATCGCTGCGAGGAAGGCTTCCTCGTTACCGATGTCGTTGACCGCTACCTGCGGGGTGGTGGCGGTGGTCTCGGTGCTGCTCGTCATGTGGGAAAGGGCTCCGGTACGGACATTGAAGTCGTAGGTACTGCTTACGCCGGGAGCCCGTTTCGCTCTGCAGAAGCCGGACAGCCAAGGAAGCGCCACTTTGAGCACCGGGTGCCCGGTGGCGCCTCGACAACCGAGGGGACATACAACAGATGCGAGCGCAGCCTGCTACGTCTGAGGTGCGCAGGCCCGCAGCGCAACTTGTAGCATACGGGGGCAGCCGGACATGGTCAATGCGCGAAGGCGCACACCCGGGGCAGATCGCCGCATTTCCGGCAGAAGAAACGTCCCAACAGGCCACGCGGGCCTGGGGACCCCTTCCGTACGGACCCCGTCGGGCTGGACGGAAGAGTACGACGAGGGAGCCGATCATCCAAGAGCCGGAAGTGCACGAGCCGGAGGGGTCCGAGGGGTTCGAGCCGGAGGCCACGCGGCGTGACGCGGACGTCACGGAGAGCGCGCGGGCCAACCGGGGCTGGTGGGACCGCAACGCCGACGAGTACCAGATCGAGCACGGCACGTTCCTCGGTGACGACCGCTTCGTGTGGGGCCCGGAGGGCCTGGACGAGGTGGAGGCCGAGCTGCTCGGCCCGCCGGAGGAACTGAAGGGCAAGGCGGTCCTGGAGATCGGCGCGGGCGCCGCGCAGTGCGCGCGCTGGCTGGCCGCCCAGGGCGCGCGTCCGGTGGCCCTGGACCTCTCGCACCGCCAGTTGCAGCACGCGCTGCGGATCGGCGGCTCGTTCCCGCTGGTCTGCGCCGACGCCGGCGCGCTGCCCTTCGCGGACGGCTCCTTCGACCTGGCGTGCTCCGCGTACGGGGCGCTGCCGTTCGTGGCCGACCCGCGGATGGTGCTTCGCGAGGTGCACCGGGTGCTGCGGCCGGGCGGGCGGTTCGTGTTCTCGGTGACGCATCCGATCCGCTGGGCGTTCCCGGACGAGCCGGGCCCGGAGGGTCTGTCGGTGTCCTCGTCCTACTTCGACCGCACGCCGTACGTGGAACAGGACGATCAGGGCCGCGCGGTCTATGTGGAGCACCACCGCACGCTGGGCGACCGGGTGCGGGACATCGTGGCCTCCGGGTTCCGGCTGGTGGACCTGGTGGAACCGGAGTGGCCGGCCTGGAACACGTCCGAGTGGGGCGGCTGGTCACCGCTGCGCGGGAACCTGATCCCGGGCACGGCGATCTTCGTGTGCGAGCGGAGCGAGACGGGTCTGTCCCCGGCCGAGGGCTGAGGGGGCCGAGCCTCGTACCCCTCGCAAGTCCCCTCGCGCAGGTGCACGCACGCGTGCGGGCCGTTCTCCGGGCCGTACGACACTGGGGGCGTGATCCGTTACGACGCCCTGGACGCGCTGCCCGTGCGCTCTGCCCTGCCCGCCCTGACCGACGCCCTGGAGGGTCGCGGCACCGCCGTCCTCGTGGCGCCGCCCGGCACCGGCAAGACGACGCTGGTGCCGCTGGTGCTGGCGGGGCTGGTCGGCGGCGGTCCCGCGCGGCGGGTCGTGGTGGCCGAGCCGCGGCGGATCGCGGCGCGGGCGGCGGCCCGGCGCATGGCGTGGCTGCTGGGCGAGAAACCGGGCGGGAGCGTCGGCTTCACGGTGCGCGGCGAGCGGACCGTGGGGCGGCACACGCGCGTGGAGGTCGTGACGACCGGTGTCCTGCTCCAGCGTCTCCAGCGTGATCAGGAGCTGACCGGGGTGGACGTCGTCGTCCTCGACGAATGCCACGAGCGGCATCTGGACGCGGACACGGCGGCCGCCTTCCTGTGGGACGTGCGGCAGGCGCTGCGGCCGGAACTGCGGCTGGTGGCCGCGTCGGCGACCACGGACGCCGAGGGGTGGGCGCGGCTGCTCGGCGGAGCTCCGGTGGTCGAGGCGGCGGGCGCGGCGCATCCGGTGGAGGTCGTGTGGGCTCCCCCGGCGCGTCCGGTCCGGCCGCCGCACGGGATGCGGGTGGATCCGGCGCTGCTGGCCCACGTGGCGTCGGTGGTACGGCGGGCGCTGGCCGAGCGGGCCGGGGACGTGCTGTGTTTCCTGCCCGGCGTGGGCGAGATCGCGCGGGTGGCGGGTCTGCTGGGGGATCTCGGTGGGGTGGACGTGCTCCAGGTGCACGGGCGGGCGCCGGCCGCCGTGCAGGACGCGGTGCTGGTGCCCGGGGCGCGGCGCCGGGTGGTGCTGGCGACGTCCGTGGCCGAGTCGTCGCTGACCGTGCCGGGGGTGCGGGTGGTGGTCGACTCCGGGCTGGCCCGGGAGCCCCGGGTGGATCACGCGCGCGGGCTGAGCGGGCTGACGACCGTGCGGGCGTCGCGGGCGGCCGGGCGGCAGCGGGCGGGACGGGCCGGGCGTGAGGCGCCGGGTGCCGTGTACCGGTGCTGGGCGGAGGCCGAGGACGGCCGCCTGCCGGCCTTTCCGGCGCCGGAGATCAAGGTGGCCGACCTGACCGCCTTCGCCCTTCAGGCGGCCTGCTGGGGCGATCCGGACGCCTCTGGGCTGGCGTTGCTCGATCCGCCGCCGGGCGGGGCGATGGCGGCGGCGCGGGAGGTGCTGACGGCCGTGGGAGCGGTGGACTCCGCCGGGCGGGCCACGGAGGTCGGCGTGCGGCTGGCTCGGCTGGGGGTGCACCCCCGGCTGGGGCGGGCCTTGCTGGACACGGGCGGTCGAGGGGCCGAGGTCGTCGCTCTGCTCTCCGAGGAAGTGCCTCGGGACTGCGGGGATGATCTCGCCGGTGCGTTGCGCCGTGTCCGGCGCGGTGGTGACGCCTACGCAGCGCGGTGGGCTGCGGAGGTGCGGCGGCTGCGGGGCGTCTCGGCGGAGTTCTCCCGTCCGCCCGCCCGTGACGGCCGGCAGGAAGGCGCCCTCCAGGCCGGACCGGGCACCGGCGACGACAAGCTCGCCGGGCTCGTCACCGCCCTGGCCTTTCCGGAGCGGGTCGCCAGGCTCGACGGCGGGTCGTACCTCATGGCGTCCGGGACCCGGGCGGAACCGGCCGAGGGGTCGGCGCTGCGCGGTGCTCCCTGGATCGTCGTGGCCGTCGCCGACCGGCCCTCCGGCAAGGGTCACGCGCGCGTGCTGCTCGGAGCGGCCGTGGACGAGGACGTGGCGCGGACCGCCGCCGGCACGCTTCTGACGGAGGGGGACGAGGTGCACTGGGCCGACGGGGACGTCGTGGCCCGGCGTGTCGAACGGCTGGGGGCGATCGAGCTGGCCGTACGGTCCCTGCAGGACGCCGATCCTGCCACCGTACGCGGCGCCCTCCTCGACGGGCTCCGGCAGGACGGGCTCGGGCTGCTCCGCTGGTCGCCGGAGGCGGAGGTGCTGCGGCAGCGGCTGGCGTTCCTGCGGGCGCACCTGGGTGAGCCGTGGCCGGACGTGTCCGACGCGGCGCTCCACGCGCGCGTGGACGAGTGGCTGGAACCCGAGCTGAGCCGGGCCCGGCGGCGGGCCGATCTCGCCCGGATCGATGCCGGACAGGCGCTCGCGCGGCTGCTGCCCTGGGCGAGCGGGGAGGCCGCCCGGCTGGACGAGCTCGCGCCCGAGCGGATCGCCGTACCGAGTGGGTCCAGGGTCCGGATCGACTACCGGGATCCCGAGCGGCCGGTCCTCGCCGTCAAGCTCCAGGAGATGTTCGGGCTGCGGGAGACGCCGGCCGTCGCGGGCGTGCCGCTGCTCGTGCACCTGCTCTCGCCCGCCGGGCGGCCCGCCGCCGTCACGGCCGACCTCGCCTCCTTCTGGGCGGACGGTTACCGCGCCGTCCGCGCGGAGCTGCGCGGCCGCTATCCCAAGCACCCGTGGCCGGAGGACCCCACGACCGCCGAGCCCACCCGGCACACCAACGCGCGGCTCGGACACTGACCAGGCGTAACTCACTACCTGCTGACGGATCATCAGGCCCGGTATCGCAGCAACGGGGGTCGAGGCAAGAACCGCACGCACGAAGAAGGGCGCCCGCCCGTCGGAGCGGGTCGGGCGCCCTGTGGGCGGGGGTGCGTCAGGAGGCGGACGCGCTCGGGTCCGGGCTCGCCGGGGAGTCGGCGGCGACCTTCAGTTCGACCGTGAGCGTGGCGCCGCCCGTGGTGGTGATGCGGAGCAGGAACGTGCCGGTGGTGTCGTCGGCGTACAGCTTCGGCAGCGTGAGCAGGCCCTTGTCGTCCGTCTGGAGTCCGGTGAGGGTGCGCACGGCCTTGCCGTCGGCGTCCTTGAAGTAGGGACCCTTGTCGTTCTCCGTGGCGTCGTCCGCCGACTTGACCAGGGTGGCGGTGGCCGCGACCTTGTCCGCGACGGCGCCCTTGTACGTCGCCTTCACCTGGACCTGGTCGGCGAACTCGCCGCCCGGCGTGCAGCTCAGCGGGGTGTCGCCGGTGCGGGCCAGAGTGTCGGCGGCGCGCGCGGTGACGGTCGCCGCGAAATCGACGCCCTTGACCGGGCGGCCCACGACGGCGGCGGTGACCTTGAAGTCGCCGGTCTTCTCGCCGGCCTGGAGCGCCGGGGCGAGCGCGATGCCCTTGGCGTCGGTGGCGACCGTGGCCACGGTCTCGCCGCCGGCGAAGGTGGCGTCGGTGTCACCGCTGATGGTGAACCGGATCCTGATCTTGGCGACGGACTTGCCGACCTTGGTCTCGGCGCGGACGCTGACCGGCTCGGCGAAGGCGTCACCGGCCATGGCGCTGAGCTTTCCGGTGCCCACGCCCACCAGGTGGTCCACCAGGTCGGTGGGCGTCTGCGGGTCCGTCGGCGGGGCGGGCGGCGTCGGCGGAGTGGGCGGTGTCGGCGGGGCGGGTGTCGGCGGCGCGGGCGGTGTCGGCTTGGGGCCGGAGTTCTCGTCCCCGCTGTGGTCGCTCCCACCGTTGCCGGGCTTGTGGGGCTCCGGGTCCGGCTCGGTCCTCGGCGGGTCCGAGGGCTTCGGGGAGTGCGTACCGCCGGAGTCGTCGTCGCTGCGGTGCTCGGGGATGCCGCCGGTGCCGTCGGGGACGGAGTGGCTGCCCTTGCGGTAGTACTCCAGCCAGTTCAGGACCAGGTTGAGGTAGTCCTGCGAGTTGTTGTAGCTGAGGATCGCGCTGTGCAGGCCGCTCTCGGTGGCCATGTCCCAGTCGTTGCGGCACAGATAGTGGCCCGCGGCGAGGGCGGCGTCGTAGACGTTGTTGGGGTCCTTCTTGCCGTCCCCGTTGCCGTCACGGCCCGCCCAGGCCCAGGTGGACGGGATGAACTGCATGGGGCCGACGGCCTGGTCGTAGGTGCTGTTGCCGTCGTACGCGCCGTCGTCGGTGTCCGGGATGAGCGCGAAGCCGTTGCCGTCGAGCTGCGGGCCCAGGATCCGGCCCACGGTGGTGCCGTCGGCGTCGACCCGGCCGCCGCGGGCGTGCCCCGACTCCACCTTGCCGATGGCGGCGAGCAGTTGCCAGGGCAGGTTGCAGCCGGGCTTGGTGGAGCGCAGTTCCGCCTCGGCCTTCTTGTAGGCGTCGAGGACCGTCGCCGGGATGCCGGCCTCGGCGTCCCCGCGCGAGACGGGGGTGCCGGCGCTCGGCGAGGGGCTGGGGTTGGGGCTCTTCAGGGGCGGCAGGTCCGTGTAGTACGGCGAGTTGCCGGTGGCGTTGCCGTCGGCGGCCCCGTCCGTGGTGGGGGCGCTGGCGCCGGCCGTCGCCTGTCTGCCGCCGTCCTCGCTGGTCACTCCCGGAGCCTGGGACGCGGAGAGAGCCGCGACCGCCGCCGCGGCCACGGCGGTGGTCGCCGCTCCCTTGCGCAGCCGCCTGCCGAAATGCGCCGCCATAGAGTGAACCCCTCCCATGGACGCCCGTGCGTCCGTCTCCTTCTGCCTGCCTCGCTCTGGTGTGACGGTTGACCCGGTGCTGTGGTTGCGCCTGTTCCGCCTTTCCCTCCGTGCGACGGGTGTAGGGCCGTGCGCCCGCACGGCGACGCAGGTGACCCTACGACAACTTGCTGGGAACCTGCAGCGGTTCGCGCCCGGATTTCACCGGTTGGCCAACTGTCGTTGCCCGTGCGTGCCTCGGGCGGCGGTCCCGCATACTGGACCGACCTGATATCGGCGCCGCGTTCCGGGTCGCCGACCGCTCCGGGGGGCTCTGTTGCCGTTCACGCTCAGCCATGCGGCGGCCGTGCTGCCCGCGATCCGACGGGACGGGAGCGGCCGGGGCCCACTGGTGCCGACGGTGCTCGTCGCGGGCTCCTTCTCGCCCGACATGCCCTACTACGGGGCCGGCGTCCTGCCGGGCGGAATGGAGTTCGGCGCGGTCACGCACGCGTTCGCCGGCGTCGTCACGGTCGACGTCCTCATCGCCTGGGTCCTGACGGGGCTGTGGCTGCTGGTGCGGGAGCCGTTGCTCGCGCTGCTGCCACGGGCCCGGCAGGGCCGGCCGGCCGCGCTGCTGCGCTGCGGTGCGCCCCGCGCGCGGGTACGGGCCGCTTCGGTGGGGCGATGGTACGCCTCCGCGGTGCTCGGCGCGCTCACCCATGTGGTGTGGGACGCGTTCACGCACCACGACCGGTGGGGCACGCGGCTGGTGCCGGCCATCGGGCGGGACCGTCCGGCGGGCGTACCGCTGTTCACCTGGCTGCAGTACGGCTCGTCGGCCGTGGCGGCCGTGGTGATCGCCGTGTTCGTGGTACGCGCGCTGCGGCGGGCCCCGGACGGGGTGCCGGCGGGGGTGCCGGTGCTGTCGGTGCGGGACCGGTGCGTGGCGCTCGCGGTGATCGGCGGTTGCGCGCTGGCCGCGGCGGTGCAGCGGACGGCGCGGTGGTGGGAGCGGCGGGGCACGGCCGCGGGGCCGTGGGAGCTGGTGCCCACCCTGTGCTTCGGGGTGGGCGCCGGGCTGGTCCTGGGGCTGCTGCTGTACGCGGTCGGCGTCAGGGTCTGGCGTCCGGCCGCCGGTCCCGGGGGTCCAGGGGATCCCGGTGGGGTGGTCGGTGCGGGCCGGGGGCGGCCGGTCTCTCGGTGACGGACGCGACGAAGACCGTGAGCGTGGGCCGGGGGCGTGATCTCGGGATCAGGGTGAGGACGAGGGCGGCATAGCCGCGGGCCAGGTCGGCCCACTGACTCCAGTCCGGGGTGCGGGCCGCGCGGCCGGTGACCCTGCGCCGGAGGTCCTTGGGGAGGTTGCGGACGGTCGTGGCCAGGTCGGCCGGGATGCGGGCGGTGCTTGCGTCGGCCGCGAGGGCCGGCACCGGCGCGGCGGGCACGGCCTGCGTCGAGGCGGTGTCCGCCCAGACCCCGGCTGATGCCTCGGGCGTCCGGCGGTGAAGCATGCGTATACCCATGCCCGCAGTGTTGCGGCTGCGGGGGGTGGGGGGCGTTCTGGCGGGGTCCGTTCGGGTTGTGACGGATCCCTCTGGGGGATCGCCGGGTTTCCGAGCCCGGGTGGGTCGTTGAGGGGAGGGGGCGAGGCAGTCGGGGCGGTGGGGGCGGCGCCGCTGGGCCGGGTTGTGGGTGTGATCGCCGGGCCGCGTCGTGGGGGGCCGCCGGGCCGCGCAGAGGGGGCCATCGGGCCGCGTAGGGGGGAGACTGCCGAGCCCGCGGCATCGGGGCCGCGGCGTGGGGGGCGCCTCGGAGCCGCGGCGTGGGGGATGATCGCCGGGCCGCGTCGTGGGGGGCCGCCGGGACGCATAGAGGGGACGCCACCGGGCCGCGTAGAGGGGCCATCGGACCGGTAGAGGGAGAGACTGCCGGGCCGCGACGTGGGGGCGTCGCCGGGCCGCGCAGGCCGAGACTGCCGGGCCGCGACGTGGGGGCGCCTCGGAGCCGCGGCGCGGGGGGGGCGCCGTTGCGGCGGAGCTGTCGATTCGGGCTTGGCCGCGACGCCCGCCCCCTGGGTCACCCCCCCCCACGCGCCGCCCGCTAGTGGGCCGCCGATTCCCAGTCCGGGCCCACGCCCACCGAGACGTCCAGCGGGGCGCGGAGCTGTACGGCGCCCGCCATTTCGCGGCGGACGATCTCCTCCGCCGCCGCCCGCTCGCCCGGGGCGATCTCCAGCACGATCTCGTCGTGGACCTGGAGGAGCATGCGGGACTTGAGGTCCGCCTCCCGCAGTGCGCTGTCCACCTTGAGCATGGCGATCTTCACGATGTCCGCCGCCGTGCCCTGGATGGGCGCGTTGAGGGCCATGCGCTCGGCCGCCTCGCGGCGCTGGCGGTTGTCGCTGTTGAGGTCGGGCAGGTAGCGGCGGCGCCCGAAGAGCGTCGCGGTGTAGCCCGTCGCCCGGGCCTCGTCGACCGCCCGGCGCAGATAGTCCCGCACCCCGCCGAAGCGCTCGAAGTAGGCGTCCATCAGGGCACGGGCCTCGGCCGCCTCGATGTTCAGCTGCTGGGAGAGGCCGAACGCGGACAGGCCGTACGCGAGGCCGTACGACATCGCCTTGATCTTGCGGCGCATCTCCGCGTCGACCGCGCCGGGCTCGACGCCGAACACCTGGGAGGCGGCGGTGGTGTGCAGGTCCTCACCGGAGGTGAACGCCTGGATCAGGCCCGCGTCCTCGGAGAGGTGGGCCATGACGCGCAGCTCGATCTGGCTGTAGTCCGCGGTCATCAGGGACTCGAAGCCCTCACCGACCACGAAGCCCCGGCGGATCGCCCGGCCCTCGTCCGTGCGGACGGGGATGTTCTGGAGGTTGGGGTCGGTGGAGGACAGACGCCCGGTCGCGGCCACCGTCTGGTTGAAGGTGGTGTGGATACGGCCGTCCCCCGCGATGGTCTTGATCAGACCCTCGACGGTGACGCGGAGCTTCGCCTGCTCCCGGTGCCGGAGCATGATCACCGGCAGTTCGTTGTCGGTCTGGGTGGCCAGCCAGGCCAGGGCGTCGGCGTCCGTGGTGTAGCCGGTCTTGGTCTTCTTCGTCTTCGGCAGGGCCAGCTCGCCGAAGAGGACCTCCTGGAGCTGCTTGGGCGAGCCCAGGTTGAACTCGTGGCCGGCCGCCGCGTGCGCCTCCTTCACGGCCTGCTGCACGGCGCCCGCGAACATCTGCTCCATCGCTTCGAGGTGCGCCCGGTCCGCCGCGATGCCGTGGCGCTCCATGCGGGCGAGCAGCGCCGAGGTGGGCAGCTCCATGTCACGGAGCAGGTCGGCGGCGCCGACCTCCTCCAGGCGGCCCTCGAAGGCCGTGCCGAGGTCCAGGACGGCACGGGCCTGGACCATCAGGGCCTCGGCCTCGGCGCCCTCGTCCGCACCGAAGGCGAGCTGGCCGTCGGCCGTCGCGGCGGGGGCCAGCTCGCGGTGCAGGTACTCCATCGACAGCGCGTCCAGGTCGAAGGAGCGGCGGCCGGGCTTGACCAGGTAGGCGGCGAGCGCGGTGTCCATGCGCACGCCCTCGACGCTCCAGCCGTGCTCGGCGAAGACCCGCATGGCGCCCTTGGCGTCGTGGAACACCTTGGGGCGGGCCCCGTCCGCCAGCCAGGCGGCGAAGGCGTTCTCGTCGGCCTCGTCCAGCTCGGACGGGTCGAACCAGGCCGCCGCTCCCCCGGCCGCGGCGAGGGCGACCTCGGCGACCGAGCCGGCGCCCAGCGCCCAGGTGTCGACGGTGGCGACGCCCAGGGGGCCGGCGCCGTGCTCGGCGAGCCAGGGGGCCAGCTCGCCGGTGCGCAGGATCGTGCCGTCGATCTCGACGCCGTCGGTGCTGACCGGCGTGACCTCGGCCTCCTCCGTGCCGGGGTCGACGGCGAAGAGCCGCTCGCGCAGCGACGGGTTGCGGATCTCCAGGGTGTCCAGGACCATCGCGACGGCCTTGCGGTCGTACGGGGCCCGCTCCAGGTCGGCGACCGCCTTCGGCAGCTCCACCTGGCGCTCCAGCTCGGTGAGGACGCGGTTGAGCTTGACGGACTCCAGGTGGTCGCGGAGGTTCTGCCCGGCCTTGCCCTTGACCTCCTCGACCCGCTCGACGAGCTCGGCGAAGGAGCCGAACTGGTTGATCCACTTGGCGGCGGTCTTCTCGCCGACGCCGGGGATGCCGGGGAGGTTGTCGGAGGGGTCGCCGCGCAGGGCCGCGAAGTCCGGGTACTGGGCGGGCGTCAATCCGTACTTCTCGAAAACCTTCTCCGGGGTGAAGCGGGTCAGCTCCGAGACGCCCTTGGTCGGGTAGAGCACGGTGGTGTTCTCGGTGACGAGCTGGAAGGAGTCGCGGTCGCCCGTGACGATCAGCACCTCGAAACCCTCGGCCTCGGCCTGGGTGGCGAGGGTGGCGATGATGTCGTCCGCCTCGTAGCCCTCGACGGCGAAGCGGTGCGCGTGCATCGCGTCGAGCAGCTCGCCGATCAGCTCGACCTGGCCCTTGAACTCGTCCGGGGTCTTGGAGCGGTTCGCCTTGTACTCGGTGAACCGCTCGGAGCGCCAGGTCTTGCGGGAGACGTCGAAGGCCACCGCGAAGTGCGTGGGCGCCTCGTCACGCAGGGTGTTGGCCAGCATCGACGCGAAGCCGTAGATCGCGTTCGTCGGCTGGCCGGTCGCGGTCGTGAAGTTCTCCGCGGGCAGCGCGAAGAACGCGCGGTAGGCCAGCGAGTGCCCGTCCATGAGCATCAGCCGGGGACGGACGGCGCCGGGGGTCTTGTCGGTCTGCTTCGATGCTGTCTCTGCCACGTCCCCGATCCTGCCACGAGCCACTGACAGCGCGGGCCGGGCGGTTCCAGCGCGGCCACAGCCGGTCGCCTCCCGGTCGCCCACGGCGACGATCCCGCGCGACGGACGCCGCGGAGCCGGCGTGAGCCGTGGAAGGTGCTGCGCAGCGGGCGCGCCGCGTCCGTCAGGTCCGGCGCAAGCGATGCTGCCACCTCCCGCCCGGACCGCCCGGCACCGCAAGCAAAGCGGCCACTTCCCGCCCGAGCCGCCCGGCACCGCAAGCAAAGCTGCCACCTCCCGCCCGGACCGCCCGGCACCGCAAGCAAAGCTGCCGCCTCCCGCCCGGACCGCCCGGCACCGCAAGCAAAGCTGCCGCCTCCCGCCCGAGCCGCCCGGCACCGTTGTCAGCGGGCCGTGGGAGGATCGTCGAGGTACTTCTCACATGCAGTCGAAGGGGAGCGTGCGATGGCGACGAAGCCGCCCAAGGGTGATCCGGTCCAGGACGCACCGCAGGTCGCGGAGCCCCGGCACGCGGCGGCGGGGCTGCCGGCCATCGGGCACACGCTGCGCATCGCGCAGCAGCAGATGGGCGTGAAGCGCACCGCGCTGACGCTGCTGCGCGTGAACCAGAAGGACGGCTTCGACTGCCCGGGCTGCGCCTGGCCGGAGCCGGACCACCGGCACACGGCGGAGTTCTGCGAGAACGGCGCCAAGGCGGTGGCCGAGGAGGCCACCCTGCGCCGGGTCACGCCCGAGTTCTTCGCCGCGCACTCCGTCGCGGACCTGTCCGGCCGCAGCGGCTACTGGCTGGGCCAGCAGGGCCGCCTCACGCACCCCATGTACCTCCCCGAGGGCGGCACGCACTACGAGCCGGTCTCCTGGGAGCGGGCCTTCGACATCGTCGCCGAGGAGATCGCCGCCCTCGGCTCCCCGGACGAGGCCGTCTTCTACACCTCCGGCCGCACCAGCAACGAGGCCGCGTTCCTGTACCAGCTCTTCGCGCGCGAGCTGGGCACGAACAACCTGCCGGACTGCTCGAACATGTGCCACGAGTCGTCCGGGTCGGCGCTCAGCGAGACGATCGGCATCGGCAAGGGCAGCGTCCTGCTGGAGGACCTGTACAAGGCCGACCTGATCATCGTCGCGGGCCAGAACCCGGGCACGAACCATCCGCGCATGCTCTCCGCGCTGGAGAAGGCCAAGGCGAACGGCGCGAAGGTCATCAGCGTCAATCCGCTGCCCGAGGCGGGCCTGGAGCGCTTCAAGAACCCCCAGACCCCGCAGGGTCTCCTCAGGGGCGCCGCCCTCACCGACCTGTTCCTGCAGATCCGCATCGGCGGTGACCAGGCCCTCTTCCGGCTCCTGAACAAGCTGATCCTGGAGACGGAGGGCGCGGTCGACGAGGAGTTCGTCCGCGAACACACCCACGGCTTCGAGGAGTTCGCGAAGGCCGCGCGCGCCGCCGACTGGGACGAGACGCTGACCGCGACCGGCCTCACGCGCGCGGAGATCGAGCGGGCCCTCGGCATGGTCCTCGCCTCGAAGCGGACCATCGTCTGCTGGGCCATGGGCCTCACCCAGCACAAGCACGCGGTCCCGACCATCCGCGAGGTGGTCAACTTCCTGCTGCTGCGCGGCAACATCGGCCGCCCGGGTGCGGGTGTGTGCCCGGTGCGCGGGCACAGCAACGTCCAGGGCGACCGCACCATGGGCATCTTCGAACGGCCCGCGCCGGCCTTCCTGGACGCCCTGGAGAAGGAGTTCGGGTTCGCGCCGCCGCGCGAGCACGGCTTCGACGTCGTACGGGCCATCCGCGCGCTGCGCGACGGCGAGGCGAAGGTGTTCTTCGCCATGGGCGGCAACTTCGTCTCCGCCTCGCCCGACACGGAGGTCACCGAGGCCGCGATGCGCCGCGCGCGGCTGACCGTGCACGTGTCGACCAAGCTGAACCGCTCGCACGTGGTCACGGGCGCGCGGGCACTGATCCTGCCCACGCTGGGCCGGACCGAGCGCGATGTGCAGGACAGCGGCGAGCAGTTCGTGACGGTCGAGGACTCCATGGGCATGGTGCACGCCTCGCGCGGGCGCCTGAGGCCCGCGAGCCCGCACCTGCGGTCCGAGCCGGCCATCGTCTGCGGTCTCGCGCGCCGGGTGCTCGGCGAGCGCAGCGTCGTGCCGTGGGAGGAGTTCGCGAAGGACTACGCGACCGTCCGTGACCGCATCGCGCGCGTGATCCCCGGTTTCGAAGACTTCAACGCGCGCGTGTCCCGGCCCGGCGGCTTCGCGCTGCCGCACGCCCCGCGCGACGAGCGGCGCTTCCCGACCGCCACGGGCAAGGCGAACTTCACGGCCGCGCCGGTGGAGTACCCGGCGCTGCCCGAGGGCCGGCTGCTGCTGCAGACCCTGCGCTCGCACGACCAGTACAACACCACGATCTACGGCCTGGACGACCGGTACCGGGGCATCACGGGCGGGCGCCGGGTGGTGCTGGTGCACCCCGAGGACGCCCGGTCGCTCGGGATCAGCGAGGGGTCGTACGTCGATCTGGTGAGCGAGTGGCGGGACGGGGTGGAGCGGCGGGCGCCCGGTTTCCGGGTCGTGCTGTACCCGACGGCCCGGGGCTGCGCGGCCGCGTACTACCCGGAGACGAACGTGCTGGTGCCGTTGGACGCCACCGCCGACACCAGCAACACCCCGGCCAGCAAGTCCGTCGTCGTACGGCTGGAGGACCACACCGGCGCCGCCGGGAGCCGTCTGGAACAATCGGCGACCGACTGAGCGTTTGCTCAGCGAGCAGACAGGTGGACGACGAACGGAGCCGGCCCATGGGTGAGCAGCAGCACGTGAAGTTCCCGCAGGAGGTCCTCGACGAGTACACGGCGCTCGGCGTGGACCTGCCCGCCCTGTTCTCGGCCGGACATCTGGGCACGCGGATGGGCGTGCAGATCCTGGAGGCATCGGCGGACAAGGTCGTCGGGACCATGCCGGTGGAGGGCAACACCCAGCCGTACGGCCTGCTGCACGGCGGCGCCTCCGCGGTGCTGGCGGAGACCCTGGGCTCGGTCGGCTCCATGCTGCACGGCGGCGCCTCGAAGATCGCGGTCGGCGTGGACCTGAACTGCACGCACCACCGCGGGGTCCGCTCCGGCCTGGTGACGGGCGTGGCCACGCCGGTGCACCGGGGGCGGTCGACGGCGACGTACGAGATCGTGATCAGCGACGAGGAGGGCCGCCGCGTCTGCACCGCCCGGCTGACCTGCCTGCTGCGCGACGTCCGGCCGGGCGACGGTGCGCCCACGGAGTCCGCCGCGAGCTGAGCCCCGCTTCCACCGGCCTGCGCCGGACCGTTGCCCCTCGCCCTCCCTCCCTCTAGCTTCGGCACATGGGACGGCGAGGAGGCCCCCGGCCGGGGGTGAGGTTCCTGGTGCTGGGGCTGGCGTTGCCGGCGTTGCTGTGCACGACGGGCTGCACCGGACCGGACGGCTCCGCTCCCTCCCCCGCACCGACCACGGCCCTGGTCACGGCCCCGGCCACGACCTCGGCTCCGGCCTCGGCGCAGCCGACCTCGGACGCCGACCTGCGCACCAGGCTCGTCAGCTACGGGGCCCGCAGGACGCTCACCGACGGCACCTACGGCGACTACCAGTCGATGGGCCTGTCCCACGGGCAGTACCGGATCCTCATGGACGTCGTGGCGGCGGGACGTTCCGTGCGGCAGCGCCAACGCGCAGATGCCGCCTGGCGATTGATGGACCGTCAGGACCGCGCGGCGTGTGCCGCGCGCTACCGTCACGGGACCCCGAGCGGAGGTCCCTGGACATGAGCGGCATCGGTCCGCTGGAGCCCGGCGAGGGCACGCGCGCGTGGGACGGCCGACGGCCGGCGGAGACGCGTCCACCCGGCCGGACACGCGCGACCCTGACCGCCTGGTACACCCGCCACCGGCGGATCACCGTCGCCCTCGCCGCCGCGGCCGTCGCCCTGGCGGGCGGCGGCTATCTGTACGCCACCCGGCCGCAGCAGCCGCCCCCGCACCCGGCCGAGAGGCGGGCGCAAGTGCCCTATCCCGCCCAGGTGGTGGACCTGACCTACCTCGACGGCCGGACCCCTCCCGCGGGTGCCCCGCCGCGCAGCTTCAGCTTCGCCGTGCTGCTGAGCGTGGCCTCGGGGCCGCCGGTCACCGTGACCCGGGTGACCCAGCCGTACGCGGGGCTGTCCGTGAAAACGGAACCTACTGCTCCGTTTCGAACAAGGTCGGGTTCCGCCCGCACGGTCACGATCACGATGCACGTGACGGAATGCGAAAAAGCCCCCCAGAACGCCGGGCTCCCTTTCCTGGATGTAACTCTGCGTAATACGCGCGCAATACAGGTACAGAGCTACATCCTGGGCCCCCGTTACGCACAGGACCTCTCACACGCCCTGCAAGTAGCCTGCAGCAACAAAGTTCGGTAATCACCAAAACGGCCGAGACACCTGGATGGATCAAGGCGGGTCCTGCGGGTTCTCACAATGCGGACGGTGCGAATCCACCTGAATTCCACCTTCCACCCCACCAAGTACCGCTCTGCATTACGTCGTGTCATAACAAGAGCGTCACAGCCTCGGTCAGACACTCCTCCACGTTCCCCACACACGCTTAGAGTCACGGCCAGTCACCGCGCCTTCGGATTGTCCAATTCAGCGCGGCGCGCGACTCGGCCGCTTCCACGGGGAGGCGGTTGTGCCTGGGGAAAGGACTGATCGTGCGTCAACGTTCGCTTATCGCCATCACCGCCGCGCTGGCGGCGGGAGCGCTCACCCTCACCGCCTGCGGCTCGCGCGACAGCGGCGACAAGGGATCCGACTCCGACAACGGCGGCAGCACCGTCGTCATCGGCGTCGACGCCCCCCTGACCGGCGACCTGTCCGCCATGGGCCTCGGGATCAAGAACTCGGCGGACCTCGCTGTGAGGAACGCCAACAAGCAGAACTACGTCAAGGGCATCACCTTCAAGATCGAAGCCCTCGACGACCAGAAGCAGCCGTCCCAGGGCCAGCAGAACGCCACCAAGCTCGTCGCCGACAGCAACGTCCTCGGCGTCGTCGGCCCGCTGAACTCCTCCGTCGCCGAGTCGATGCAGAAGGTCTTCGACGACGCCAAGCTCGTCGAGGTCTCCCCGGCCAACACCGGCCCGGCCCTCACCCAGGGCGCGGACTGGCAGACCAAGAAGGTGCGCCCCTACAAGTCGTACTTCCGCACCGCGACCACGGACGCCATCCAGGGCCCGTTCGCCGCCCAGTACGTCTTCAACACCGCCAAGAAGAAGAAGGTCTTCGTCATCGACGACAAGAAGACCTACGGCGCGGGCCTCGCCGGCACCTTCACCGAGGAGTTCAAGAAGCTCGGCGGCAAGGTCGTCGGCACCGAGCACATCAACCCCGACACCACGGACTTCTCCGCCGTTGCCACCAAGGTGAAGAACTCGGGTGCGGACGTCGTCTACTACGGCGGCGAGTACCCGCAGGCGGGCCCGCTCAGCAAGCAGATCAAGGCCGCCGGAGCCAAGATCCCGCTCGTCGGCGGCGACGGCATCAACGACGCCACCTACGGCAAGCTGGCCGGCCCCGAGGCCACCGGCGACCTCGCCACCTCGGTCGGCGCCCCCGTCGAGTCGCTGCCCTCCGCCAAGCAGTTCGTCTCCGACTACAAGGCCGCCGGCTACAAGGACGAGTACTCCGCCTACGGCGGCTACTCCTACGACTCCGCCTGGGCAATCATCGAGGCCGTGAAGAAGGTCGTCGACGACAACGGCGGCAAGCTGCCCTCCGACGCCCGCGCAAAGGTCACCGCCGCCATGCAGAACGTCTCGTTCGACGGTGTGACCGGCAAGGTCTCCTTCGACGAGTTCGGTGACGCCACCAACAAGCAGCTCACCGTGTACGCCGTCAAGAACGGTGCCTTCACGGCAGTCAAGTCCGGTACTTTCACCGGCTGACCACGCCCGCACCATCCTCACGAGCCGCGCGGGGCGCTGTTCCACTGGCGCCCCGCGCGGACTCGCATCCGGACACACACGTCGAGCTTTTCCGAACGTCTCGGAGGACATGCGGTGAACGAACTGCCGCAGCAGCTGGTCAACGGCCTGCTACTCGGATCCATGTACGGGCTGGTCGCCATCGGCTACACGATGGTCTATGGCATCGTCCAGCTCATCAACTTCGCCCACGGCGAGATCTTCATGACCGGAGCGTTCGGCGCCCTCACGGTCTACGCGTACATCCTGCCCGGCGGCACCTCCATGTGGGTCGCCCTGCCACTGATGCTCATCGGCGCCGTCCTGGTCGCCGTGCTTGTGGCCGTGGGAGCGGAGCGGTTCGCCTACCGGCCTCTGCGCAACGCCCCCCGCCTGGCCCCTCTCATCACGGCCATCGGCCTCTCCCTAGCCCTGCAGCAGGCCGTCTGGGCCTGGTACCCCGAGGCCAAATCCGCCCGCACCTTCCCGCAGATCAACGGAGGCCCCTTCCACCTCGGCAGTGTCACCATCCAGACCGGCGACGTCTTCCTCATCATCGCGGCCCCCATCAGCATGGCCGTCCTCGCCTACTTCGTCATGAGGACCCGCACCGGACGCGGCATGCAGGCCACCGCCCAAGACCCCGACACCGCCAAGCTCATGGGCATCGACACCGACCGCATCATCGTGGTCGCCTTCGCCCTCGGCGCCGCCTTCGCCGCCATCGGCGGCGTCGCCTACGGCCTCAAGTACGGCCAGATCGACTTCCGCATGGGCTTCATCCTCGGCCTCAAGGCCTTCACCGCGGCCGTCCTCGGCGGCATCGGCAACATCTACGGAGCCATGATCGGCGGCGTGGTCCTCGGCGTCGCCGAGACCCTGGCCACCGCCTACATCGCCGACATCCCGGGCATGGACAAGTTCGGCAGCCAGTCCTGGGCCGACGTCTGGGCCTTCGTACTCCTCATCCTCGTACTGCTGTTCAGGCCACAGGGCCTGCTCGGCGAGCGCGTCGCGGACAGGGCGTGAGACCGATGACCACACAGACCACCGCACCCGACGCACCCAGCGCCCGCAAGGCCGACACCCCCACCGGCCTGCTGCCCCTGCCCGAGAAGGCCGCCCGCGCCCTCGCCCTCGGCGGCAGCGCGCTGACGATCGTCTCCACCTTCCTCGCCTGGACCTGGACCGCCGACTTCCCCGGCGACCTCACCGTCTACGGCTACCCGGGCGGCCTCCAGGTCCTCGTCCTCATCGGCGCACTCCTCGCCACCCTCTTCGCACTCGCCTCCTACGGCATCCGCGGCCTGGCCTGGCTGGCACCCGCCGGCCCCGACGCCGCCCTGCGGTTCGCCACCCTCGCCACCTTCGCCACCAGCTGGTACACCGTCCTCGCCATCACCGTCGACCTCGGCGGACTCGTCAACCTGGAACCCGGCGGCTTCCTCGTCGCCATCGGCAGCCTCGCCGCCCTGGCCGGCGCCCTCGCCCTGCCCTTCCAGCGGCCCGAACCCGAGCCGATCGACCCCGACGACACCGGCTGGGAGAAGTTCAAGCACGGCGCCGCCCACAAGTGGGAGACCACCAAGGCGGTCTTCGCCGCCGACGCGCCCCGACCCGTCGCCACCCTGCCGTCGTACGCCGAGATCCTGATCATCGTCGCGATGCTCGCCCTCGGCCTGGTCGTCTTCACCTACGGCATCGGCACCGAGTACGACGAGCAGTTCATCGGCTTCCTCATCACCGCGGGCTTCGGCTTCGCCGCCTTCAACAAGGCCGGCCTGATCACCCACGCCTCGCAGATCGCCTCCCGGCACACCAACATCACCATCTGCGGCGCCTTCGTCGCAGCGGCGCTGTTCCCCTTCACCCAGACCAACGACCAGTACGCCACCCTCGGCGTCTACATCCTCATCTTCGCCACCGTCGCCCTCGGCCTGAACATCGTCGTCGGCCTCGCCGGCCTCCTCGACCTCGGATACGTCGCCTTCCTCGGCGTCGGCGCCTACGCGGCAGCCCTGGTCTCCGGCTCCCCCAACTCACCCTTCCACGTCCACTTCCCCTTCTGGGCCGCCGTCCTCATCGGCGCCGCCGCCTCCCTGGTGTTCGGCGTCCTCATCGGCGCCCCCACCCTGCGCCTGCGCGGCGACTACCTCGCCATCGTCACCCTCGGCTTCGGCGAGATCTTCCGCATCACGGCCAACAACCTCGACGGCACCTCGGGACCCGACCTCACCAACGGCTCCAACGGCGTCGCCTCCATCCCCAACCTCGACGTCCTCGGCTTCGACTTCGGCGCACAGCACGACATGGGCGGCTTCACCATCGGCCGGTTCGCCAACTACTTCTTCCTGATGCTGATCATCACCGCCGTCGTGGTGCTGGTCTTCCGCCGCAGCGGCAACTCCCGCATCGGACGCGCCTGGGTCGCCATCCGCGAGGACGAGACCGCCGCCCTCGCCATGGGCATCAACGGCTTCCGCGTCAAGCTCATCGCCTTCGCCGTCGGCGCCTCCCTCGCCGGACTCGCCGGCACCGTCCAGGCCCACGTCACCTACACCGTGACCCCCGAGCAGTACCTCTTCGCCGGCCCCATCCCGCCCAACTCCGCCTTCCTGCTCGCCGCGGTCGTCCTCGGCGGCATGGGCACCATCAGCGGCCCCCTGATCGGCGCCGCCCTGCTCTTCCTCATCCCGAACAAACTCCAGTTCCTCGGTGACTACCAGCTCTTCGCCTTCGGTCTCGCACTCATCCTGCTGATGCGGTTCCGCCCCGAGGGCCTCATCCCCAACCGGCGCCGCCAGCTCGAATTCCACGAAGAGGCGGAAGCACCCACCCTCCTGACGAAGGCGGGGGCCTGACCACCATGACCACCGACACCACCACCAAGGACACCACCCCCGGCGCCACCACGCCCGGCGAGACCGTCCTCGACGCCCGCGGCGTCACCATGCGCTTCGGCGGCCTCACCGCCGTACGCGGCGTCGACCTCACCGTCAACGCAGGCGAGATCGTCGGCCTCATCGGCCCCAACGGCGCCGGAAAGACCACCTTCTTCAACTGCCTCACCGGCCTGTACGTCCCCACCGAGGGCGAAGTCCGCTACAAGGGCGACATCCTGCCACCCAAGTCCTTCAAGGTCACCGCCGCCGGCATCGCACGCACCTTCCAGAACATCCGCCTGTTCGCCAACATGACGGTCCTGGAGAACGTCCTCGTCGGCCGCCACACCCGCACCAAAGAAGGCTTCTGGTCCGCCGTCCTGCGCGGCCCCGGCTTCCACAAGGCCGAAAAGGCCTCCAAGGACCGGGCCATGGAACTGCTGGCGTTCGTCGGCCTCGACCACAAGGCCGAACACCTCGCCCGCAACCTCCCCTACGGCGAACAGCGCAAACTGGAGATCGCCCGCGCCCTCGCCAGCGAGCCCGGCCTGCTCCTCCTCGACGAGCCCACCGCCGGCATGAACCCGCAGGAGACCCGGGCCACCGAGGAACTCGTCTTCGCCATCCGCGACATGGGCATCGCCGTCCTCGTCATCGAGCACGACATGCGCTTCATCTTCAACCTGTGCGACCGCGTCGCCGTCCTCGTCCAGGGCGAAAAGCTCATCGAAGGCGACAGCGCCACCGTCCAGGGCGACGAACGCGTCGTCGCGGCCTACCTCGGCGAACCCTTCGAGGACGCACCCGGCGCCGAGGAGGTGGCCGAGGTCGAAGCCGCCGAGGCACACGCCGGGACCACGGCCGAGGCCACCGGCGCACGCGCCGACACCACGACCGACGCCGCGCCCGGCAAGGAGAACGACCGATGACCGCACTGCTCGAAGTCGAGGACCTGAGGGTCGCCTACGGCAAGATCGAAGCCGTCAAGGGCATCTCCTTCAAGGTCGAGGCCGGTCAGGTCGTCACCCTCATCGGCACCAACGGCGCCGGCAAGACCACCACCCTGCGCACCCTGTCCGGACTGCTCAAGCCCGTCGGCGGACAGATCAGGTTCAACGGCAGGTCGCTGAAGAAGATCCCCGCCCACCAGGTGGTCTCCCTGGGCCTCGCCCACTCCCCCGAGGGCCGGCACATCTTCCCCCGCATGAGCATCGAGGACAACCTCCGCCTCGGCGCCTTCCTGCGCAACGACAAGCCCGGCATCGAGAAGGACATCCAGCGCGCCTACGACCTCTTCCCCATCCTCGGGGAGCGGCGCAAGCAGGCCGCGGGCACCCTCTCCGGCGGTGAACAGCAGATGCTCGCCATGGGCAGGGCACTGATGTCCCAGCCCAAGCTGCTCATGCTGGACGAGCCGTCGATGGGCCTGTCGCCGATCATGATGCAGAAGATCATGGCGACGATCGCCGAGCTGAAGGCCCAGGGCACCACCATCCTGCTCGTCGAGCAGAACGCCCAGGCGGCCCTCTCCCTCGCCGACCAGGGACACGTCATGGAGGTCGGCAACATCGTCCTGTCCGGCACCGGACAGGACCTGCTGCACGACGAGTCCGTCCGGAAGGCCTACCTCGGCGAGGACTGACCCTCCGTGTACGGCAGAGGCCCGCGCCCCCTTCTCCGGGGCGCGGGCCTCTGTCCTGCCGGACGGGCTCAGTCCTTCTTGGCCGCCTTCTTCTCCTCGTTGTCCGCGATGACCGCCTCCGCGACCTGCTGCATCGACATACGACGGTCCATGGACGTCTTCTGGATCCAGCGGAACGCGGCCGGCTCGGTCAGGCCGTACTCGGTCTGGAGGATGGACTTCGCGCGGTCGACCAGCTTGCGGGTCTCCAGCCGCTGGGTGAGGTCGGCGACCTCCTGCTCCAGCTGCTTCAGCTCGGTGAACCGGGAGACGGCCATCTCGATCGCCGGGACGACGTCGCTCTTGCTGAACGGCTTGACCAGGTAGGCCATGGCACCGGCGTCCCGGGCGCGCTCGACGAGGTCGCGCTGCGAGAAGGCGGTGAGCATCAGGACCGGCGCGATGGACTCACCGGCGATCTTCTCGGCCGCGGAGATGCCGTCCAGCTTGGGCATCTTCACGTCCAGGATGACCAGGTCCGGCTTGTGCTCGCGGGCCAGCTCGACGGCCTGCTCACCGTCCCCGGCCTCGCCGACGACGGTGTACCCCTCCTCCTCCAGCATCTCTTTGAGGTCGAGCCGGATCAGGGCCTCGTCCTCGGCGATGACGACACGGGTCGTCAGCGGAGGCACGTGCGACTTGTCGTCGTCGGGCGCGTCTGCGGGCTGGGGCGACTCGGGGGCGGTCACTGAGGCTCCTTGGTACGGGGCAGGGGCTCTGCTCCCAGCAGGGTACCTAGCTGCGGGGACGCGCGGTGAACCGGTACACTTCCCAGGGCTCCCCAGCTTGCCCGGTTGGAGGAACTGGTCAGACTCGCGGCACTCAAAATGCCGTGCCCTTTGGGCATGTGGGTTCGAATCCCACACCGGGCACCAGGAATGGAAATGGAGGACCACGTTCGCGTGGTCCTCCACTTTTTGCTGCACACGGTCCTCTCCGGTGACCCAGAGTGGTCGCATGAACATTCATGGCACAGACGTGCGACAAAGGGCGCTCACGCTCCTGCGTGGCGGTGCGAAGAACGCCGACGTGGCCCGCGAGCTGAACGTCCCCGTGGGGACGGTCGGCTACTGGAAGCACCTGGACCGGGCGAAGCGGGGTGAATGCCCGGGTCGCCACGATCCGCCCTGCCCGCGTTGCCACGGACGGGAACTGGACGAGGCTGCGTACAGCTACCTGCTCGGGCTGTACCTCGGCGACGGGCACATCAGCCACTACTCACAGCACCGCGTCCCCAACCTCATGATCAGCTGCACTGAGGCGTGGCCGGGTCTCATGGACGCCTGTGAGACAGCGATGCGCACGGTCTTCCCGGACAACAGGGTCTGCCGGGTCCGCAGGACCGGCTGCAGCAATGTGAAGGTCTACTCGAAGCACCTGCACTGCCTCTTCCCCCAGCACGGCCCCGGTAAGAAGCACGAGCGTCCGATCGTTCTGGAAGCCTGGCAGCAAGCCATCGTCGGCGCGCACCCGTGGGAGTTCATCCGGGGTCTCATCCACTCGGACGGCTGCCGTATCACCAACTGGACGACCCGGCTCGTCGGCGGTGAGCGCAAGCGGTACGAGTATCCGCGCTACTTCTTCACCAACACCTCGGCCGACATCGTCCGCCTCTTCACCGACTCCCTGGACGATGTCGGTGTCGAGTGGAAGACGCTCAACCAGAGCCGCGCGGCCGTGACCGTCTCCATAGCCCGTAAAGCCTCCGTCGCCCTCATGGAGACGCACGTCGGCCCCAAGCACTGACCAGGGCCCCGAGAGAGGGCCCCGGTCGTCACTTCGGGCTGTCGTCCTCGCCGATGTGGTGGACGCGGACCATGTTGGTCGAGCCGGAGACGCCGGGCGGGGAGCCGGCGGTGATGACGACGACGTCGCCCTTCTGGCAGCGGCCGTACTTCAGGAGCAGTTCGTCCACCTGGTCGACCATGGCGTCCGTGGAGTCCACGTGCGGGCCGAGGAAGGTCTCCGCGCCCCAGGTGAGGCTGAGCTGGGAGCGGGTGGCCGGCTCCGGCGTGAAGGCCAGGAGGGGGATCGGGGAGCGGTAGCGGGAGAGGCGGCGGGCGGTGTCCCCGGACTGGGTGAACGCGACCAGGAACTTCGCGCCGAGGAAGTCGCCCATCTCGGCGGCGGCCCGGGCGACCGCGCCGCCCTGGGTGCGCGGCTTGTTCCGCTCGGTCAGCGGCGGGAGTCCCGCCGCCAGCATGTCCTCCTCGGCCGCCTCGACGATCTTCGCCATGGTGCGTACGGTCTCGACGGGGTACTTGCCGACGCTGGTCTCGCCGGAGAGCATGACCGCGTCGGTGCCGTCGAGGACCGCGTTGGCGACGTCGGATGCCTCGGCGCGGGTGGGCCGGGAGTTCTCGATCATCGAGTCGAGCATCTGGGTGGCGACGATCACCGGTTTGGCGTTGCGTTTGGCGAGTTTGATGGCGCGCTTCTGGACGATCGGTACCTGTTCCAGTGGCATCTCGACGCCGAGGTCGCCGCGGGCGACCATCAGGCCGTCGAAGGCGGCCACGATGCCATCGAGGTCGGCGACGGCCTGCGGCTTCTCGATCTTGGCGATCACGGGGAGGCGGCGGCCCTCGTCGGCCATGATCCGGTGCACGTCCACGACGTCGTCGCCGTTGCGGACGAAGGAGAGGGCGATGACGTCGAAGCCGGTGCGCAGGGCCCAGCGCAGGTCGTCCTCGTCCTTCTTGGAGAGGGCGGGGACGGAGACGGCCACGCCGGGGAGGTTCAGGCCCTTGTGGTCGGAGATGACGCCGCCCTCGATCACGCGGGTGTGTACGCGGGGGCCGTCGACGTCGGTGACCTCCAGGGTGACCTTGCCGTCGTCCACGAGGATGCGCTCGCCGGGGGTGACATCGGTGGCGAGGCCGGCGTGGGTGGTGCCGCACCGGTGGCGGTCGCCGTCGATTCCTTCCTCCACGGTGATGGTGAAGGTGTCGTCGCGTTCAAGGAGTACGGGTCCTTCGGTGAAGCGGCCGAGCCGGATCTTCGGGCCCTGAAGGTCGGCGAGGATTCCGACGCTGCGGCCGGTCTCGTCGGCCGCCTTTCGGACGCGCTGGTACCGCTCCTCGTGTTCGGCGTGGGTGCCGTGGCTGAGGTTGAACCGGGCGACGTCCATTCCGGCCTCGACCAGTGCCTTGATCTGGTCGTACGAGTCGGTGGCGGGCCCCAGTGTGCAAACGATCTTTGCTCGGCGCATGAGTCGAGCCTATGGCTTACCGGCGGGTAGAGAATTGGCGCCGTATGACCAGTCAACGGACTTTCGGCAAAGGGTTATTGACAAGTGTTGAATTGTGCGATGGTCCGCTCCTATGAGCGATGGTCATCAGATCGCAACCTTCTGGACCTGTTGTCGTAAGTCATGCTCAGGTCAGAATCTACGCGCGTTGTTGTACTCGCGCGTCGTTTGTGCCACCGCCAAGGAGACCGAGACATGCCGTTGAACCGCCGGAAGTTCCTGAAGAAGTCCGCCGCCACCGGAGCGGGAGTGGCGATCGCCGGCGCGGCGGCGGCTCCGGCGGCCGAGGCTTCGGAGGCGAGGAAGCCCGGACACCCCGTGAAGCGGTACTCCCTGACCGTCATGGGCACGACCGACCTGCACGGGCACGTCTTCAACTGGGACTACTTCAAGGACGCCGAGTACGCCGACAAGGCGGGCAACGCGATGGGCCTGGCCCGTATCTCCACCCTGGTCGAGCAGGTGCGCGAGGAGAAGGGCCGCTGCAACACTCTGCTCCTGGACGCCGGTGACACCATCCAGGGCACCCCGCTCACCTACTACTACGCCAAGGTCGACCCGATCACCGCCAAGGGCGGCCCGGTGCACCCGATGGCGCAGGCGATGAACGCGATCGGGTACGACGCGGCGGCCCTCGGCAACCACGAGTTCAACTACGGCATCGAGACGCTGCGGAAGTTCGAGGACCAGCTCGACTTCCCGCTGCTCGGTGCCAACGCGGTGGACGCGAAGACGCTGAAGCCCGCCTTCCCGCCGTACTTCATGAAGACCTTCCACGTGCCGGGCGCCAAGCCGGTGAAGGTCGCCGTGCTCGGTCTGACCAACCCGGGCATCGCGATCTGGGACAAGGCCTACGTCCAGGGCAAGCTGGCGTTCCCGGGTCTGGAGGAGCAGGCGGCCAAGTGGGTGCCGAAGCTGAGGTCGATGGGCGCGGACGTGGTGGTGGTCTCGGCGCACTCGGGTACCTCGGGCACGTCGTCGTACGGCGACCAGGTGCCGTACGTGGAGGACGCGGCGGCGAACGTGGCGAAGCAGGTGCCGGGCATCGACGCGATCCTGGTCGGGCACGCCCACCAGGAGATCCCGGAGCTGAAGGTCGTCAACGAGAAGACCGGGAAGACGGTCGTGCTGTCGGAGCCGCTGTGCTTCGCCGAGCGGCTGTCCCTCTTCGACATCGAGCTGGTGTTCAGCAAGGGCCGCTGGGAGGTCGAGTCGGTCTCCGCCTCGCTGCGCAACTCCAACACCGTCGCCGACGACCCGAAGATCACCAAGCTGCTCACCGACGAGCACAAGAAGGTCGTCGCGTACGTCAACCAGGTCGTGGGCCGGGCGACCGAGACCCTGACGACCGTCGAGGCCCGCTACAAGGACGCCCCGATCATCGACCTGATCACCAAGGTCCAGGAGGACGTGGTCAAGGCCGCGCTCGCGGGTACGGCGTACGCCTCGCTGCCGGTGATCGCCCAGGCTTCGCCGTTCTCCCGGACCTCCGAGATCCCGGCCGGCGACGTCACCATCCGGGACCTGTCGAGCCTGTACGTGTACGACAACACGCTGGTCGCGAAGCTGCTGACGGGCGCGCAGGTCCGTGCCTACCTGGAGTACTCGGCGGGGTACTACGTCCAGACGGCCGCCGGTGCCACGGTGGACGTGGAGAAGCTGACCAACGCCGGTGGCCGCCCTGACTACAACTACGACTACGTCTCGGGCCTGTCGTACGACATCGACATCGCCCAGCCGGCCGGGTCGCGGATCAAGAACCTGACCTTCGGCGGGGCGGCGCTGGACGACGCCCAGGAGTTCGTGTTCGCCGTGAACAACTACCGGGCCAACGGCGGCGGTGCCTTCCCGCACGTCGCCACGGCCAAGGAGCTGTGGTCGGAGTCGACGGAGATCCGCACCCGTATCGCCGAGTGGGTGACCGCGAAGGGTGTCCTGGACCCGAAGGACTTCGCGTCGGTGGACTGGAAGCTGGTGCGCGAGGGCAAGCCGGTGTTCTAGGGCCGCAGGGCCTCTGGAGTCGCAGCGGGTCGACGGCGGCGACGCCCACCACCGCGTCGAAGGGGTGGTGGGCGTCGCCGAGCAGCCAGGCGTTGCCCTGGCGCCGTCGGGGGGCGGCCGGTCGCCGACGGCCGGGCGGACCGCGCTCACCCTCCCGTGACGGCGTTCACCTGCCCTCGACGAGCGGGGTGAGCCGTTGCGGCTGCCTGCCCTGCGGCACCCGGGCAGCGGGCTCCTGAAGTCCGAAGGAGGTGAAGGCGGTCCGGGACGGGAGCGGGTACGGCTCCTTCCCGGTGAGCGAGTTGAGGATGGTGGCGCTGCGCCAGGCGGCGAGGCCGAGGTCGGGGGCGCCGACGCCGTGCGTGTGCAGCTCGGCGTTCTGGACGTGGACGGAGCCGGTGACCGAGGGGTCCAGCACGAGGCGGTACTGCTCGTCGATGCGTGGGCGTTCGCTGCTGTCGCGGCGGATGTAGGGGTCGAGTCCGGCGAGGATGCGGTCAAGGGGGCGTTCGCGGTAGCCGGTGGCGAGGACGACGGCGTCGGTGGTGAGCCGGGAGCGGCTGTCCTGCTGGAGGTGCTCCAGGTGCAGCTCGATCTTGCTGGTGGCGATCCGGCCGGCGGTGCGGACGCGGACGCCGGGGGTGAGGACGGTGTCGGGCCAGCCGCCGTGCAGGGTGCGCCGGTACAGCTCGTCGTGGATGGCGGCGAGGGTGCCGGCGTCGATGCCCTTGTGGAGCTGCCACTGGGCGGCGACCAGCCGGTCGCGGACGGGTTCGGCGAGGGCGTGGAAGTAGCGCGTGTAGTCGGGTGTGAAGTGTTCGAGGCCGAGCTTGGAGTACTCCATGGGCGCGAACGCCTCGGTACGGCCGATCCAGTGCAGTTTCTCCTGGCCGGCCGGGCGGTGCCGGAGCAGGTCGAGGAAGACCTCGGCGCCGGACTGTCCGGAGCCGACGACGGTGATGTGCCCGGCGGCGAGGATGGTGTCGCGGTGGTCGAGGTAGTCGGCGGCGTGGACGACGGGCACGCCGGGCGCGTCCACCAGGGGTCTGAGGGGGTCGGGTACGTAGGGGGCGGTGCCGATGCCGAGGACGACGTTGCGGGCGTAGGTCCGGCCGAGGGCCTCGGTCTCGCCGTCGGTGTCGAGTTGGGTGAAGTCGACCTCGAACACGTCCCGTTCCGAGTTCCAGCGGACGCCGTCGACCTGGTGGCGGAAGCGCAGTCCGGGCAGTTGCCCGGCGACCCAGCGGCCGTAGGCGTCGTACTCGGCGCGTTGGATGTGGAGGTGCTCGGAGAAGTAGAAGGGGAAGAGCCGCTCGCGTGCCTTGAGGTAGTTGAGGAAGCTCCAGGGGCTGGTGGGGTCGGCGAGGGTCACCAGGTCGGCGAGGAAGGGCACTTGGACGGTGGCGCCGTCGACGAGCAGGCCGGGGTGCCAGTGGAAGTCGGGGCGCTGTTCGTAGAAGACGGCGTCGAGTTCGGCGAGCGGCTGGGCGAGCGCGGCGAGGGAGAGGTTGCTGGGGCCGATGCCGACGCCGACCAGGTCGCGTGGGGAGGCGGGTTCGTGGCGTGGGGGGTGGGTCATGCGGGGAGGCTTCTTTCGGCGAGTTCGACGAGTTTGATCAGGTGGGCCAGGTCGTCCGGCCGGGTGTGGGGGTTGAGGACGGTGGCCTTGAGCCAGAGCCGGCCGTCGAGTCGGGCGCGGCCGAGGACGGCCCGGCCCTCGTGCAGCAGTCGTCGGCGTACGGCGGCGACGGCGTCGTCGTCGGCCTCGGCGGGCCGGAACAGGACGGTGCTGATGACGGGGCGGTCGTAGAGCTCGAAGCCGGGGTGCTCGCGGATCAGTGCGGCGAACTCCCGGGCCCGGGCGCAGACCTGGTCGACCAGGGCGCCTAGCCCGCTGCGGCCCAGTGTCTTCAGGGTGACGGCGATCTTCAGGATGTCGGGGCGGCGGCTGGTGCGCGGGGAGCGGCCGAGCAGGTCGGGGAGTCCTGCTTCGGTGTCGTCGTCGGCGTTGAGGTAGTCGGCGCGCTGGTGGAGTGCGGTGAGTTCGTGGGGGCGGGCGACGGCGAGGAGTCCGGCGGCGACCGGTTGCCAGCCGAGTTTGTGCAGGTCGAGGGTGACGGTGTGGGCGGCTTCGAGGCCGGCGAGTCTGTCGCGGTGCCGGTCGCTGAACAGCAGGCCGCCGCCGTAGGCCGCGTCGATGTGCAGCCGGGCGCCGTGCGCGGTGCACAGGCCGGCGATCTCGGGCAGCGGGTCGATGAGGCCGGCGTCGGTGGTGCCGGCGGTGGCGGCGACGAGCAGGGGGCCGGGGAGCGCGGTGAGGGTCTGGTGGAGGGCGGCCGGGTCGAGGGTGCCGCCCGGTGCGGGGATGACGACCGGGTCGGGCAGGCCGAGCAGCCAGGCGGCGCGGGGCAGCGAGTGGTGGGCGTTGGCGCCGCACACGAGGCGCACGCCGCCGTGTGCCTCGCGGGCGAGCAGCAGGGCGAGCTGGTTGGACTCGGTGCCTCCGGTGGTGACGAGGGCGTCGGCGAGCCCGGCCGTGCGGGCGAGGGTGCGGGTGACGGCGGCTTCGAGGGCGGAGGCGGCCGGGGCCTGGTCCCAGGAGTCCAGGGAGGGGTTGAGGGCGCTGGCGGCGAGGTCGGCGGCGGTGGCCACGGCGAGCGGCGGGCAGTGCAGGTGGGCCGCGCACAGTGGGTCGGCGGGGTCGGCGGAGCCCGCGGCGAGCGCGTGCACGAGGGTGCGCAGGGCGTCCGGGTCGCCGGTGTCGGGCAGGACGTCCCCGAGGGCGTCGGCCACGCGCGTGGCGACGGCGTCCGGTCCGCCGGCGGGCAGCGGCCCGCCGCGTTCGCCGTGGCCGGCCGCGAGGGCGTCGAGCACGGTGTCGAGGAGGGGCCGCAGGGTGTCGGGGCCGGTGGGGCCGGAGGCGAGGGGCGGCAGATTCGCGGGCTCTCCTGCGCTCATGGGTTCTCCTCCGGGCAGGGGAACGTCCGGCGGGCATCGAGGGCCCGGGGCTTCCGGCGTGTGGGTGGAGTTCCAGCTTGTACCGGATGGGGGCCCTGTGTCCCGGAAGCCGGGCGAACGGAACCCGAAAGTGTGTACTGCCGTACCCCGTCGAGGTGTTGGGCCGGCCGGGCTCCGCGGGTGCGGTCCGGGAAGTCGGCGGTGTGGTCCCAGGTCGGTGGGGCGGGGGTGCGGGCCGGGGTTGCGGTGAGCCGGCGCGTGCGGCGGCTCGTGCGGGAACGACTCGGGGCCTGCCTGGGCCGGGCCTGGGCCCGCCTGGGCCGGGCCTGGGCCGGGGTTGCGGTGAGCCGGCGCCTGCGGCGGTTCGCGTGGGAACGGCTCGGGGCCTGCCCGGGCCGGGCCGGTCTCCACGGGCGTCGGCCGGGGCGGCGGGAACGGCTCGGGGCCCGCCTGGGCCGGGTCGGTCTCCACGGGCGTCGGCCGGGGC
>NZ_JBIRJA010000007.1:0-153904 GCF_044329325.1 Streptomyces sp. NPDC017676 | reverse complement strand
CGGGCCGGTCTCCACGGGCGTCGGCCGGGGCGGCGGGAACGGCTCGGGGCCCGCCTGGGCCGGGTCGGTCTCCACGGGCGTCGGCCGGGGCGGCGATGTCGTTCCGTACGCGCGGGTGACCGCCCGGGTGGGCGCCCTGACGGTCTCTGCCGCGGCGGGGTGGCGGTGGACGGAGAGGCGCGGCCGGTGTTGCCGGTCGCGCCGGTCTCCGCGATCACGGTGCCGCCTTCGTGGGCTTCGTCGGTCCGGCCGTCCGAGCCCCCGGGGGGCGCGGCGGCCGGTCCGCCGCGTCGTCGGCGGGGCCGGCCGCGTGCCGCGTCGTCGGACCTGTGCCGGTGGGCGTGGCGCCGAAGAGGCGGTGCCCGTCCGTCTCGCCCTGCGCCGCGCCGGGCCGCTCCTACTCCGCGCGCGCCTCGCCGCGCACCTTCAGGGCGCGGGACAGGTCGTCCAGGCGGTCGGCGAGGGTGCGGCGCAGGGCCGGGATGAGATCGGCGTCGCGCAGGCAGGCCTCGCCGAGGCGGAGGTTCTCGGCGTCGACGGCGTGGGCCGGGAAGCACCAGCGGCCGGCGGCGACGGCGATGGCGGGGCCGCGGCGGGCGGCGACGGCGACCGCGTCCGTGTAGAAGCGCGGCACGTACTCCCGTACCAGGTCGGCCTGTTCGGGCTGCCAGAAGCCCCGGGCGGTGGCCGTGAAGAGGTAGTTGGACAGGTCGTCGCCGGCGAACATCGCGTCCCAGGCGGTGCGCTTGGCCTCCGGGTCGGGCAGGGCGGCACGGCAGCGGGCGGCGCCCTCCTGGCCGGTGGCGCTCGGGTCGCGCGCGAGTTCGGCGGCGATGGCGTCCTCGTCGGTGGCGCCGAGCACGGCGAGCCGGGCGAGGATGCGCCAGCGCAGTTCGGGGTCGAGTTCCGGACCGCCGGGTACCGTGCCGTCGGCGAGCCAGGCGGCGATGGTCTCCGGGTGGGCGGCGACGTCGATCAGGTGCCGTACGGCGATCAGCCGCAGGCCGGGGTGGTCGCCGTCCTCGGTGCGTCGCAGCAGGTCGCGGCAGAGCGAGGTGAGGGTGGCCAGGGCGGCCGGGCGGTCCTGCGGTGTGAGGTACTGGTCGGCGAGCTGGCCGGCGGCGAAGGCGAGGACGCCCTCGGTGACGGCCAGGTCGGTCTCGCGCGGCAGGTGGGCGCGGGCCGTCTCCAGGTAGGCGGCGGGCGCGAGTTCGCCGTCGCGGACGGCGTCCCTGAGGGCGTTCCAGACGACCGCGCGGGTGAGCGGGTCGGGCAGGCCGGACAGGCTGGTGCGGAGCGTGTCGAAGGAGGCGGCGTCGAAGCGGATCTTGGCGTAGGTGAGGTCGCCGTCGTTGAGGAGGACGAGTGCGGGGCGCTTGCCGATGGGCTGCGGCGCGGTCTGCGGGACGTCGAGGTCGACGCGCTCGCGCAGCAGCAGCCTGCCCTCCTCGGCGACGTCGTGGTCGTACAGGCCGGCGCTGAGGCGGTGCGGGCGGCTGCCCGCGCGGTCGGCGGTCAGCGCGCAGGTGCCGCCGGCGGCGGCGATCTGTGGGGTGAGCGTGTCGACGCCGGTGGTGCGCAGCCAGCTGTCGGCCCAGGCGTGCACGTCGCGGTCGGTGGCGGAGGCGAGGGAGTCGATGAAGTCGGCGAGGGTGGCGTTGCCGAACTTGTGCCGCGTGAAGTGGGTGTTGATGCCGGCGAGGAAGTCCTTCTCGCCGAGCCAGGCGGCCAGCTGGCGCAGTGCGGCGGCGCCCTTGGCGTAGGAGATGCCGTCGAAGTTGAGCAGGGCGGAGGCCGTGTCGTCGACGTTCTCGGGGGCGACCGGGTGGGTGGTGGGCCGCTGGTCGGCGTCGTAGCCCCACGACTTGCGGGTGACGCCGAACTCGGTCCAGGGGTCGGTGAAGCGGGTGGCCTCGGCGGTGGTCTGGTAGCCCATGTACTCGGCGAAGGACTCGTTGAGCCAGATGTCGTCCCACCACTTGAGGGTGACGAGGTCGCCGAACCACATGTGGGCCATCTCGTGGGCGATGACCATGGCGCGGGTCTGCCGCTCGGTGTCGGTGACGGCGGAGCGGTAGACGAATTCGTCGCGGAAGGTGACCAGGCCCGGGTTCTCCATGGCGCCCGCGTTGAACTCGGGGACGAACGCCTGGTCGTAGGAGTCGAAGGGGTAGGGCTCCTCGAACTTCTCGTGGTAGCGGTCGAAGCACGCGCGCGTGATGTCGAGGATCTCGTCGGCGTCGGTGTCGAGGTGGGGCGCGAGGGAGCGGCGGCAGTGGAGGCCGAAGGGCAGTCCGCGGTGCTCGGTGCGCACGGAGTGCCAGGGGCCGGCGGCGACGGCGACGAGGTAGGTGGAGATCGGCGGGGTGGGCGCGGCCTGCCAGAGGCCGTCGCCGCGGTGCTCGGTGACGCCGTTGGCGAGGACGCTCCAGCCCTCGGGTGCCTTGACGGAGACGTCGAAGACGGCCTTCAGGTCGGGCTGGTCGAAGGCGGCGAAGATGCGCTGGACGTCGTCCAGGAACATCTGGGTGTAGACGTACGTCTCGCCGTCGCTGGGGTCGGTGAAGCGGTGCATGCCCTCGCCGGTGCGGGAGTAGCGCATGACCGCGTCGACGCGCAGTTCGTGCTCGCCGGCGGTGAGGTTCTTCAGCGGCAGCCGGTCCTCGCACAGGGACTCCGGGTCGAGCGGCTGTCCGTCGAGCGTGGCGCCGCGCAGCTCGGCGGGCTTCAGCTCGACGAACGTGTCCCCGTCGGACCGCGCCGTGAACCGGATCGCGGTACGGGAGTCGAAGGTCTCGTCACCGGTCGTGAGGTCCAGTTCGATCGTGTACCGGTGGACGTCGAGGAACTGTGCTCGGAGCTGCGCTTCGTCGCGCGTGAGTACGGACATGCAGGCCATGCTGCCTGATGGGGCGGACAGCGCACAGGGGCGGATCGGTACACGGCTTTTGTCCCCTGCGCGCCCCCTTGCCCACCGCCTGGCCGGGCTCGTCCGGGCCCCGGTCAGGGCCGTGCCCGGTCCTCGTGCGCAGGCTGTCCGTTGTGGGTGTCCTCGGCGATGCGTTCGTGGTGCCGGATCACCTCGGCGATGATGAAGTTCAGGAACTTCTCGGCGAACGCCGGGTCGAGCTTGGCGTTCTCGGCGAGACGGCGCAGCCGTTCGATCTGCCGGGCCTCGCGGGCCGGGTCGGCGGGCGGCAGCTGGTGCAGCGCCTTGAGCCGGCCGACCTGCTGGGTGCACTTGAAGCGTTCGGCGAGCATGTGGACGACGGCCGCGTCGATGTTGTCGATGCTGTCGCGCAGCCGCTCCAGTTCCTGACGGACCTGGGGGTCGTCGGCACCGGTGCCGGTGTTGCTGGTGGTCATGGGGGCTCACCCTATGCGTTTCACGGGCCGGGCCCTACGGGTGTCCGGGGAGTGGATCACCGGCGGATCGCGGGGAGGGGCGGGGACGTGGTCGCCGGCGGGGCCGACGGGGACCGGGTGCCGGCGCGAGGCCGGGCGCCTGCCCGAGGCCGAGCGCCTGCCGGAGCCGGAGCCCGAGTGCCGGCCGGAGCCGGTGTGCCCACCGGGCCCACGGGCACACCGGGCACACCGGCGCACCGGGACCCCTCCCGGCTACCGCCGGGGGAACGGCCGCCCGGCGGGGCCCTTGCCGCACTGTCGTCCCGCCTACAGTGGTAGGGAGTTCCGGTGGCTTCAGGGGGTGCCGACGTGGCGAACGGCGGACCGGTCCAGCACGGCTACCCGCACCTGGAGACGGTGCGGGCCGCCATCACCGCGCTGTACCGGCGCCTGTCCCGCGACACCATCGAGACGTTCTCGGCCAGCGTGGCCCCGGCCGACGTGGCCTTCTGCGACACCGACGACCTGCATCTGGGCGCGCAGCGCGTGGCCCGGGAGATCGTGCGGCACTTCCGGCTGCCGGACGCGCGGCTGATCGTCGGCTTCCGGGAGATGACCCACGCGGCGAACGTCGAACTCGCGGCGGGCCCCGAGTACTTCGTCGAGCTGAACGACCGGTTCCGCACCCACCGCAGGGACATCGGCGCCGCGCTCGCCCACGAGGTGGCGCACGTCTACCTGCACCGACTGGACCTCGCCTTCCCCAGCACGGCGGAGAACGAGATCCTCACGGACACGGCGACGACCTATCTGGGCGCGGGCTGGCTGCTGCTGGACGCCTACCGGGAGGACGGGGTGTCGTCACAGAAACTCGGGTACCTCACCCCGGAGGAGTTCGGTTACGTCCTGGCCAAGCGGGCCCTGCTCTTCCAGGAGGACCCCTCGGTGTGGTTCACCAGCCCGCAGGCCTACACCGCCTACGTCAAGGGGATGGCCCGGGCCCGCCAGGACGAGCAGCAGCCGCCGCTGACGGCGGCCGGCTGGGCGGGCCGCCGCCGTTACGCCCACGACCGCCGGCACGCCTCCGGTGCCCCGCCGAGCGCCTCGTACGCCTTCGCCCCCGACAGCGGCGGCCGCCTGGGGGTGACCTTCCCGTGCCCGACCTGCCACCAGCGGATCAGGGTGCCGGTGCGGGGGCGGGTACGGGCGCGGTGCGGGTTGTGCCGGACGGTGCTGGAGTGCGACACGTAGCTTCGGCGGGCTGCACCGCCGTGTCGCTTGCCCCATGGACCGCCGTGTCAGTCCTCGTGCTCCGGCACCGCCCGCCGCGGAAGCGCCGCGCACAGCACTCCGCACACCACGAACGCCGCCACGACCCACGGCATCGCCCTGGCGAGCGCCTCGCTGGGCCCCTCCGTCACGGCCCCGAAGAACACCGTACCGATCACCGCCGCCCCCAGCGCGCCGCCGAACTGCTGAGCCGTGGAGAAGATCCCGGACGCTCCCCCGGCCAGTTCGCCCGGCACCGCCGACAGCACCACGTTCACCAACGGCACCACCAGGAACCCGAGCCCGGCCCCGGCGAGCACCAGTCCGGGGACCAGCGGCCACGCGCCCGCGTGCACAGCCGGGGCGTCGTCGATCGCGGCCCACACCCAGCCGAACCCGCCGGCCATCAGCAGCGCCCCCGCACCGAGCACCAGCCGTCCGTACTTCACGGCGAGCCCTTCCGCGACGGGCGCGGTCAGGAACCCGCCGGCCGAGAACGCGACGGTGACCACCCCGGCCTGGAGCGGGGTGTACCCCTCGCCGCCCTGGAGCCAGACCGCGAAGACCAGGAAGAAGCCCTGCATGCCGAGGGAGAAGAGCAGCTGGACGAGCACGCCCACCGAGAACGCGGGGAGCGCGAACGCGCGCGCGGGCAGCAGCGGCACCGTACCCGGCCGGTGCCGCCGGGCCTCGTACACGCCGAGCCCGGCCACGGTCGTCGCGCCCGCCGCGAGGCAGATCCAGCCCCACAGCGGCCAGCCGTTCTCCCGGCCCTGCACCAGCGGCAGCACGATCGCGACCAGTCCGCCGGCCAGTACCAGGCTGCCGAGAGCGTCCGGCCGCCCCGCTGACCGTTCCCGCGTGGTGGGCACCAGGACCAGCCCGCCCACGAACGTCGCCACCGCGACCGGCACGTTGACCAGGAACACCGAGCGCCAGCCCCAGCCGAACAGATCGGCGTCGGTGAGCACCCCGCCGAGCAGCAGCCCGACCGCCGAGGCGAAGCCGGCGACCGCGCCGTACATCCCGAAGGCGGCCCCGCGCTCCTTGCCGTGGAACAGGGTGCGGAACGAGCCGATCACCTGCGGCACGAGCACGGCCGCCAGGATGCCCTGGACCGCCCGGGCGGCGATCAGCTGCCCCGGTGACTGGGCGATGCCGCATGCCAGGCTCGCCAGCCCGAAACCCGCCGTTCCGGTGAGGAAGAGGGGCCGGCGGCCGACGCGGTCGCCGAGATGGCCGGAGACGATCAGGGCGGCCGCGAAGCCCAGCAGGTAGGCGGAGACGACCCATTGCAGGTCGCTCGCGGAGGCGTGCAGGTCCCGGCTGATGGACGGGACCGCCACGTTGACGATCGTTCCGTCGAGCAGGTCCATCAGGGCCGCGATCATCATCACGGCGGCGGCGGCCCAGCGACGCGGATGGGGTTCCGCCGTGGTCGGCGGGTCTGCGGTGGCGGTCGTGGACATGGGTGTCCCCCTCGCTCCAAATTATTTCGTTCGACCGAACGAAAGAGTTGCACGTCGCACCCCTCCCCGCAAGTGCTTAGTTCGGCCGAACGAACTACTTGCTAGCCTGAGTCCATGACCGAGGGAGACGAGAAGCGGGACGAGACGCTCCGGCGCCTGATGGAGGTGGGCCGTGTCCACAGCGGCGTCACCGTGATGTTCCATTCGGCGATCGCCGCCAAGCAGGGACTGAACGCCACGGAGGAGAAGACCCTCGACCTGCTGGAGCGGCACGGCCCGCTCACCGCGAAGGACCTGGCCCGGCTGACCGGTCTGGCCCCGGCCTCCGTCACCGGCCTCGTCGACCGCCTGGAGACCAAGGGCTTCGCCCGGCGGGTCGCCCACCCGACGGACAAGCGCCGGGTGCTGGTCGAACTGAACCGAGAGAAGATCGGCGAACTCGCCGTCTTCTTCGAGGACTGGGCGCGCGACATCGTGGCCGCGTGCGAGGAGTTCAGCACGGAGGAACTGCAGACGGTGGTGCGCTTCCTGACGGTGATGGCGGAGCGGCAACGGGAGGCGGCCGCGCGGCTCAGCTCATGAGCCGTCGCGCGGGTCGGCTGCCGAGTCCCGGACCGCCGCCCATGTGAAGCGGCGCACCCGGTTCGGCGTCCCCGTGGCTGACCAGGGCCCGGGCGCCGCGCTCGGCGTGGGGGGGCGCCCGCGGAGTGCCGCGACCCGGTGCTCTCGGGAGGCTCCAGGAGGGGGTGGCGGACCCGCGCGGGGGCGTTTCGTCAGTCCGGTCGCAGGACGCCCGCCGCGCGTGCGGCCGCGAGCCACCTCGGGAACTCGCCGACGAGACGGTCGTACAGCTCGGCGTCGGAGACCCGGCGCGGGTCCTGGCCGGCGTGGAAGAAGCCGGCGTTGTCCACGATCCGCTTGCCGGGGACCGCGAGTTCGTCCAGCTTGCGCAGGAACTCGAACTGTCGGCTGTCCGGGTCGCCGAAGCCGACGAACTGCCAGAACAGCGGGAGCCGCGCGGCCTTGCACAGATGGCGTTCGGCGGCGAGCTTGCTGATCGGACCGCCGTCGGTCTGGAAGACGACGAGGGCGGGGGCGGTGGCGCCGCTGTCCAGGTAGTGGTCGATGACGGCGTCCATCGCCAGGTGGTAGCTGGTCCTGCCCATGTGGCCGAGCCCGGACACGATCCGCTCGATGCGGCCCTGGTGCCCGGCGAGGGCGATGTCGGTGACCGCGTCGACGTCCGTGGAGAAGAACACGACGGGCACCCGGCCGTCGTCGTCCAGGTGGGCGGACAGGCCCAGCACCCGGTCGGCGAGCGCCTGCACACTGCCGTCCTGGTAGTACGGCCGCATGGAGCCCGAGTAGTCGACCACGAGGTAGACGGCGGCCCGCAGCCCGTCCAGGCCGTGCTTGCGCAGGGACACCCCCGCCGACCGGTAGGCGCCGGCCAGTGCGGGCGCGGTCTCCTCCACCTTGCGCAGACTGATCGCGGCCATGATCCCCCCTCGGCTGTTCCGGCGCCCGAGCGTACCCGTACGGCACACATGCGACGACGCCTGCCCAGTCGTCCGGTCGGGGACAGGCGGGCAGGCGCCGTTTCATGTTCCGTACGCCTTTGTACGGGACGTCTGTGCGGGACCTGGGGTCCGTTGTGCGCGCGTCAGACCGCCAGGGCGCGGTCCGTCGGGCGGATCGGGGCCGGCAGGTCGCTGGCTCCGGTCAGGAAGCGGTCGACTCCGCGGGCGGCCGAGCGGCCCTCCGCGATCGCCCACACGATGAGGGACTGGCCGCGGCCGGCGTCACCGGCGACGAACACACCCGGCACGTTGGTCTGGAAGTCGGCGTCGCGGGCGATGTTACCGCGTTCGTCGAGCTCCAGGCCGAACTGCTCCACCAGGCCGTTCACCCGGTCGGTGCCGGTGAAGCCCATGGCGAGGGTGACCAGCTGAGCGGGGATCTTGCGCTCGGTGCCCGGCTTGGGGGTGAGCCTGCCGTCGATGAACTCCACCTCGGTCAGGTGCAGCCACTGGACGTTGCCGTCCTCGTCGCCCTCGAAGTGGGTGGTGGAGACGGAGTAGACCCGCTCGCCGCCCTCCTCGTGCGCGCTGGTGACCTTGTAGAGCATCGGGAAGGTCGGCCAGGGCTGGTTCACCGGGTGCCGGTCGTCGCTCGGGCGGGGCATGATCTCCAGCTGGGTGACGGAGGCCGCGCCCTGCCGGTGGGCGGTGCCCACGCAGTCCGCGCCGGTGTCACCGCCGCCGATGACGACCACGTGCTTGCCCTCGGCCGAGATCGGCGCGGTGACGTAGTCGCCCTCCTGGACCTTGTTGGCCAGCGGCAGGTACTCCATGGCCTGGTAGACGCCCTTGAGTTCGCGGCCGGGCACCGGCAGGTCACGGGCGGTCGTGGCACCGACGGCCAGGACCACCGCGTCGTACCGCTTCTTCAGGTCGGTCGCCTTGAGGTCGCGGCCGATCTCGATGCCGGTGCGGAAGCGGGTGCCCTCCGCGCGCATCTGCTCGATACGGCGGTTGATGTGCCGCTTCTCCATCTTGAACTCGGGAATGCCGTACCGGAGAAGACCTCCGACGCGGTCCGCGCGCTCGTAGACGGCGACCGTGTGGCCGGCCCGGGTCAGCTGCTGGGCGGCGGCGAGACCCGCCGGGCCGGAGCCGACGACCGCGACCGTCTTGCCGGACAGGCGCTCGGGGATCTGCGGGGCGACGTCCCCGGTCTCCCACGCCTTGTCGATGATCGAGACCTCGACGTTCTTGATGGTGACCGGCGGCTGGTTGATGCCCAGCACGCACGCCGACTCGCAGGGGGCCGGGCAGAGGCGACCGGTGAACTCCGGGAAGTTGTTGGTCGCGTGCAGGCGCTCCTGGGCGGCCGCCCAGTCCTCGCGGTAGGCGTAGTCGTTCCACTCGGGGATCAGGTTCCCCAGCGGACAGCCGTTGTGACAGAACGGGATGCCGCAGTCCATGCAGCGGCTGGCCTGCTTGCTGATGATCGGCAGCAGGGAGCCGGGGACGTAGACCTCGTTCCAGTCCTTGACCCGCTCGTCGACGGGGCGGGTCTTGGCGACCTCACGGCCGTGGTTCAGGAAGCCCTTGGGGTCAGCCATTGGTCGCCGCCTCCATCATCTTCTCGGTGATCTCGGTCTCGGTGAGACCGGCTCGCTCGGCGGCGTCCTTGGCGGCGAGCACTGCCTTGTACGTGCTGGGGATGATCTTGCTGAACCGCTCCACGGCCGTGTCCCAGTCGGCGAGCAGCTTCTCGGCGACCGTCGAGCCGGTCTCCTCGGCGTGGCGGTGCACCACGTCGTGCAGCCACTGCTTGTCCGCCGCGTCCAGCGCCTCGACGGAGCCGGCGTTGCCGGCGTTGACGTTGTCGCGGTCGAGGTCGATGACGTAGGCGATACCGCCGGACATGCCCGCCGCGAAGTTGCGGCCGGTCGGGCCGAGGACGACCGCGTGACCGCCGGTCATGTACTCGCAGCCGTGGTCGCCCACGCCCTCGGAGACGACCAGCGCGCCGGAGTTGCGGACGCAGAACCGCTCACCGGTACGGCCGCGCAGGAACAGCTCGCCGCCGGTGGCGCCGTAGGCGATGGTGTTGCCCGCGATGGTCGAGTACTCGGCGAGGTGGTCGGCGGCCCGGTCCGGGCGGACGACGATCCGGCCGCCGGAGAGGCCCTTGCCGACGTAGTCGTTGGCGTCGCCCTCCAGGCGGAGCGTGACACCGCGCGGCAGGAAGGCGCCGAAGGACTGGCCGGCCGAGCCGGTGAAGGTGATGTCGATGGTGTCGTCGGGCAGGCCCGCGCCACCGAACTTCTTCGTCACCTCGTGGCCGAGCATGGTGCCGACCGTGCGGTTGATGTTGCGGATGGCGACCTGGGCGCGCACCGGCTGTGCCTCGGTGGCGTCCGAAGCGCCCAGCGCGTCGGCGGCGAGCTTGATCAGCTCGTTGTCCAGGGCCTTCTCCAGGCCGTGGTCCTGGGAGACCAGCTGGTGGCGGACCGCGCCCTCGGGCAGGTCCGGGACGTGGAACAGGGGCTCCAGGTCCAGGCCCTGCGCCTTCCAGTGGTCGACCGCGCGCTCGACGTCCAGCACCTCGGCGTGGCCGACGGCCTCCTCGATGGAGCGGAAGCCCAGCTCGGCGAGGAGCTCGCGGACCTCCTCGGCGATGAACCGGAAGAAGTTCACCACGTGCTCGGCCTTGCCGGCGAAGCGGTCGCGCAGGGCCGGGTTCTGGGTGGCGATGCCGACCGGGCAGGTGTCCAGGTGGCAGACGCGCATCATCACGCAGCCGGAGACGACGAGCGGGGCGGTCGCGAAACCGAACTCCTCGGCGCCGAGCAGCGCGGCGATGACCACGTCACGGCCGGTCTTGAGCTGGCCGTCGGTCTGGACGACGATGCGGTCGCGCAGGCCGTTGAGCAGCAGGGTCTGCTGGGTCTCGGCGAGGCCGAGCTCCCAGGGGCCGCCCGCGTGCTTCAGCGACGTCAGCGGGGAGGCACCCGTGCCGCCGTCGTGACCGGAGATGAGCACGACGTCCGCGTGCGCCTTGGACACACCGGCCGCGACCGTGCCGACACCGACCTCGGAGACCAGCTTGACGTGGATCCGCGCCTGCGGGTTCGCGTTCTTCAGGTCGTGGATCAGCTGGGCCAGGTCCTCGATGGAGTAGATGTCGTGGTGCGGCGGCGGGGAGATCAGGCCGACGCCCGGCGTCGAGTGCCGGGTCCTGGCGACCCACGGGTAGACCTTGTGGCCGGGCAGCTGGCCGCCCTCGCCGGGCTTGGCGCCCTGGGCCATCTTGATCTGGATGTCGTCCGCGTTGACCAGGTACTCGGAGGTCACGCCGAAGCGGCCGGAGGCGACCTGCTTGATCGCCGAGCGGCGCGCCGGGTCGTACAGGCGCTCCGGGTCCTCGCCGCCCTCACCGGTGTTGGACTTGCCGCCCAGCTGGTTCATGGCGATGGCGAGGGTCTCGTGCGCCTCCTTGGAGATGGAGCCGTACGACATCGCGCCCGTCGAGAACCGCTTGACGATCTCGGAGACCGGCTCGACCTCCTCGACCGGGATCGGCTGCCGGTCGGACTTGAAGCCGAACAGGCCGCGCAGCGTCATCAGGCGCTCGGACTGCTCGTTCACCCGCCCGGTGTACTTCTTGAAGATGTCGTACCGGCCGGTGCGCGTGGAGTGCTGGAGGCGGAAGACCGTCTCCGGGTCGAACAGGTGCGGCTCGCCCTCGCGGCGCCACTGGTACTCGCCGCCGATGTCCAGCGCGCGGTGCGCCGGGGCGATGCCGGAGGCCGGGTAGGCCTTGGCGTGGCGGGCGGCGACCTCCTGGGCGATGACGTCGATACCGACGCCGCCGATCTTGGTGGCGGTGCCGTTGAAGTACTTCTCCACGAAGGTCTCGTCCAGGCCGACGGCCTCGAAGACCTGGGCGCCGCGGTAGGAGGCGACGGTGGAGATGCCCATCTTGGACATGACCTTCAGGACGCCCTTGCCGAGGGCGTAGATCAGGTTCTTGATGGCCTGCTCGGGCTCGATGCCGTTGATGAAGGTGCCCGCGCGCAGCAGGTCCTCCACCGACTCCATCGCCAGGTACGGGTTGACGGCGGCGGCGCCGTAGCCGATGAGCAGGGCGACGTGGTGGACCTCGCGGACGTCGCCGGCCTCGACCAGCAGGCCCACCTGGGTGCGCTGCTTGGTGCGGATGAGGTGGTGGTGGACGGCCGCGGTGAGCAGCAGCGACGGGATCGGCGCGTGCTCGGCGTCGGAGTGCCGGTCGGACAGGACGATCAGGCGGGCGCCGTTCTCGATCGCCGCGTCGGCCTCGGCGCAGATCTCCTCGATGCGGGCGGCGAGGGCCTCACCGCCGCCGGAGACCCGGTACAGACCGGACAGCGTGGCGGCCTTGAAGCCGGGCATGTCGCCGTCGGCGTTGATGTGGATGAGCTTGGCCAGCTCGTCGTTGTCGATGACCGGGAAGGGCAGCACGACGGACCGGCAGGAGGCGGCGGTCGGCTCCAGCAGGTTGCCCTGCGGGCCCAGCGACGAGCGCAGGGAGGTGACCAGCTCCTCGCGGATCGCGTCCAGCGGCGGGTTGGTGACCTGCGCGAACAGCTGGGTGAAGTAGTCGAAGAGCAGCCGCGGGCGCTCGGACAGGGCCGCGATCGGCGAGTCCGTGCCCATGGAGCCGATCGGCTCGGCGCCGGTGCGGGCCATCGGGGCGAGGATGACGCGCAGCTCCTCCTCGGTGTAGCCGAAGGTCTGCTGGCGGCGGGTGACCGAGGCGTGGGTGTGGACGATGTGCTCGCGCTCGGGCAGGTCGCCCAGCTCGATCTCGCCGGCCTCCAGCCACTCGGCGTACGGCTTCTCCGCGGCGAGGGACGCCTTGATCTCGTCGTCCTCGATGATGCGGTGCTCGGCGGTGTCGACGAGGAACATCCTGCCGGGCTGGAGGCGGCCCTTGCGGACGACCTTGGCCGGGTCGATGTCGAGGACGCCGACCTCGGAGCCGAGGACGACCAGGCCGTCGTCGGTGACCCAGTAGCGGCCGGGGCGCAGGCCGTTGCGGTCGAGCACGGCGCCGACCTGGGTGCCGTCGGTGAAGGTGACGCAGGCGGGGCCGTCCCAGGGCTCCATCATCGTGGAGTGGAACTGGTAGAAGGCGCGCCGGGCCGGGTCCATGGAGTCGTGGTTCTCCCACGCCTCCGGGATCATCATCAGCACGGAGTGCGGCAGCGAGCGGCCGCCCAGGTGCAGCAGCTCCAGGACCTCGTCGAAGGAGGCGGAGTCGGAGGCGTCCGGGGTACAGACCGGGAAGATCCGCTCGATGTTCTTCTCGTCGGAACCGAACAGGCCGGAGACGAGCTGGGACTCGCGGGCGCGCATCCAGTTGCGGTTGCCCTTGACGGTGTTGATCTCACCGTTGTGCGCGACGAAGCGGTACGGGTGCGCGAGCGGCCACGACGGGAAGGTGTTCGTGGAGAACCGGGAGTGTACGAGCGCGATCGCGGAGGCGAAGCGGCGGTCGGACAGGTCCGGGAAGAAGGGCTCCAGCTGGCCGGTGGTCAGCATGCCCTTGTAGACGATCGTCCGGGCGGACAGGGACGGGAAGTAGACCCCGGCCTCACGCTCGGCGCGCTTGCGCAGCACGAACGCCTTGCGGTCCAGCGCGATGCCCTCGCTGGCGCCGCCGTCGGTGACGAAGACCTGCCGGAAGACCGGCATGGTGGAGCGGGCGGTGGCGCCCAGCAGCTCGGGGGCGACCGGGACCTCGCGCCAGCCGAGGACGGTCAGCCCCTCGTCGGCGGCGATCGTCTCGATGTGTGAGACGGCGTCCTCGGTCGCGTCCCCCGGCAGGAAGGCGATGCCTACGGCATAGGAGCCGGCCGCGGGAAGGTCGAAACCGGCCACTTCACGGAGGAAGGCGTCCGGCACCTGCGAGAGGATGCCCGCGCCGTCGCCGGAGTCGGGCTCGGAGCCGGTGGCACCACGGTGCTCCAGGTTGCGCAGGACCGTGAGGGCCTGCTCGACCAGGGTGTGGGACGCCTCGCCGGTGAGAGTGGCGACGAAACCGACGCCGCACGCGTCGTGTTCGTTGCGGGGGTCGTACATACCCTGCGCAGCAGGGCGAGCATCCATGAACGACCAGTTCTGGCCATTCGTGGAATGCTGGGACGGCTGGCGCGGCGTACGCATCGGCTCTCCCGTCGTCGTCATGTGGCATGTGGCAGGTGCCGAGGGACGACGTTGGCCCTCTGCGTGAGATCTGCGATGAGATCAAAATTTCGTGCAGGTTACATGATGGAGCGGTTCTCGGGAACCGGAAACACCGTTCCAGCATGCGGACGCCGCGGTCGCGGCGGAGGTGCCGCGCGGACGCGGCGGGTGCCGTGCGGTGGCGGCGCGGTGCCGTGACAGGACGGCGGTGCCGTGCGGTGACGGCGGGGCCGCGCGGTGGCGGCCGACGTTCACGGGGGGACCGTTGCGGACACGATCGGTCGGATCGGCGTCCGGCGGCCCGAGGGGGTCCGGGGAGGGCGTCATCGCCCACCCCGCGGGGGTGCGGCAGGCGTCGTTGCCCACAGCGCTTACGGCTCATGCCCGGTGGTAAAGGACTCGAAACCCACGAGTAACGGGTACTTATGCGGCCCATCGCATAGGTACCGGTCGACCTATCCTACGGCCGTTCCGAACAGAGTGCCCAGGGCGTACGTCACACCGGCCGCCGCACCACCGAGCGCGAGCTGCCGCAGACCGCTGAACCACCAGCTTCGGGCGGTCACCTTCGCCACGACGGCACCACACGCGAAGAGACCGGCGAGTGCCAGCAGGACGGCGGGCCACAGCGCGGTCGCACCGAGCAGGTACGGCAGGACGGGCAGCAGGGCGCCGAGCGCGAAGGAGCCGAAGGACGAGACCGCGGCGACCAGCGGCGAGGGCAGGTCCCCGGGGTCGATGCCGAGCTCCTCGCGGGCGTGGATCTCCAGGGCCTGCTCGGGATCCCTGGAGAGCTGCCGGGCGACCTGCCGGGCCAGCCCCGGCTCGACCCCGCGGGACACGTACAGCGCGGCCAGCTCGTCCTCCTCGTCCTGCGGGTGCCTGCGCAGCTCACGGCGCTCGACGTCGAGCTCCGCCTCGACGAGTTCCCGCTGGGAGGCGACGGAGGTGTACTCGCCGGCCGCCATGGAGAAGGCGCCGGCGGCGAGTCCCGCGAGACCGGTGATGATGATGGTGTGCTGGCTCACGGACCCGCCGGCCACGCCCGTCATCAGGGCGAGGTTGGAGACGAGACCGTCCATGGCACCGAAGACGGCGGGGCGCAGCCATCCGCCGTTCACGTCGCGGTGCGTGTGGTTGTCGCGGTGCGCCTCGTGCAGCGCGGCCTCGGTTTCGATGATGGCCATCCGGGTCCCCCAAGGAAGCTAAGCCAAAGCTAACTTTGGACGAGTTCTACTTTTCGACAACACAGAACTTACGCTCATCATTTCGTCCGCGCCAGCAAGGAAAGGCTGGGCTAACCTGCGGCTTCTTCCGCAAGCGCTCAGATGGGCGGTGATCAGCTCAGATGCCGACCGGGTGACAGAACCCCTCCCCCGGCTCACGCGGCCGCCTCCCGTGGGACACATCCGCAAAGGGCCCCGAGGGGCCCGCCGAAGGAGGCCGCCCATGGCATCGATCGCCTGCACTCCCCCAGCCCCGGCGCCCGGTGACGCCGCCGGACTCCGCGAGCGGGCCCGCGGTGCGCTGCTGGGCCTGGCCGTCGGGGACGCGCTGGGCGCACCGGCGGAGAACCTCAGGCCCTCCGAGATCCGCGCCCGCTGGGGCCGGATCACCGGGTACGTCAGCGAGCAGCCGTACGGCACGGACGACACCGAGTACGCGATCTTCTCCGGTCTGCTGCTGGCCCGGCACGGCTCGGCGCTCACCCCGGAGCATGTCGAGGCGGCCTGGCACGAGTGGATCGCCGACCGGGCGGAGGGACCCTTCCGCGGCGCCGGCTTCAGCGAGCGCGGCACGCTGGAGAACCTCCGCCGTGGACTCGCCGCCCCCATCTCGTCCCAGCACCGGCACGCCTGGAGCGACGGGCTGGCGATGCGGGCGGCGCCCTTCGGGGTCTTCGCCGCCGGACGCCCCGCCGAGGCGGCCCGGCTGGTGGCCATCGACGGCTCCGTGAGTCACGAGGGCGAGGGCATCTACGGTGGCCAGGCGGTCGCGGCGGGCGTGGCGGCGGCGATGACCGGCGCGGCGGTCGCGGTGGTGATCGCCGCCGCCCTCGCGGTGATCCCGGACGACTCCTGGACGGCTCGCTCCCTGCGGCGCGCGGTGTCGGTGGCGCATCGCGGCGAACGCGCGGTGCGCTCCGCGGTCGTCATCGGTGGCTACCCCTGGACCGACCTGGCCCCCGAAGCGATCGCCCTCGCCTTCGGCGCGTACGCGGCGGCCGACGGCGACTTCCGGGAGGCGGTCCTGACGGCCGTCAACATGGGCCGCGACGCGGACACGACGGCGGCGGTGGCAGGCGCCCTCTCCGGCGCCACCCAGGGCCTCTCGGCCATCCCGCCACACTGGTCATCGGCCATCGGCCCGGCCCGCGGCCGCTGCCTCCCGTCCATCACCGGCCACCACGTACTGAACGTCGCGGACCTCCTGGTGACGGCGGCGGCAGGGGGCGCGGGGGCGGGGGCGGTGGGGGCGGGGGCCGTGGGGACAGAAGCCGTCGGGGCAGGGGCGGTGGGGGCGGGGGCCGTCGGGGCAGAGGCCGCGGGGGCGGGGGCCGTGGGAGCAGGGGCCGTGGAGAGACGGGAGGTGACCCCGGCGGACGTCGGAGCCGGGGCGGTGGGGGCGGCGGGGAAGCGGGAGGTGATTCCGGCGGACGTGGGAGCAGGGGCCGTCGGGGCAGAGGCCGTGGGAGCAGGGGCCGTGGGAGCAGGGGCCGTCGGGAGAGAGGCCGTCGCGGCAGGAGCCGTCGCGGCAGGAGCCGTCGCGGCAGGAGCCGTCGCGGCAGAGGCGGTGGGGGCCGGGGCCGTGGGAGCAGCGGCCGTGAGAGCAGCGGCCGTGGGGAGTCGGAAGGTGATCCCGGCGGACACGGGAGCCGGGGCGGCGCGGAAACGGGAGGTGGTCCCGGCGGCCGTGGCAGCGCCCTTGGCCGGCGTCCTGTCGGCGGCCGTGGTGGAGGGGGAACGGGCAACGGCCGAGGTTCTGAGGGAGCCGACCGACCTCCTCCCACCCCCGCCCCCCACCATGCAGCCGACCGGACTCCTCCCACCGCTACCCCCCACCACCCAGCCGCCGGGGTCGGGTGGTGGGTGGGCGGGGGACCGGGGGTCCAGGGGGCGGAGCCCCCTGGTAGGGGAGGGCAACCCCGGGCAACCGGACAGCCGGCGCCCTCCCGGGGACCGGAACCCCGGGCAACCGGACAACCCACGCCCTCCCGGGGACCGGAACCCCGGGCAACCGGACAACCCACGCCCTCCCGGGGACCGGAACCCCGGGCAACCGGACAGCGAGGGTCGGCCATGACGGCGCGCCGTGTCGAGGGCCTCCTCCTCGGCCTCGCCGCCGGAGACGCCGCCGGCTGGCCCGCCGCCCGGCACCGCGCCGCCCGCATGCCTGAGTGGACCCGCCGTCTCACCCGGGAACTGGACACCTTCGCCGAGCAGAACGCCACCACCACCCTCCCGGTGCCGATCGCCCTCAACCAACCCCCCGACCCCCTCCGCCTCGGCCCCTCCGACGACGCCGAGTGGGCGGTGTTCGCCGCGGAGGCGGTCCTGCGCGCCGGCGACGACGACGTCCTCGGTGACCTCAGCCGGGCCCGCCGTATGCGCGCCGCCATCGACCTCACCTGGACCACCGTGGCCTCCGAGGTCGCCGCCGCGGCGGACCGCGCCCCGGAGATCGAGTCCGCCGTGCTGCCGCTGCGCGCCCGCATCTCCGTCCGCGCCGGCCTCGGCAACCTCGCCACCGGCCTGCGCCCGCCCGCCACCGGTCACGACAACCCGCACTACTTCGACGACGCGGCCTGCGTCCGCGCGTGCGTCCTCGCCGTGGCCCACCCCGGTGACCCGCAACAGGCCGCCGCCCTCGCCGAGTTCGACGCCCGCTACACCCAGGACGGCGACGGTGTGCACGGTGCGCGGGCCATGGCGGCGGCCCTCTCCCTCGCCCTCGTCGACGCGGACACCGGCACCTGCGTGACCGCCGCGCTCGCCGAACTCCCGGCGGACACCGAGATCGGCCGCAACGCCCGCCACGCCCTCGCTCTGGCCGAGGACACCGAGTCCGCCTTCGCGCTGGTCCCGCTCCTGGAACACCAGATCGTCGACCACGTCTACAGCTACGGCATCGCCGCCGCGGAGACCGTCCCCGTCGCGCTCGCCCTGGCCACCGCGGCCCGGGGCCGGATCGCCGAGGCCGTGCCGGCCGCCGCCTGCCTGTCCCGGGTCGCCGACTCCGCGCCCGCCCTCGCCGGGGCGCTCACCGGCGCCCTCGGCGGCGGCGCGGCCATCCCCGCGACCTGGCGGGACGCCTGCCGCATCCTGCCCGGCTGCACCCTGCCCCGTCTCACCGGCACCGACCTGGTGGAACTCGCCGGACTCCTGGAAGCCGCACAACCGGCCCGCCCAGGAGGATGATTCGGGGCATGACGCCCAAAGAAGAAGAAAGCAGCGGGCCCGGCCCGAACGGTCTCGCCGACCGCGTCACCGCCGCCGTGGTGGGAGCCGCCGTCGGTGACGCCCTCGGCGGCCCGGTCGAGGGCTACTCACCCGACCAGATCGCCGAGCGGCACGGCGGTCGCGTGCGCGGCATCGTCGGCCCCTGGCACGGTGAGGCCTGGCGCACCGCCCGCCCCATCGCGCCGTACCACAAGGGTGACGGCCACGTCACCGACGACACCCTGATGACGCACGCGCTGATCCGCGTCTACGACCGCGTCCGTGACCACCTCGACGCCTACGCGATCGCCGAGCACCTGGTCCCGGACCTGATGACCACCCCCCGCTGGATCCCCGAGCTGGAGGCCGAGGCCCTGCCGCTGCACCGCCTCTTCCTCGCCGAGAAGTGGCTGGTGGCCCGGCTGGCCTACGGTCACGCGGACCCCCGGGAAGCGGGCACCGGCAACATCGTCAACTGCGGCGCGGCGATGTACATGGCCCCGGTCGGCCTGGTCAACGCGGCCAACCCGGCCGCCGCGTACGCCGAGGCGCTGGACGTCGCGGGCGCGCACCAGTCGTCGTACGGCCGTGAGGCGGCCGGTGTGTTCGCCGCGGCGGTGGCCGCCGCGGCCACCCCCGGCGCCACCCCGGACTCGGTGGTGGACACCTGCCTGTCACTGGCCAAGGACGGCACCCGTACGGCGATCGAGAAGGTCTGCGAAGTCGCCGCCGGGCACCGGGACTTCGAGTCGGCGCTCGGTCCGCTGCGCGCGGCGGTGGAGCCGTACGACACCGTCGGGCCGGACTACCGCGCGCCCTCCCTCGCCGCCCGCCGCCCCTCCCGGCTGCACTCCATCGAGGAACTGCCCGTCGCGCTGGGCATGCTGGTCGTCTCCGGCGGCGACTACCGGCAGGCCGTGCTCGGCGCGGTCAACTACGGCCGGGACTGCGACTCGATCGCGACGATGGCCGGTGCCCTCGCGGGCGCGCTGGGCTCGCCCGCCCCCGAGGAGTGGGCGAAGACGGTCGCCGACGCGAGCCGTCTGGACCTGTGGGCGCCGGCCCGGACGCTCACCGAGGTCACGCGCGAGATCTTCGGCCGGGACGTCCGCCGCCGGCGCGCCCACGAGGAGGCGTTCACCGCGCTCGGAGGCCGCCCGTGCTCCGACTGACCTGGGTGCAGCCGGAGGATCTGCTGGGCCACGAGCTGCGTCAGGCCCGCCTGGACGGACGCGAACCGGCGGCGGTCGAGGCGCGCTGGCGGGCGGCGGGCGGCCCGGACGCCCCGGAGCGCGCGGGCGCGTCCCCGCACCGGGTGTCCCGCTATCTGCGCCTGCTCGCGGAGGATCTGCTGGACGAACTCGCCGATCTGCCCAGCCGCTTCGCCGACGACGAGCCGACGGACCTGGCCCGCATCAGGTCCCAGTGCCCCGACTGGCCCACCGGACGGTCCGCCACCGCGCCGGCCCCCCGCGCCCTGGAGGCCGCCTGGCTCGGGCGGGCCATCGGCTGTCTCCTCGGCAAACCGGTCGAGAAACTCCCGCTCGACGGCATCCGCGCCCTCGCCCGCGCGGCCGGGAACTGGCCCCTCACCACCTGGTTCACCGCCCGGGGAGTCCCCGACGACCTCCTGGCCACCCATCCCTGGAACCGCCGCTCGGCCGCCACCTCGCTCGCCGAGAACATCGACGGCATGCCCGAGGACGACGATCTGAACTACCCCCTGCTCAACCTCCTCCTGCTCCAGCGCCACGGGAGGACCTTCACCACGGACGACGTGGCCCGGCTCTGGCTCGACGAACTCCCGCCCGGCCGCACCTTCACCGCCGAGCGCGTCGCCCACCGCAACCTCCTCTGCGGCATCGAACCCCCGCACACGGCCCGCCACCGCAACCCGTTCCGCGAGTGGATCGGCGCGCTGATCCGCGCCGACATGCACGGCTGGAGCAACCCGGGCGACCCGGCCGCCGCCGCGGAGCAGGCCCACCGCGACGCGGTCCTCACGCACACCGCCAACGGCGTCTACGCGGCGATGTTCGCGGCCGCCGCCATCGCCACGGCCGCCACCGGCACGCACGACGTCCACGCCTGCCTGCGCACCGGCCGCGCGGTGGTCCCGGACCGCTCCCGGCTGGCGAGGGCGATCGACCACGCCGTCCGACTGGCCACCGCCACCGACGACTTCGACGACGTCGTGGACGAACTCCACGCCGTCCACGGCCAGACCCACCACTGGGTCCACGCCGTCCCCAACACCGCCCTGACCGTCGCCGCCCTCACCCACGCCGACGGTGACTTCACGGGCTCCGTCTGCCGTGCGGTGTCGGGTGGCTGGGACACCGATTCCAACGGCGCGACCGCCGGAAGCATCGCCGGCCTGCTCGCCGGCTCGCCCGGCGCGCTCCCCGACCGCTGGCGGGCCCCGCTGAAGAACCGGCTCGCCACGTCCGTCGCGGACTTCGACGGCACCGGCTTCGACACCCTCGCCCACCTCACCCACCTGGAGGCGACCCGACCATGACCCACATCGCCGTCCTCGGCAGCACGAACATGGACCTCGTCACGTATGTCGGCAAGGCCCCGCAGCGCGGGGAGACCGTGACGGGACGGGAGTTCCGTACGATCCCCGGCGGCAAGGGCGCCAACCAGGCCATCGCCGCGGCCCGCGCCGGCGCCACCGTCTCGATGATCGGCGCGGTCGGCAACGACGCCTTCGGCGCCCGGCTGCGCGACACCCTCGAACACTCCGGCGTCGACACCGACTTCCTGCGCACGGTCGAGGGCCCGTCCGGCACCGCGCACATCGTGGTGGACGACGAGGGCGGCAACGCGATCGTCGTCATCCCCGGCGCGAACGGTACGGTCGACCACCTCTCCCCCGGTGACGAGGGGGTGATCGCCACCGCCGACGCCCTGCTGCTGCAACTGGAGATCCCGCTCGCGGCGGTCGTCGCGGGCGCGGAGGCGGCACACCGGCACGGCGTCCGTACGGTCCTCACCCCCTCGCCCGTCCAGCCGCTGCCGCCCGAACTTCTGGCCGCCGTGGACCTGTTGGTGCCGAACGAGTACGAGGCGGTCACCCTCAGCGGCCGCACCGACCCGCGCGAGGCGGCGGCCGCCCTGCTGGAGCTGGTGCCGGAGGTCGTGGTCACCCTGGGCGCCACGGGCTGCCTGTACGTGACCCGGGGCGCCGAACCGCTCGTGGTCCCCGCGCCCCGCGTGCGGGCGGTGGACTCCACGGGCGCGGGCGACACCTTCGTCGGCACGCTCGCGGTGGCCTTCGCCGAGGAGAAACCGGTACGGGAGGCCCTGTCCTGGGCGGCGGCCGCGGCGGCGATCTCCGTCCAGCGGGAAGGCGCGTCGGCGTCGATGCCGTACCGCCCGGAGATCGAGGCCCAGTACAGCGCATGAACACGACGAGCACGACACGTACGACGGCTACGACTACGGCGGCTACGGCGGCTACGGCGGCGCGGACGTCCCCGGCCCTGGACGGTCTGCGGGTGCTGGACCTCGCGACCCTCTTCGCCGGGCCGATGGCCGCGACACTGCTCGGTGACTTCGGCGCCGAGGTGATCAAGGTGGAGCATCCCCGGCGACCCGATCCGTCCCGGGGCCACGGCCCGGCCAAGGACGGCGTCGGCCTGTGGTGGAAGGTGCTCGGCCGCAACAAGCGGGCCATCACCCTCGACCTGTCCGCACCCGGCGGCCGGGACACCCTGCTGCGGCTCGCCGCCACCGCCGACGTGGTGATCGAGAACTTCCGCCCCGGCACCCTGGAGAAATGGGACCTCGGCTGGCCGGAGCTGTCCGCGGCCAACCCCCGGCTGGTCCTGGCCCGGGTCACCGCGTTCGGCCAGTTCGGCCCCTGCGCCCACCGCCCCGGCTTCGGCACCCTCGCCGAGGCGATGAGCGGTTTCGCCGCGGTCACCGGCGAACCGGACGCGCCCCCGACGCTGCCGCCCTTCGGTCTCGCCGACTCGATCGCCGGCCTGGCGACCGCCTACGCCGTGCTGACGGCGCTGGCCGCGCGCGAGCGCACCGGCGTGGGGCAGACGGTCGACATGGCGATCATCGAACCGATCCTGTCGGTCCTCGGCCCCCACGTCACCTGGTACGACCAGCTCGGTTACGTCCAGGAACGCACCGGCAACCGGTCCGCGAACAACGCCCCGCGCAACACCTACCGCACCGCCGACGGCACCTGGGTCGCCGTCTCCACCTCCGCCCAGTCGGTCGCCGAACGGGTGCTACGGCTGGTGGGCCGCCCGGAGCTGATCGAGGAGCCGTGGTTCGCCACCGGTGCGGACCGCGCCGCCCACGCCGATGTGCTGGACGAGGCGGTCGGCTCCTGGATCGCCGTCCGCACCCGCGCCGAGGTGCTCGCGGCCTTCGAGAAGGCTGAGGCCGCGGTGGCCCCGGTGCAGGACGTCCGGGACGTCGTGGCGGACCCCCAGTACCAGGCCCTGGACACGGTCACCACCGTCGACGACCCGGAACTGGGTCCGCTGCGCATGCAGAACGTCCTCTTCCGGCTCTCCGCCACGCCCGGCGAGATCCGCTGGGCCGGCCGCCCCCACGGCGCCGACACCGACGCCGTGCTCGCCGAGCTCGGCCTCACCCCGGCCGACATCGCGGCGCTGCGCGCGGAGGGCGCCCTGTGACCCGGTTCCCGCTCACCTGGCTCTACGTCCCCGGCGACCGCCCGCACGTCGTGGCCAAGGCCCTGGTGGCGGGCGCCGACGTGGTGGTGGTCGACCTGGAGGACGCGGTCGCCCCGGACCGCAAGGAGTACGCCCGCGCGGCCACCGCGGAACTCCTGACGGAGCCCCGGCCGGTCCCGGTGCACGTGCGCGTCAACGCCCTGGACAGCCCCTGGGCCGCCGCCGACCTCCACGCCCTGGCCGGCCTGCCGGGCCTGTCCGGCGTGCGGCTGCCGAAGGTGACGGCCCCGGGCGAGGTACGGCAGGCCGCCGTGGCCACGCCCGTCCCCCTCTACGCGCTCCTGGAGTCGGCCCTCGGCATCGAGCACGCCTACGCCATCGCCACCGCCCACCCCGCCCTGCGGGGCATCGCCCTGGGCGAGGCCGACCTCCGCGCCGACCTCGGGGTACGGGCCGACGCGGGCCTGGACTGGCCGCGCTCACGGGTGATCGTCGCCGCCCGTGCGGCGGGCCTGGCCCCGCCGTCCCAGACCGTCTACCCGGACATCCGTGACCTCGACGGCCTGGCGGCGTCCTGCGCCCACGGCCGGGCTCTCGGGTTCCTGGGCCGCGCCGCGATCCACCCCCGTCAACTTCCGGTGATCGAACGGGCGTACCTGCCCACGGAGGCCGAGACCGAACACGCGGAGACGGTCATCAAGGCGGCCTCGGCGAACGAGGGCGCCCAGGCCCTCCCCGACGGCCGCTTCATCGACGCGGCGGTGGTGGCGATGGCGCGGCGGACCCTGTCGCTGGCTGCCAGAAGCTGACCCTCCGCACACACCGAGGGCGCCCGGAAGACCTCCGGGCGCCCTCGGTGCCGTACGGGAAGCGGTCAGCTCTTCTCGGCCGGTGCCGCCTTCTCCTCGCCCTCGGCATCGGCGTCGGCGCCCGTCTCGGCGTCGGCGTCGGCCTCTGTGTCCTTTTCCTTGACCGAACCGTCGGAGACTCCCGGCTCGACCACGGCTTCCCGTCCCGGCCGCTTCTTCGACGACACCACGATGTACGCCACCGCCAGCAGGAAGACGAGCAGCGCGGTCCAGTCGTTCAGGCGGAGGCCCAGGATGTGGTGGGCGTCGTCGACCCGCATGTACTCGATCCAGCCCCGGCCCACGCAGTACGCGGCGACGTACAGGGCGAACGCCCGGCCATGCCCCAGCTTGAAGCGGCGGTCCGCCCAGATGACCAGCAGGCCCACGCCGACGCACCACAGCGACTCGTAGAGGAAGGTCGGGTGGTAGTACCCCGGCACCCGGCCGCCCTCGGAGGAGGTGATGTGCAGCGCCCAGGGGAGATGGGTCTCACGGCCGTACAGTTCCTGGTTGAACCAGTTGCCCCAGCGGCCGATGGCCTGCGCGAACGCGATGCCGGGCGCGACGGCGTCGGCGTACGCGGGCATCGGGATGCCCCGGCGCCGCGCGCCGATCCACGCGCCGAGCGCGCCGAGGGCGATGGCGCCCCAGATGCCCAGGCCGCCCTCCCACACCTTGAAGGCGTCCACCCAGTCACGGCCCTCGCTGAAGTACAGCTCGTAGTCCGTGATCACGTGGTAGAGCCGGCCGCCGACCAGGCCGAACGGCACGGCCCAGACGGCGATGTCGGCGACCGTGCCGGACTGCCCGCCGCGGGCGATCCAGCGCTTGTTGCCGAACCAGACGGCAACGAAGACGCCGATGATGATGCAGAAGGCGTAGGCGCGCAGCGGGATGGGGCCGAGGTACTGCACCCCGTGCGACGGGCTGGGGATATAGGCAAGGTTCATGGCATGTCCGACGCTACCGTGCCGGGCCGTGGGGACGGCAAGCAGCCCGGCTACGGGTCCATAACGGGGGCGTGAGAAACGCTTACCCGCGGTCGGCGGCCTCCACGAGTTGCTTGAGCTTGGCCGGGGTCATCGTCCGGTCCTGGTAGATGTTCTTGCCGCCGAGCAGCACCGTGGGCGTGCCGCTGAAGCCGCCGGACCGGAACGCCTGGTTGGACCTGTCGACCCAGGCGTCGTGCGTGCCGTCCTGGACGCACTTGCGGAAGGCGGGCGTGTCCAGGCCCTTCACCTTGCCGGCCAGCTCGATCAGCTTGTCGTTGCTCGCGAAGGCGTCGTCGGTCTCCTTCGGCTGGTTCGCGTACAGCACGTCGTGGTAGTCGCGGAACTTCCCGGCGTCCTGGGCGCAGGCGGCGGCGTTGGCGGCGCGCAGCGAGCCGGTGCCGCCGAGGTTGCCGTCGATCAGCCGGACGAGGTGGTACTCGATTCTGAGCTTGCCGGCGTCGGTCAGTTCGTGGAGGGTCGGCCGGTACGCCGCCTCGAAGGCCTGGCAGGCCGGGCAGCGGAAGTCCTCCCAGACGGTGAGCGTCGACTTGGCGCCGTCCTCGCCGACCGGGATCGCGAGGCCGTCCTTGCCCTGCGCCCCCGACGGTGCCACGGCCGGGCCCGCGCTGCTGCCCTTGTGCTTGCCGGCGTTCGCGGCGACCACGCCGATCACCGCCGCCAGCCCCAGGACGCAGACGACGCTCGCGCCCACGATCAGCGTGCGCCGTCGCTTCTCCGCGGCCTTCTGCTTCTCGCGCTCGACCGCCAGCCGTTCCCGGGCGGTGCGCTTTCCGTCACGGTTCTTCTCGCTCACACCCCCAGAACGAACCGGGGAGGCGCAGCGCGCCTCCCCGGCCCGAGGTCCACCCGTTCGAGTGACCGAATCATCCGATACGGGACATTCGCCTACGGTCACTCCCGCCCGTCACGCCTGTCCGCGCACGCCTTTCGCCAGCTCACCGGCCAGCTCGCGGACCTCCGCGAGGCCGGAGGCGTGGTCGGGGGCGTCCAGCATCCGCTTCACGAACGCCGAGCCGACGATCACGCCGTCGGCGAAGCCGGCGACCTCGGCGGCCTGGGCCCGGTTGGAGACGCCGAGCCCGACGCAGACGGGCAGCCCGGTGCCGGTGGCGCGGGTGCGCCTGACCAGGTCCTGGGCCTGCGTACCGACGGATTCCCGGGTGCCGGTGACGCCCATGAGGGAGGCCGCGTAGACGAAGCCGCTGCCCGCCGCGGTGATCTCGGCGAGCCGCTCGTCCCTGCTGCTCGGCGCCACCACGAAGACCGTCGCGAGGCCGTGCTTCTCGGCGTGCTCCCGCCACAGCGCCGACTCCTGCACGGGCAGGTCGGGCAGGATGCAGCCCGCGCCGCCCGCCTCGGCCAGCTCGGCGGTGAACCGCTCCACGCCGTAGCGGTCGACGGGGTTCCAGTACGTCATGACGAGCACCGGCTTCCCGGTGGCCTCGTGGGCCTCCCGGACCGTGCGCATGACGTCGGCGATCCGCACGCCGCCCCGCAGGGCGATGTCGTCGGCGGTCTGGATGACCGGGCCGTCGAGCACCGGGTCGCTGTGCGGCAGCCCGACCTCGACGACGTCGGCGCCGCCGTCGAAGACGGCCTTGATCGCCTCGATGCCGCCGTCCACGGTCGGGAAGCCGGCCGGGAGGTAGGCGATGAGCGCGGAGCGGCCCTCCGCCTTGGCGGCGGCGAGGGTGTCGTCCAGCAGCCGGCCCTTGCCACCCGTGAATGCAGCCCCGCTCACTTGGCGTCCCCCTCGATCTCGGCGGTGTCGGCTTCGTCGGCGGCCACCTCGGCGTCGGTGTCGTAGAGGCCGAAGTAGCGGGCGGCGGTGTCCATGTCCTTGTCGCCGCGGCCGGACAGGTTGACGACGATCAGGCCGTCCTTGCCCAGCTCCTTGCCGACCTCCAGGGCGCCGGCCAGCGCGTGGGCGCTCTCGATGGCCGGGATGATGCCCTCGGTGCGCGACAGCAGGCGCAGGGCCTGCATGGCGGCGTCGTCGGTGATCGCGCGGTACTCGCCGCGGCCGGAGTCCTTCAGGTAGGAGTGCTCCGGGCCGATGCCCGGGTAGTCCAGTCCGGCGGAGATCGAGTACGGCTCGGTGATCTGGCCCTCGTCGTCCTGGAGGACGTACGAGCGGGAGCCGTGGAGGATGCCGGGCTCGCCGGCGGTGAGGGTGGCCGCGTGCTCGCCGGTCTCGATGCCGTGGCCGGCGGGCTCGCAGCCGATGAGGCGGACGCCCTCGTCGGGGATGAAGGCGTGGAAGAGGCCGATGGCATTGGATCCGCCGCCGACACAGGCGACGGCCGCGTCGGGGAGGCGGCCGGCGCGCTCCAGGAGCTGGCGCCGTGCCTCGACGCCGATCACCCGGTGGAAGTCGCGGACCATGGCCGGGAACGGGTGCGGGCCGGCGACCGTGCCGAAGAGGTAGTGGGTGCGGTCGACGTTGGCGACCCAGTCCCGGAACGCCTCGTTGATGGCGTCCTTGAGGGTGCGGCTGCCGGACTTCACGGCGACGACCTCGGCGCCGAGCATGCGCATGCGGGCCACGTTGAGGGCCTGGCGCTCGGTGTCGATCTCGCCCATGTAGATGGTGCAGTCGAGGCCGAACAGCGCGCAGGCGGTGGCCGTCGCGACACCGTGCTGGCCGGCACCGGTCTCGGCGATGACCCGGGTCTTGCCCATGCGCTTGGTGAGCAGGGCCTGGCCGAGCACGTTGTTGATCTTGTGGGAGCCGGTGTGGTTGAGGTCCTCGCGCTTGAGGAACACGCGGGCGCCTCCGGCGTGTTCGGCGAAACGGGGCACCTCGGTGAGCGCCGACGGACGGCCGGTGTAGTTGACGAGCAGGTCGTCGAGCTCACGGGCGAACTCGGGGTCGTGCTTGGCCTTGTCGTACTCGACGGCGACCTCGTCCACGGCGGCGACGAGGGCCTCCGGGATGAACTTGCCGCCGAACGCGCCGAAGTAGCCCTCGGCGCTGGGCACCTGGCCGGCGGGGTCGGGGATGAAGAACTCGCTGGGCATGCGGATACCTCACGGTGAGTGCGGTGAAAGAACACTGATCGCCGTGGGGGCGGGGCGAGTCGCTCGGCCTCAGGTCGTCTGTGGCTGGTCGCGCAGTTCCCCGCGCCCCTGAGGGGCGCGCTGCCATCGGCGTCCGTTGACCTGCCCGGGTTCGTCGCCGATGACGTACCGGACGCGACGGCCGTGGACGCGGCGCGCGGGGGCGCGGCAGCCGCGCGGACGGCAGCCGCGCGCCAGGCGCGCGTGCCGGTCCACGGTCGTCACGGTGGGAGTCATCGGCGCCAAGCCTAGCGGGATCAGCCGCGCCCGTGCCGCAGGGCCGGGTGCTCGCCCGCCGCCACCAGGTCGGCCACCGCCGCCTTGGGGTCGCGGCCGGTCACCAGGGACTCGCCGACCAGCACCGCGTCGGCGCCGGCGTTGGCGTACGCGATCAGGTCGTGCGGGCCGCGGACACCGGACTCGGCGACCTTCACGACGGTGTCCGGGATCTCCGGGGCGATCCGCTCGAACGTGCCGCGGTCCACCTCCAGCGTCTTCAGGTTGCGCGCGTTGACGCCGATGACCTTGGCGCCCGCGTCCACCGCCCGCTCGACCTCGTCCTCGTCGTGCACCTCGACGAGGGGGGTCAGGCCGATGGACACCGCCCGCTCGATCAGCGACTCCAGGGCCGGCTGGTCCAGGGCGGCCACGATCAGCAGCGCGAGGTCGGCGCCGTACGCCCGGGCCTCCCAGAGCTGGTACGACGTGACGATGAAGTCCTTGCGCAGGACGGGGATGTCGACCCGTGCGCGCACCGCCTCCAGGTCGGCGAGCGAGCCACCGAAGCGGCGCTGTTCGGTGAGGACGGAGATGACGGCCGCGCCGCCCGCCTCGTAGTCCGCGGCGAGTCCGGCGGGGTCGGCGATCGCGGCCAGCGCGCCCTTGGAGGGGCTGGAGCGCTTCACCTCGCAGATCACCTTCACGCCGTCGCCCTTGAGCGCGGCCACCCCGTCCTTGGCGGCGTGGGCCTTGGCCGCGCGCTCCTTGAGCTCGTCGAGGGTGACGCGTGCCTGCCGCTCCGCGAGGTCGGCACGGACTCCGTCGATGATCTCGTCGAGCACACTCACGCGAGCGGCCCCCTTCCAGACGGTGGTTCCTTCAGGTTCTGAAAACCCGTGGTCAAACCGATGGTATCCGCAGGAGCGCCGAGGCCTCGCATCCGGTGGAGGGCGGTCCCACTACCTGGACGTTCGCTGTTCGATCAAGGGTGGAGCCAGCCACCGAACGGCAGGTTCCGGACGACGGTGAACACCAGCAGCAGGACGCCGGCCGCCCACAGCGGTGCCGGTCCGAGGTCGATCCGCAGCGGTCTGCCGCGTGCCGCGCGGACCACCCAGACGGTCCACAGCACGGCGAAGCCCAGGTAGCCGGCCACGGCCGGCGCGTTGTCGCGCAGGGCGGCGAGGAGGTCACCGTGCACGAAGGCATGCGCACTGCGCAGCCCGCCGCAGCCGGGGCAGTACAGGCCGGTGAGCCGGTACAGCGGGCAGACGGGGTAGTGCCCGGGTTCACCCGGATCGACGGCACCGACGTAGGCGAAGGCTCCGCCGACGGCCGCGAACAGCCCCGCGGGGACTGCGACCCGCCGCCAGAAGGGGGCGGGCGGAGGCACCGGGCGGCCGGGGGCGTTCCTGGGTTTCGCGGGGGCGGTCACGGTGGGCATTCTCCCCCGCCGCCCGTCGGCGTGCCCGCTCGCCGCGGCGGTCAGCGGCACCCTGCCGGCGCCCGCGAGCACCCCGTCCAGCCGCGGCGCCGGCACCGCTCCGGCACACGCGAGGGCGGCCGGCACCTGGTGCCGGCCGCCCTCGCGGAAACCCTGAGGCTCAGCTCTCGGCCGCGGCCGGCTCCCGCGTGGCCGCGGGCGCGGTGTGCGGCAGCGTGCGGGACTGCTTCGGCTGCCCCAGACCCATGGCGCGCATGATGCCGCCGACCACACCACCGAGGAGCGTGAGGGCCATGCCGGCCCAGAAGCCGACGGGCTGGGCCATCACCATGAAGGCGCCCGCGACGCAGAAACCGATGAAGGCGATGATGACACCGGTCCAGGCGGCCGGGGTGTGACCGTGGCTGCTGCCCGCCATGACTTGCTCCTCGTTGCTGTGTACGTGTCGTACTGTCCGAGCCGGACGCTCACCGTCCATTGTCCCGTACGCGTGCGTGTGCCCGACGCGGGGGTGGCGTCTGTTTCACCACACCGGGGTTCCCCGCTCCGGATCCGGGCTCCGGGTACGCCCCGTGTATTCAGGCGCCCGTCGGGTCCTCGCCCCGGTCCAGCGCCTTCCAGATCTCCTCGGGCCGCTCCGGGTCGACCGGCCGGGACGTGCGCCGCGGGCGGGCGGTGCCGCGCTCGTAGCGGCCGGACATGGCGGGCCACAGCCGGCCGTAGCGCAGGGCGAGCAGTCCGGCGAGCAGGAGGAGCACACCGCCGGCGGCCGCGACATAGGGCCAGCCGGTGTGGGTGAGCGCGTCGACCGTGGCGGAGGTGTCGCCGCTCGCCTTGGCCGCCTGCTCGTCCAGCGCGGAGCTGTCGGAGGCGGACACGAGGGCCGCGGCGGCGATCCCTGCGCCGGACAGGGCGAGCAGCCCGGAGACGAGGAACCGGCCGGCCCTGCGGACGGCGAAGACGGCGACGAGCGCGGCGAGGCCCACTATGGCGAGGGCCGCGGGGACGCCCGTGACGTCGCTGCCCTTGGCGGTCAGCGGGAACGCGCCGCCGGCCACCGTCGCGGTGCCCTCCGCCCAGCGCTGCCGGGTCGCGAGCAGCGCCACGGCCGCGCCGAGCGCACCGCACAGGAGGGCCACGGCGAGGCTCCGCCGGCCGGACCGGGCGGACGCGGCGGCTTGGGAACGGGGGTCAGGTACGGCAGTCACGTACTCCACTATCGCCTGAACCCCGGGTGAGGCGTCACCCGGGGTTCGTATGACAAGCGTCCTATGGGCGGAAAGAGTGCCCTATTCGCTCAGCCTGTTCGCGGTGTGCACCGCCCGCAGCACCGCCGCCGCCTTGTTGCGGCACTCCTGGTCCTCCGCGACCGGGTCGGAGTCGGCGACGATGCCGGCGCCGGCCTGGACGTAGGCCGTGCCGCCCCGGAGCAGGGCCGTACGGATGGCGATCGCGGTGTCGGAGTCCCCGGCGAAGTCGAGATAGCCGACGCAGCCGCCGTACAGGCCGCGCCGGGACGGTTCCAGTTCGTCGATGATCTGCATCGCGCGGGGCTTGGGGGCGCCGGAGAGGGTGCCGGCCGGGAAGCAGGCGGTGAGCACGTCGAAGGCCGTGCGGCCCGGGGCGACCCTGCCGGTGACGGTCGAGACGATGTGCATCACGTGCGAGTAGCGCTCGATGGACATGAAGTCGACCACCTCGACCGAGCCGGGCTCGCAGACCCGGCCGAGGTCGTTGCGGCCGAGGTCGACCAGCATCAGGTGCTCGGCGCGTTCCTTGGGGTCGGCGAGGAGTTCGTCGGCGAGGGCCTGGTCCTCCTGCGGGGTGGCCCCGCGGTGCCGGGTGCCGGCGATGGGGTGGACCATCGCGCGTCCGTCCTCGACCTTCACCAGCGCTTCGGGGGAGGAGCCGACGACGTCGAACCCGTCGAAGCGGAAGAGGTACATGTACGGCGAGGGGTTCGTGGCCCGCAGGACCCGGTAGACGTCCAGGGCGCTCGCCGTGCACGGGGTCTCGAAGCGCTGGGAGGGCACGACCTGGAAGGCCTCGCCCGCGCGGATGCGCTCCTTGACGTCCTCGACGGCCCGCTGGAAGTCGGGGCCGCCCCAGCGGGCGGTGTACTCGGGCAGCTCGGAGGGCGGCAGGTGGGCCGGGGGCTGGGCTACCGGGCGGGAGAGGTCGGCCTCCATGGCGTCGAGACGGGCGACGGCGTCCGCGTACGCCTCGTCGACGCCGGTGTCGAGGTCGTTGTGGTTGATCGCGTTGGCGATCAGCAGGACCGAGCCCTCCCAGTGGTCCATCACCGCGAGGTCGCTGGTGAGCAGCATGGTCAGCTCGGGCAGCTTCAGGTCGTCGCGCTCGCCGGGGCCGATCTTCTCCAGGCGGCGGACGATGTCGTAGCCCAGGTAGCCGACCATGCCGCCGGTGAAGGGCGGCAGGCCCTCCTGGTGCGGGGTGTGCAGGGCCTGGAGGGTGGCGCGCAGGGCCGCGAGGGGGTCGCCGTCGGTGGGGACGCCGACGGGCGGGGTGCCGAGCCAGTGGGCCTGTCCGTCCCGCGCGGTGAGCGTGGCGGCGCTGCGGACGCCGACGAAGGAGTAGCGGGACCAGGAGCGGCCGTTCTCCGCGGACTCCAGCAGGAAGGTGCCGGGGCGCTCGGCGGCGAGCTTGCGGTACAGCGCGACCGGGGTGTCGCCGTCGGCGAGCAGCTTGCGCGTGACCGGGATGACACGCCGGTCGGTGGCCAGCTTGCGGAAGGTCTCCAGTTCCATGGCCGCTGACCTTACTGACCGGGTCCGGGTACGCCCGAATCGGCGTCCTTGAGGAGCACGTCCGCGTCGAAGCAGGTGCGGGCGCCGGTGTGGCAGGCGGCGCCGGTCTGGTCGACCTTGACCAGCAGGGTGTCGGCGTCGCAGTCCAGCGCGACCGACTTCACCCGCTGGACGTGGCCGGAGGTGTCGCCCTTGACCCAGTACTCCTGGCGGCTGCGCGACCAGTAGGTGCAGCGGCCGGTGGTCAGGGTCCGGTGCAGCGCCTCGTCGTCCATCCAGCCGAGCATGAGCACCTCTCCGGTGTCGTACTGCTGGGCGATGGCGGGGACGAGCCCGTCGGCGCTGCGCTTGAGCCGCGCGGCGATCTCCGGGTCGAGGCTGCTGGGCCGGGGGGCGCCGGTCGTACTGGTCATGGGTCACATTGTGCCGCGCGGGACCGACCGCGGGACGCGGCCGTCCATGGAATGGTCACGGCGGCGCGCGGCGCCTCCCCGGGAGGTGACGGGTGGGCGGACCGGGTACGCGGTCGTAGGCTGACAGCATGTCGACCTTCGCCAAGCGTGAACGGCTTCTTCTCGCCGACCTCTTGGAAACCGTCGGGCCGGACGCCGAGACCCTCTGCGAGGGCTGGCGGACCAGGGACCTGGCCGCGCACCTGGTCGTGCGCGAGCGCCGCCCGGACGCGGCGGGGGGCACGCTGATCAAGCAGCTCGCACCGCGTCTGGAGAAGGTGATGGCCGAGTACTCCGCGAAACCGTACGAGGAGCTGATCCAGCTGATCCGTACCGGCCCGCCGCGCTTCTCGCCCTTCCAGCTCAAGCAGGTCGACGAGGCGGCCAACATCGTGGAGTTCTACGTCCACACGGAGGACGTCCGCCGCGCCCAGCCGGACTGGAGCCCGCGCGAGCTGGACCCGGTCTTCCAGGACGCGCTGTGGTCCCGCCTCGAACGCGCCGCGCGGCTGATGGGCCGGAAGGCGCCGACGGGTCTGGTGCTGCGCCGCCCGAACGGCCAGACGGCGGTGGCGCACCGGGGCACCCCGGTGGTCACGGTGACCGGTGAGCCGTCGGAGCTGCTGATGTTCGCGTACGGACGGCAGCGCGCGGCCAAGGTGGAGCTGGACGGCGACACGGAGGCGATCGCCGAGGTGCAGACCAAGCAGCTGGGCATCTGAGAGGGCCGGCCCGTGATCAAGGTGGCGATGACCGGTGTGTACGTGGACGACGTGGCGACGGCGCACGCCTTCTACACCGGCGTCCTCGGCTTCGAGACCCGCACGCACATGGACCTGGGGGACGGCACGCTCTTCGTGACGGTCGGGGCGCGGGAGGGGGCCCAGCCGGATCTCCAGCTGCTGCTGGAGCCCGGCCAGGGCCCGATCGCGGAGCCGTACCGCAGGGCGCTGTACGAGGCGGGGCTGCCGTGCATCGTCTTCTCCGTGGACGATCTGGGCGCGGAGTACGACCGGCTGCGCGGCCTCGGCGTCCGGTTCACGCATCCCCCGCAGGAGCAGGGGCCGGTCATCGCGGCGGTGTTCGACGACACGGTGGGCAATCTGGTGCAGCTGGTTCAGCCCAGGGAGTGAACGGCGGTCAGCCCGGGAGTTCGGCGCGGCGCAGGGCCGGCACGGCGAGGGCGACGGCCCCGCCGAGGCCGCAGACGACCGCGCTGGCGACGAACACCGGGCCGAGGCCCCAGGCCCCGATCGCGGCGGCGGCGAACGGCATGCTCAGCGGGGTGAGGCCGAGGCTGACCAGGCTGGAGACGGAGGTGACCCGGCCGAGGTAGGCGGGGTCGGACTGGGTCTGGAGCAGGGCGCCGCACATCGCGCCGCTGAGCCCGGTGAACAGGCCGACCAGTACGGCCGTGGCGACGGCGGTGACGAGACCCGGTACGTAGGCGAGGGCGCCGATGGCCACGCAGCCCGCGATGATGGCGTACCCGGCGACCAGCCCGGCGCGCGGCAGCCGCCCCCGCACGGTCAGCAGCAGCGAGGCGGCCCCCGCGCCGGCCCCGAACCCGGCGAGCACCCAGCCCATGCCCGCGGCACCCCAGCCCCGGGCGTCGGCGAGCAGGGTCAGCCCGACGTTCAGCGGCCCGACGAAGCCGAGGTCACCGAGGGCGATGGCGATCATCAGCGGCGCGAGCACCCGGTGCCGCCGGATGTACCGCAGCCCGGCCTTCAGGTCGCTCCAGGCGGTTCCCGCCGTGCCGGGCGTGCTCTCCTCCGGCCGCTCCCGCATCCGCACCGACACCAGGAGCGGTACCGACAGCGCGATCAGGAGCCCGGCGACGGTGAACGCGGCCGGGGCTCCGCCGGTGGCCACGGCGAGTCCGCCGAGCGGGGCGCCCACGACGCTCGCGAAGCGGATGGCGAGGCCGCGCATGCCCTGGACCCGGGCGAGCTGGTCCTTCTCGGTGAGCCGGGCCGGCAGCGCGCCCACGGCGGGCATGAACACGGCGTCGACGGTGCCGAAGAGCAGCGCCAGCAGGGTGAGCGGCCACAGCCCGGGGCTGGTGAGGAACAGAAGGGCGGCCACGGCGAGGACGGCGGCACAGCGTACGGCGTCACTGCCGATGACGACCCGGCGCGACCTGAACCGGTCGGCGACCACTCCCCCGCCGAGCATCAGCACGGCCCTGGGCAGTGCGCCGGCCGACATCACCAGCCCGGCCTGCGCGGGGCTCCCGGCCTGGACGGCGGCCCAGGACAGGGCGAGGTAGTAGACGCTGTCGCCGAGCATCGAGGAGGTGTAGGCCCCGAGCCAGCGCAGCACATTGGGGTCGCGGTGGGCCCGCGCGGGGGCCGGCGGTATGAGCGTGGCGGTCACGGGAGGGCTGTCCTCTCAGACGTCAGACGCGGAACGGGAAGCCGTACACGTGCAGCGCGACATGCTCGCGCCCCTCGGTGTCACCGGCGGCCTCGCGGGCTCGCCCCCGCTCGTCGTACCACTTGAGCAGGTCGATCAGGTCCTTCTTCAGCTCGGCGAGTTCACCGGCGGTGAGCCGGAGGAGGGACTCCGAGTCGTGGGCCGCCGTGTTCCACTCGGGCCCCCAGTGGGCGCGTTCGTCGAGGTACCTGCGGTACAGGTCGGCACGCTGCTCCAGGAACATCCGGGAGGCCGCCAGGTGCGCGGCCGCCTTCTCGGGGGCGCCCTGGAAGTCCTCGTCGCGGATGGTGACGCCGTCGGACGCCGGCTGCCACCAGCGCTCCCGCGCGTCCGCGCTGCGCGGCTCGGCCTCCTCGACGAGGCCGTGCTCGGCCAGTTTGCGCAGGTGGTAGCTGACGAGGGAGACGGCCTCGTCCACCTGCTCGGCCAGTTGCGAGGCGGTGGCGGCCTCCGCGACGAACAGCAGGCGGTACAGCTTCATGCGCAGCGGATGGGCGAGCGCCTTGAGCGTCCCGATGTCCGTGATCCGGCGGTTCTCCTCGCGTGCCATGACACCGGACCCTAGATGCGAAAGGGAAACTGCGCAACATTCTTTGCGCAACTTTCCTTTCGTATCGGCCCGCACAAAGGCCCCGGCCACCCGGCCCGGGCCTGTCGAGGCGGTGGCTACCTCACCGGGTGCCCCGCCCCCCGCAACGTCTCCTTCACCTGACCGATCCGCAGGTCCCCGAAGTGGAACACCGAGGCCGCGAGGACCGCGTCCGCGCCCGCGTCGATGGCCGGGGGGAAGTCGGCCAGCTTGCCGGCGCCGCCGGAGGCGATGACCGGGACGGTCACGTGCTTGCGCACCGCCGCGATCATCTCCAGGTCGTAGCCGTCCTTCGTGCCGTCCGCGTCCATGGAGTTCAGCAGGATCTCCCCCGCGCCCAGCTCCGCCGCCCGGTGCGCCCACTCCACCGCGTCGATGCCGGTGCCGCGCCGGCCGCCGTGGGTGGTGACCTCGAAGGTGCCCCCAGGGGTGCGGCGCGCGTCCACCGAGAGGACCAGCACCTGCCGGCCGAACCGCTCGGCGATCTCGCGGATCAGGTCGGGGCGCGCGATGGCCGCCGTGTTGACGCCCACCTTGTCGGCACCCGCCCGCAGCAGCTTGTCCACGTCCTCCGCCGTGCGGACGCCGCCGCCGACGGTCAGCGGGATGAACACCTGCTCGGCGGTGCGGCGCACCACGTCGTACGTCGTCTCACGGTTGCCGGAGGACGCGGTGATGTCCAGGAAGGTCAGCTCGTCGGCGCCCTCGGCGTCGTACACCTTGGCCATCTCGACGGGGTCGCCGGCGTCGCGCAGGTTCTGGAAGTTGACGCCCTTGACGACCCGGCCGTTGTCCACGTCCAGGCAGGGGATGACTCGGACCGCCAGGGTCATGAATCCACGGCTCCTTAAGGCCTTCAGCCTCTGAATGCTTCTAGTTCCACTTCGACCAGGATGCGCGGGTCGACGAAGCCCTCCACGACCAGCAGGGTCGAGGTCGGGCGGACGGCGTCGAACAGCTCCTGGTGGGCCCGCCCGACGGCGTCCACGTCCCGCACATGGGTCAGGTACATCCGCGTACGGATCACGGACTCGATGCCGAGCCCGAACTCCCCGATCGCTTCCAGGGCGCTGGTGAAGGCCACCTTGGCCTGTTCGTACGGGTCGCCCTCCCCGTACAGCACGGTGCCCTTGAAGGACGTCGTGCCGCCCACCAGCACCCGGTCACCCGCCGCGACGGCGCGTGCGAACCCGAAACTCTCTTCCCAGGGACTTCCGCTCTGCACGCGCCGCACGGCTCCGCTCATGACGACACAGCCTCCAAGGCCTCTTCCAGGGTGAACGCCTTCGCGTACAGCGCCTTCCCTACGATGGCGCCCTCGACACCGAGGGGTACCAGTTCGGCGATGGCGCGGAGGTCGTCCAGGGACGACACGCCGCCGGAGGCCACGACCGGCCGGTCGGTGGCGGCGCACACGTTCCTCAGCAGCTCCAGGTTGGGGCCCTGGAGGGTGCCGTCCTTGGCGATGTCGGTGACGACGTAGCGGGCGCAGCCCTCCTTGTTCAGGCGCTCCAGCGTCTCGTAGAGGTCGCCGCCGTCGCGGGTCCAGCCCCGGCCGCGCAGGGTGGTGCCGCGCACGTCCAGGCCGACGGCGATCTTGTCGCCGTGCTCGGCGATGACCTTGGCGACCCACTCGGGGGTCTCCAGGGCTGCCGTGCCGAGGTTCACCCGGGTGCAGCCGGTGGCGAGGGCGGCGGCGAGGGTGTCGTCGTCGCGGATGCCGCCGGACAGCTCCACCTTGATGTCCATGGCCCCCGCGACCTCGGCGATCAGGGCGCGGTTGTCGCCGGTGCCGAACGCGGCGTCCAGGTCGACCAGGTGCAGCCACTCGGCGCCGGACCGCTGCCAGGCGAGGGCGGCCTCCAGCGGGGAGCCGTAGGAGGTCTCGGTCCCGGACTCGCCGTGCACGAGGCGGACGGCCTGGCCGTCGCGGACGTCGACGGCGGGGAGGAGTTCGAGCTTGGCCATGGTCTACAGGGTTCCGATCCAGTTGGTGAGGAGCTGGGCGCCGGCGTCGCCGGACTTCTCGGGGTGGAACTGGGTGGCCCACAGGGCGCCGTTCTCCACGGCGGCCACGAACGGCTTGCCGTGCGTCGACCAGGTGACCTTGGGGGCCTCGATCACCGGGTTGTGGGACTCCAGGGCCCAGTCGTGGACGGCGTAGGAGTGCACGAAGTAGAACCGCGCGTCGGCGTCCAGGCCGGCGAACAGCTGTGAGTCGGCCGGGGCGTCCACGGTGTTCCAGCCCATGTGGGGCACGACGTCGGCCTGGAGCGGCGCGACCGTGCCTGGCCACTCGTCCAGGCCCTCGGCCTCCACGCCGTGCTCGATGCCGCGGGCGAAGAGGATCTGCATGCCGACGCAGATGCCCATGACCGGGCGCCCGCCGGACAGCCGGCGGTCCACGACCCAGTCGCCCCGGGCGGCGCGCAGGCCCTGCATGCAGGCGGCGAAGGCGCCGACGCCCGGCACGAGCAGGCCGTCGGCGTTCATCGCCTTGTCGAAGTCACGCGTGATCTCGACGTCGGCGCCCACGCGCGCGAGGGCCCGCTCGGCGGAGCGGACGTTGCCGAAGCCGTAGTCGAAGACGACGACCTTCTTGTTCGCGGGCCTGGTGCTCAATTCCACACCTCCAGCCGCATGACGCCCGCCACCAGGCACAGGCCCGCGCCGATCGAGAGCAGCACGATCAGGCTGGTGGGCATCTTCTGCTTGACGAAGGAGATGATGCCGCCGACCAGGAAGAGGCCGACGACGATCAGGAGGGTCGACAGACCGGTCATGGGTTACAGCGCGCCCTTCGTCGACGGGAGGATGCCGGCCGCGCGCGGGTCGCGCTCGGAGGCGTAACGCAGCGCCCGGGCCAGCGCCTTGAACTGGCACTCCACGATGTGGTGCGCGTTGCGCCCGTACGGTACGTGCACGTGCAGCGCGATCTGCGCCTGGGCGACGAAGGACTCCAGGATGTGCCGGGTCATCGTCGTGTCGTACTCGCCGATCATCGGCGCCATGTTCTCGGGCTCGGTGTGCACGAGGTACGGGCGGCCGGACAGGTCGACGGTGACCTGGGCGAGGGACTCGTCCAGCGGGACCGTGCAGTTGCCGAAGCGGTAGATGCCCACCTTGTCGCCGAGTGCCTGCTTGAAGGCGGCGCCCAGCGCGAGGGCGGTGTCCTCGATGGTGTGGTGGGAGTCGATGTGCAGGTCGCCGTCGGTCTTGACGGTCAGGTCGAACAGACCGTGCCGGCCGAGCTGGTCGAGCATGTGGTCGTAGAAGCCGACGCCGGTGGCGATGTCGGTCCGGCCGGTGCCGTCGAGGTCTATCTCGACCAGCACCGACGTCTCCTTGGTGGTGCGCTCCACGCGTCCTGTGCGGCTCATGCGTTACAGCTCCTTCTTCAACTCACGGACCGCGTCGAGGAACGCGTCGTTCTCCTCCGGCGTGCCGGCGGACACCCGCAGCCATCCCGGTACCCCGTTGTCCCGGACCAGGACGCCCCGGTCGAGGATCTTCCGCCAGGCCTCGTGGGCGCTGGCGAACCGGCCGAACTGCACGAAGTTCGCGTCGGACTCGACCACCTCGTAGCCGATCGCGCGCAGCTCGGCGACCAGCCGGTCCCGCTCCGCCTTGAGCTGCTCGACGTACCCGAGCAGCGTGTCGGTGTGCTCCAGCGCGGCCAGGGCGGTCGCCTGGGTGATCGCCGACAGGTGGTACGGCAGCCGGACGAGCTGGACGGCGTCCACGACCGCCGGGTGCGCGGCCAGGTAGCCGAGGCGCAGGCCGGCCGCGCCGAACGCCTTGGACATCGTCCGGGAGATCACCAGGTGCGGGCGGCCCTGGAGCAGCGGCAGCAGCGAGTCGCCGTGACTGAACTCGATGTACGCCTCGTCCACGACCACCATGGACGGCTTGGCCGCCTGGGCCGCCTCGTACAGCGCGAGGACGGTCTCCGGCGGGACCGCGTTGCCGGTGGGGTTGTTGGGGGTGGTGATGAAGACGACGTCCGGCTTGTGCTCGGCGATCGCCTGCTCGGCGGCGGCCCGGTCGATCGTGAAGTCCTCGCGCCGGGGGCCGGAGATCCAGCCGGTGCCGGTGCCGCGCGCGATGAGCGCGTGCATCGAGTACGACGGCTCGAAGCCGATCGCCGTACGGCCCGGCCCGCCGAAGGTCTGCAACAGCTGCTGGATGACCTCGTTGGAGCCGTTGGCGGCCCACACGTTCTCGACGCCGAGCGGGTACTTCCCGGTCCTCGTCAGGTACTTGGCCAGCTCGGTGCGCAGCTGGACCGCGTCCCGGTCCGGGTAGCGGTTCAGGCCGCGGGCGGCCTCCCGCACCCGCTCCGCGATCCGCTCGACCAGCGGCTCGGGCAGCGGGTAGGGGTTCTCGTTGGTGTTCAGCCGTACGGGGACGTCCAGCTGGGGCGCGCCGTAGGGGGACTTGCCACGCAGCTCGTCCCGTACGGGGAGATCGTCGATCCGCACGTCGCTCACTTGCTCTCGGGTACCTTCCAGCCGAACCTCGCCTTGACCGCCGCGCCGTGCGCCGGCAGGTCCTCCGCCTCCGCCAGCGTCACCACGTGGTGGGCGACCTCGGCGAGCGCGTCCCTCGTGTAGTCCACGATGTGGATGCCGCGCAGGAAGGACTGGACGGACAGCCCGGAGGAGTGGCAGGCGCAGCCGCCGGTGGGCAGCACGTGGTTGGACCCGGCGGCGTAGTCGCCGAGCGAGACGGGGGCCCAGGGGCCGATGAAGATCGCGCCGGCGTTGCGGACACGGTCGGCGACCGCCGCCGCGTCGGCGGTCTGGATCTCCAGGTGCTCGGCGCCGTACGCGTCGACGACCCGCAGGCCCTCGGCGATGCCGTCGACCAGCACGATGGCGGACTGCTTGCCCTTCAGCGCGGGCACGATCCGGTCCTCGATGTGCTTGGTGGCCGCGACCTGCGGCTCCAGTTCCTTCTCGACCGCGTCCGCCAGCTCGACGGAGTCCGTGACCAGGACGGCCGCCGCCAGCGGGTCGTGCTCGGCCTGGCTGATCAGGTCGGAGGCCACGTGCACCGGGTCGGCTCCGGCGTCGGCGAGGATCGCGATCTCGGTCGGGCCGGCCTCGGCGTCGATGCCGATCTTGCCGGTGAAGTAGCGCTTGGCGGCGGCGACCCAGATGTTGCCGGGTCCGGTGACCATGTTGGCGGGCGGGCAGGACTCCGTGCCGTACGCGAACATCGCGACGGCGGTGGCGCCGCCGGCCGCGTACACCTCGTCCACGCCGAGCAGGGCGCAGGCGGCGAGGATCGTCGGGTGCGGCAGCCCGCCGAACTCGGCCTGGGCCGGTGAGGCGAGCGCGATGGACTCGACGCCGGCCTCCTGGGCGGGCACCACGTTCATCACCACGGAGGACGGGTAGACCGAGCGGCCGCCGGGCGCGTACAGCCCTACGCGCTCGACCGGAACCCATTTCTCGGTCACCGAGCCGCCGGGCACGACCTGCGTGGTGTGGGTCGTACGGCGCTGCTCGCGGTGGACCAGCCGGGCCCGCCGGATGGACTCCTCCAGGGCGGCGCGCACGGCCGGGTCGAGCCCGGCGAGCGCGTCGGTGAGTGCCTGGGCCGGGACACGGACGGTTTCCAGCCGTACTCCGTCGAACTTCTCGGCGAAGTCGATCAGCGCCGCGTCGCCACGATGATGCACGGCCTCGCAGATCGGGCGCACCTTCTCCAGGGCGGCCTGAACGTCGAAGTCGGCTCGGGGCAGCAGGTCGCGCAGGGCGGGGCCCTCGGGAAGGGCGTCGCCGCGCAGATCGATTCGGGAAATCACAGTCCCAATTCTCTCAGACCGCCGTCGGCAGTCGTCCGCGCGTATCAATGGCTGATACAGACCGTGGGTCAATGGCCGGTACAGACGTGGGCCGATGACTGGTACAGAGGGTGGCCGGAACCCGGAAGATCACCTTCACGGGTGGTGTCCCGGCGGTCACAGAGGGCATGAACGGCTGTACGAAAACCAGCGAACCGGAAGAGGAGAGAAGAGGAGAACGGTGAGCGAGGGAGCCGGCATCCGCACGGGGGACCTGCCGGACGACCTGACCGCGACCGAGGCGGGCATGTGGCAGGCCTTCCGCAACGGCAGCGTGTACGACCTGAGCAGCGGCGACTTCACGGTGGACGATCCGCACGGCGGGCATCCCTGGGGTCCGGAACGGACCGTACGGGCGCGTATCGTCTGCTGGCTGCTCCTCGACGGCCCGCCGGCGCTCGCCGGCCGGGTGTCCGCGCTCAAGCTCGTCGGCGTGCGCGTCACCGACCCGCTGGACCTGGCGGGCGGCCAGGTCACGCCGTACGTGGAGCTGCGCGGCTGCCGTTTCGACGAGGAGATCCGGCTGCCGGAGGCCCGGTTCACGACCCTGCGCCTGGTGGACTGCGCGGTGCCGCGCCTGGAGGCCGCCCGCGTGCACACGGAGGGTGATCTGCATCTGCCGCGCTGCCGCTTCCAGAACGGGGTCCGGCTGACGGACGCGCACATCGGCACCGATCTGCTGCTCAACCAGGCGGTCGCGTACCGGGACCGCGGCGGGCGGTCGATCGCGGCCGACGGGCTGACCGTCGGCCAGGACCTCCAGGCGGAGATGCTGGAGTCGCACGGCGAGTTCAGCCTGCGCGGCGCCCAGATCGGCGTCTCGCTCAGCCTGCGCGGTGCCAGGCTCGCCAACCCCTACGCCCGGTTCGCCCTGAACGCCCCCCAGCTGACGGTCGAGCGGACCCTGTACCTGACCCCGGCCGGCGTGGGCAACCCGCTGCTCAGCGGCACGACACCCGCGCGCGGGACGCGCATCCAGCGCTTCGAGTCCCGGGGCGGGGTGCGTCTGGACGACGGGCGGTTCGGGGACGCCGTCGACCTGGAGCGGGCCCGGTTCGCCTTCACCGACGACCAGGAGTTGTCGCTGCGCCGGGTGCAGACACCGGAGCTGCGCTTCCTCGGGGACAAACCGGAGCGCGGCAAGGTGGTGCTGTCCGGCGCGCGGGTGGTGAACCTGGTGGACCGGGCGAGCAGCTGGCCGGACGCGGGCAATCTGCACATGGGCGGGTTCAGCTACGAGAGCCTGGTGCCGCAGGGCCCGTTCCCGCTGACCCAGCGCCTGGAGTGGGTGGCGGCGGCCACCGCCGAGTACGCCCCGGAGCCCTACGAGCGGCTGGCGGCGGTGCTGCGCGCGGCCGGGGAGGACGAGGACGCGCGCGAGGTGCTGCTCGCCAAGCAGCGCCGGCGGCGCGAGACGCTGCCGCTGGCCGGCAAGTTCTGGGGTTACCTCCAGGACTGGACGGTCGCCTACGGCTACCGCCCGGGCCGGGCCGCGGTGTGGATGACGGTGCTGTGGGCGGCGGGCACGCTCGCCTTCGCCCGCGCGGACCACCCGCCGGTCAGCTCCGGCGGCCACCCGGTGTGGAGCCCCGCGCTGTTCACGCTCGACCTGCTGCTGCCGGTGATCGACCTGGGCCAGGCCGGCCAGTGGCAGCTGCGCGGCGGCTGGCAGTGGCTGGCGGCGGCGCTGATCCTGATCGGCTGGGTCCTGGCGACGACGGTGGCGGCGGGCGCGACCCGGCTGCTGCGGCGGAGCTGACGGAACACGGCGGAGCCGACGGAACACTGCCAGACCGACGGAACACGGCGACATCGACGGAACGCGGCGCGCGGCCGGCGCGAGCCGTCAGGCGCCATCCATCAATGCTGACGGAATCTGCCCTTCACGCACACACCCCGCACAACATGCACATTCACCCTTTACCGCTCCTTGACTCTCGCACGTACAACTTTCCATGACTTGCCCAGGCCCTCTGGCGCCGCCGCGACCTGCGGACTTTCAATGGTCGGACCATGGCTCTGCTGCCCTCGTTCATCCGCCCCACCCGGATGACCAAACGCTCCGCGCGCCCGGCCGGCCGACCGCCGGCCGGGGACGAGGCCGTGCTCGACGCGCCCGACGACCGTCTCTCGCCCGCGCTGGTAGCGGCCGGCCGGGGCGAGTACGCCGCCGCGGCCGGCCTGCTCGCCGCCACCCGCACCGCGACCGAGTGGGAGAACCGGGACCGGTACGTACGGCGCCTGACCGCCTTCGCCCGCTCGCGCCCCGAGTGGTACGAGGAGTGGCGCACCGCCGCCCCGGACGACCCCGGCGTGCTGCTGCTCGGGGCCCAGCTGGCGGTGGACCGCGCCTGGCCCTCGCCCGCCCGGGCCGAGCTGCTGCGCGAGGTGAGCCCGCTCATCACCGCCGCCGCCCGCGCCGACGACCGTGACCCGGTGCCCTGGCGGATCGCGCTCGACCACGCGCGCGGCTCGCGGGCCGGGCACCGCTACTTCGAGGAGCTGTGGGAGGCGGCCGTCCGGCGCGCCCCGCACCACTACGGCTGCCATGTGGCCGCCCTGCGCTACCTGGCCGCCTTCTGCTGCGCCCAGTGGGGAGACACGCCCCACAGTCCCCATGGCTCGCACCGGGCGTGCTTCGACTTCGCCGAGCGCGCCGCGCAGGACGCCCCGGCCGACTCGCTCGTCCAGGCGCTGCCCGCCCGGGCGGCCTTCGGCTGTCTGACCGACGACTGCGACCCCGAGGTGCCGCGCGCCCGGCTGGACGCGGCGGCCGACCGCGCCATCGAGCTGTCCGGGCGTTTCCCGGCGGCCGACCCGTGGCCCGCCGAGGTCCGCAACAAACTGCTGTACGTCCTGCTGCGGCTGGACCGCTGGGAGGACGCCCGCACCCAGCTGCGCCTGATCGGCCCCTACGCCACCTCCTTCCCCTGGGACCGGATCTCGGACGACCCGCTCGGCCACTTCCTGCGTGTGCGCGAACACCTGGAGACGGCGCTCCCGCGGCCCGCCCCGGCCGGGCTGCTGACGGCGTCCCGGGACCCCCTCCGCGAGCACGGCGGACACGCCCGCGCCGCCGACCACTAGGCTGGGGCGCCGTGACCACCGTCCGTCTCCCGCTCTTTCCGCTGAACTCGGTGCTGTTCCCGGGGCTCGTGCTGCCGCTGAACGTCTTCGAGGAGCGCTATCGCGCCATGATGCGCGCGCTGTTGAAGACTCCCGAGGAGGAGCCGCGCCACTTCGCGGTCGTCGCCATCCGCGACGGCCACGAGGTCGCGCCGAGCGCCCCGGGCATGCCGGACCCCACGGCCCAGCCGGACCGGGGCCCGGCCGCCGGCTTCGGCCCCGACCCGCTCAAGGCCTTCCACGGGGTGGGCTGTGTGGCAGACGCGGCGACCATCCGGGAGCGGTCCGACGGCACCTTCGAGGTCCTGGCGACCGGTACGACGCGTGTCCGCCTGCTGTCCGTGGACGCGTCCGGGCCGTTCCTGACCGCCGAGCTGGAGGAGCTGCCGGAGGAGCCCGGGGACGAGGCCGGCGCGCTGGCGGAGGGCGTCCTGCGCTCCTTCCGCCAGTACCAGAAGCGTCTGGCGGGGGCCCGCGAGCGCTCGCTGTCCACCGGTGCCGACCTGCCCGACGACCCGGGCGTGGTGTCGTACCTGGTGGCCGCCGCGATGGTGCACGACACGCCGACCAAGCAGCGGCTGCTCCAGGCCCCGGACACCGCCTCCCGGCTCCGGGACGAGCTGAAACTCCTTCGCGCGGAGACGTCCATCATCCGTAGTCTGCCGTCGTTGCCCGCGTTCGAGCTGACGCGGACGCCGACGAGTCTGAACTGAGGGAAGCACGACACCCTGATGGCGAAGAAGTCGAAGAAGCAGCAGTCCGGGGGGACGCCCGCGACGGTGGCCCTGACGGCGGCGGGCGTGGACTTCACGGTCCACGCCTACGACCACGACCCGTCCCACCCCTCCTACGGCGAGGAGGCGGCGGAGGCGATGGGCGTCTCCCCCGAACGTGTCTTCAAGACCCTGGTGGCCGACGTCGACGGCTCCCTGGTGGTCGGTGTGGTCCCGGTGGCCGGCTCGCTGGATCTGAAGGCCCTGGCGGCGGCGGTGGGCGGCAAGCGGGCGACCATGGCCGACCCGGCCCTCGCCGAACGCACCACGGGCTACGTCCGCGGCGGCATCTCGCCGCTCGGCCAGCGCAAGAAGCTCCCGACGGTCATCGACGACTCGGCGGAGTCCCACGCGACGATCTGCGTCTCGGCGGGCCGCCGGGGCCTGGAGGTCGAGCTGGCGCCGGGGGACCTGGCGAAGCTGACGGAGGCGGTGCTGGCGCCGATCGGACGCGGCTGACGGGCTCGCCCGCCACGGCACCTCACTCCACGGCGTCCGTCACGGCGCCTCCGCCACGGCACCTCACTCCACGGCGTCCGTCACGGCCTCTCGCCGTACGGCAGCTCGGGGTCGCGCGGCCCGAACAGCGCGGTCAGTCCGATATGCACCAGCAACCCCGCCAACGGCCACGCCAGCAACGCCCCCTTCGCCGACAGCTTCAGCGGCGCGGAGAACGTCACGCCCTTGCCCACGGCCTGCGCGTGCGCGAGCACGTCCGACTCGGGCCCCAGCCACACCCCGAGCCGCCAGGCCAGCAGCGACCCGAGCAGCCCGCCGAGGCAGAGGGCCACCACGAGCGGCACACCCCCGCGCCGCCGCAGCAGGAACACCACCACGGCGCTGACCAGCCCGAAGGCGAGCCCCAGCAGGATGAACGTTCCGTCCACCCCGACCGCCTGCTCGCCCTCGGTGTCCTTCACGTAGACGACCCAGTTCTTGTCGACCTCGGCACCGATCAGCGGCACGTGCGGCGCCAGCCACCACCACAGCAGCCCCAGCAGTACCCCGCCGAGCGCCAGCGCCACCGTGATCACGGCGGCCTCCCGCAGTTCCGTCTTCATCCCGGGGCCGTCCTGTTCGTACGCGCCCGCGCCCGGCGCCCCTGCGGGCGGCGGTGCCTGCCAGACCTGGTGCGGGGAGTTCTCGTGCGGCGGAGGAGGCGGAGTCAGCGGTGCGGTCACCCGACTATCGTGCCAGCTCGGGCTGTGGGCCGCGTCACCGGACGGCGGCCCTGCGGTACGCCCAGGCCGCCACGGCCAGCGAGACCACCCCGACACCCGCGCACACACCCAGGTCAGCGAGGACGACGGCCCAGTCGGGGTCCGCCCCGAAGGTCCGCGCGTACGCCTCCACGCCATAGGTCGACGGCAGCAGATCACGGGCCAGCCGTACGATCTCCGGCATCCGGTCGGCCGGCAGCACGCCCAGCAGCAGCGCGGCCGACATGCCGAGCTGTCCGAGCAGCGTGGCCAGCTCCGGCCGGGGCGCGAGCAGCCCGCAGGCGGCGCCCAGCCCGGCCAGCGCGGCCCCGGCGAGTGGGATGACGGCCACCAGGATCCACAGGTTGGACAGCGGCAGCCCGAACAGCACACAGCCGAAGACGGCCGTCACCAGGGTCCCCGGGACGGTGAAGGAGGCGTACGCCGCCGCCGCGCCCAGCACCACGGCCGCCGGCGGCACCGGCAGCGTGGCGTAGTGGTCGAGCCCGCCGCTGGCCCGCAGCTGCCCGAAGTACTGCGACAGCAGGTTCAGCGCGACGTACGCGACGACCAGCACGGAGGACCCGGCCACCACGGACTGGGCCTCGTGGCCGCTGTCGACGACACCGCGCATCATCACGGCGATGCCGATGGACTGGAAGGTGGCCACGAACAGCAGCGGGATCCGCGCCACCCGGGCCCGGGAGAGCTGCGCCCGGTAGACGGCCACCAGCGACGGCCACAGCCGCGCGGACGGCCCGAGCTCGGCCGCGCCGGCCGCCGTGTCCGGTACGGCCCGGGCACCGCCCGGCAGAACCTCGGCGGGTACGACACTCACGACGGGCTGCTCCTCTTCCCTGCGGCAGTCGCCACGGCGGGCCTGTCCACCCCGGCGGTCGCGCAGACCTCCACGCATTCCACGGCCGGCGCGCTCACGTCTTCACCAGCCCCTGCCGGGCCGCGCCGCCCAGCGCCAGGTAGACGTCCTCCAGGCTGGGCGTGGCGAGCGTGAAGTCGTCCAGGGCGGCGAAGGCGGCACCGCCGGTCACCGTGGCGACGACGGCGCGGGCCTCCTCGGGTGCGAGCCGGAGCGTCCAGCGCCGGCCGGACTCCACGGCCCGCTCGTGCAGCGCGGCGACCTCGGGCACCTCCAGCGGCGCCCGCTCCCGCCACACCAGCTCCACCCGTACCTCGCCGGCGACCCGCGCCTTGAGTCCGGCGGGGGTGTCGCAGGCGATGACCCGGCCCTGGTCGAGCACGGCGACCCGGTCCAGGACCGTCTCGGCCTCGATGACGTTGTGGGTGACCAGCAGCACGGTCGTGCCGCGCTCGGCCCGCCGCCGGTCCACGGCCGCCCAGACCGCGCGCCGGGCCACCGGGTCCATGCCGGTGGTCGGCTCGTCCAGCACGAGCAGCGGCCGTTCCCCGACGAGCGCGGTGGCGAAGCAGGCGAGCCGCCGCTGCCCGCCGGACAGCTTCTTCAGCGCCCGTCCGGCGATCGGGGTCAGCCCCAGTTCCTCCAGGACGGCGTCCCGCTCGGCCCGTGCCCGCCGGACGTCCAGGCCGCGCAGGCGCCCGGTGGTCTCGGCGGCGAGGGAGACGGTCAGCTCGTCCAGGGCGGTGGACTCCTGGCCCAGGTAGGCGAGGAGCCGGGCGGCCCGCTCGGGGTGGCGCACGATGTCGTGGCCGAGTATCTCGACGCTGCCGGTGTCCGGCCGCAGCAGCCCGGTGAGCTGCCGTACGAGGGTGGACTTGCCGGCGCCGTTGGGGCCGAGCAGTCCGAAGACCTCGCCGCGCCGCACGTCCAGTTCGACCCCGTCGGTGGCCCGCACCTCGGGGGTGCCCGGGGCGCCCCGCCGGCCCTTGACGGCCGGGTAGGTCTTGCCGAGCCCGCGCACGCGTACGACCTCGTCGTACCGAAGTGCCTGTCCCGCGCGCGTACTCACAAGGGACGAGCCTACGGGGTCGGGGGCCTTTACTCGCCCTTGGGGGCGGCTCCGGGCGTTCAGTCGGCGGCGGGCGCGTGCTGTTCGGCCGCCGCCGGGACGTCGATCTCCCGCCAGAACCCCGCCCGAATGGCGTAACGGTCGTGCTCGTCGATCTGGTCGTCCTTGTGGGCGAGCAGCCCGAACCGGGCCGCGTACCGCAGCAGCTCCCCGTCGATCCGGTGCGGGATGCGCGGGTACATCTGCGACAGCCGCTGCAGATGGCTCTGGTCGCCGAGCCGGGACATCCAGCGGCGGGCGAAGACCTGCCCGACCTCGTACGGGTCACCGCCGACGGTGGTGATGTCCTCCTCCCGGTCGGCCCACCGCTGCTCGGCGGTGGTGAGCTGGGCCAGCGTCGGCATGGAGGCGGCCTCGGGGGGCTCGGCGACCACCCCGGGCCGGTCGACCCAGCCTTTGTCGGAGGACCAGCGCAGGGTCGCGGTCGCCGGGTGCTGGACGGACTGGGTACCGGGTGCGCGCAGAGCGGCCAGGTCCTTGGGGGTCGGGACGCCCTTGGAGGCGGTCACCCGCTCCTGGGAGCCGTTCTCGGCCACGGCGGCGGCCGGCGGGTGGGCGGGCTGTTCGGCGGGCCGCTCGGCCGCGGTGCCGAGGGCGGACTCGGGCAGCGGCGCGGAGAGGATCGCGGCGATCTCGGGGCGGGGCGCGGGCGGCGGGGCACAGACGCCGGTCAGCTCCTTGGCGCGGACGGCCTGGGTGATCCAGGCACGGTCCAGCACGCGCCGCTCGTCCGCCTCGGCGACCAGGTCCTCGGACTGGTTGTAGTCGCCGTCGGCGGCCTGGACGGCCCACAGGTGGACGGCGACGCCGTGCTCCTTGGCGGCCATCATGCCGGGCAGCAGATCGCCGTCGCCGGTGACGAGGACGACGTCGGAGCAGGCGCGGTTGCGGGCCAGCTCGGTCAGTTCCGCGTGCATGGCGGCGTCGACGCCCTTCTGGGCCCAGCGTCCGTCACTGCGGGTGAGGGCGCCCAGGCGAACGGTGACCCGGGGCATGACGCGCAGCCGGCGGTGCTCCGGCTGGGGGACCCGGTCGGGGGCGCCGTCGAACCAGTAGATGCGCAACAGGGGGCGCTCGGTCTCGGACTCCGCGCGTTCCCGCAGCGCCTGGATCAGCGCGGCGTGGTCGACGGTGATCCGGGACCGCGAGGGCTCACCGGCGAGGAGGCTGGCGGCGGCTCCCAGCAGATACCCGGCGTCCACCAGGACGATGCAGCGGTCCACGCGACTCACCCTCTTCCCGGGAGGTTTTGCTTCGGACTTCCTTCGAGTCTGCCCGACCACGCGGGGGTTAACGGCCCGAACTCGATCTTCGGCGTGGCGTTTGCGGCTCCGGTGCGCTCACCACCCCTGTCACACACGGTAATTATCCGACATGCGCTTGATGTCAGCGTATGTGAATCTGGTCCCGGCCCTGGCCCCTAGATCCCCCACAGGAGGCATCACCATGGCCAAGAACAAGAACCGCAAGCAGTCCGGCCCGCAGAACCGCGCTCCGCAGTCCGAGCACGCGCAGCGTCCGCAGGCGGAGGAGCACGAGCCGCCCATGGCGCACGCCCCGGGCAGCCCTTCGGAGGCCGCGCGCAAGAAGCAGAAGAGCTTCGGCCACAACTAAAGGGCAGTTGAAGCCCGGGCACAGGTGAGGGGCGCACCCGTCAAGGGTGCGCCCCTTCGCGTTCACGCCTCCTCGACGCCCTTCCCGACGCCCTCCGCCGGGCCTCAGCCGGCCAGGCAGGACGGGCCGAGCAGCACCTTCAGATCGCCGAACAGCGCCGGGTCGGGCTTGACCCGGTGCCGGTCCAGGCGGAGCACGGTGGTCTTGCGCGGGCCCTGGAGCTTGATCCGGACCTCGCTGTCGCCCTTGTGGTGGCTGAGGATCTCGCCCAGGCGGCTGACCATCGGCGGGGTCACCTTCACGGCCGGGATGGTGAGCACGACGGGCGCGTTCGTGCCCGCGTTGGACAGGTCCGGGACCATCAGTTCCATGGCGACCAGCCGGGGCACGTCCTCGCGCTTGTCGAGGCGGCCCTTGACGAACACCACGGCGTCCTCGACGAGTTGGGTGGACACCAGCTGGTAGGTGGCCGGGAAGAACATGCACTCGATGGAGCCCGCCAGGTCCTCGACGGTGGCGATGGCCCAGGCGTTGCCCTGCTTGGTCATCTTGCGCTGGAGGCCGGAGATGATGCCGCCGATGGTCACCACCGAGCCGTCCGCGTAGTCACCGCCGGTGAGCTGGGCGATGCCCGCGTCCGCCTTGTCGGAGAGCACGTGCTCCAGGCCGAAGAGCGGGTGGTCGGAGACGTACAGACCGAGCATCTCCCGCTCCTGGGCGAGCAGGTAGGTCTTGTCCCACTCGTCGTCGGTGAACTCCACGTCGAGGCCGAAGCCGGGCTGGTCGCTGGTCTCCTCGCCCATCCCGCCGAAGAGGTCGAACTGGCCCTCGGCCTCCTTGCGCTTGACCGCGACCACGTTGTCGATCATCGGCTCGTACTGGGCCATGAGGCCCTTGCGGGTGTGGCCCATCGAGTCGAAGGCGCCGGCCTTGATCAGCGATTCGGTGGTGCGCTTGTTGCAGACCACCGCGTCGACCTTGTCGAGGTAGTCGGGGAAGGAGGCGTACTTCCCCTTCGCCTTGCGGCACTTGATGATCGACTCGACCACGTTGGTGCCGACGTTGCGGACGGCGGACAGGCCGAAGAGGATCACGTCGTCGCCCTGGGCGGCGAAGTTGGCCTCGGACTCGTTGACGTTCGGCGGAAGCACCCGGATGCCCATGCGCCGGCACTCGTTGAGGTAGACCGCGGACTTGTCCTTGTCGTCCTTGACCGAGGTGAGCAGGGCGGCCATGTACTCGGCGGGGTGGTTCGCCTTCAGGTACGCCGTCCAGTACGACACCAGGCCGTACGCGGCGGAGTGCGCCTTGTTGAAGGCGTAGCCGGCGAACGGGACCAGCACGTCCCAGAGCGCCTGGATGGCCTCGTCGCTGTAGCCGTTCTTGCGGGCGCCGGCCTGGAAGATGACGAAGTTCTTCTCCAGTTCCTCCGGCTTCTTCTTGCCCATCACGCGACGGAGGATGTCGGCCTCGCCGAGCGAGTAGCCCGCGATGATCTGGGCGGCCTTCTGCACCTGCTCCTGGTAGACGATCAGGCCGTAGGTGACGTCCAGGACCTCCTTGAGCGGCGCCTCCAGCTCGGGGTGGATCGGCGTGATCTCCTGCTGCCCGTTCTTGCGCAGGGCGTAGTTCGTGTGGGAGTTCATGCCCATCGGGCCCGGGCGGTACAGGGCCGACACGGCGGAGATGTCTTCGAAGTTGTCCGGCTTCATCAGCCGCAGCAGCGACCGCATGGGGCCGCCGTCGAACTGGAAGACGCCGAGGGTGTCGCCGCGCTGGAGCAGTTCGAAGGTCGTGGGGTCGTCGAGCGGGAGGCTCAGGAGGTCGATGTCGATCCCCTTGTTGGCCTTCACCATCTTGACGGCGTCGTCCATGATCGTGAGGTTGCGCAGGCCGAGGAAGTCCATCTTCAGCAGGCCGAGCGACTCACAGCTCGGGTAGTCCCACTGGGTGATGGTCACGCCGTCGGTGTGCCTCACCCAGACCGGGACGTGCTCGGTGATGGTCTCGCTGGACATGATCACACCGGCTGCGTGCACGCCCATCTGCCGGACCAGGCCCTCCACACCGCGCGCGGTGTCGATGACCTTCTTCACGTCCGGCTCGTTCTCGTACATCCCCCGGACCTCGCCCGCCTCCGAGTATCGCGGGTGGCTGGGGTCGGTGATGCCGGACAGCGGGATGCCCTTGCCGAGGACATCGGCGGGCATGGCCTTGGTGATCCGGTCGCCCATCGCGTACGGGTAGCCGAGCACGCGCGCGGAGTCCTTGATCGCGTTCTTGGCCTTGATGGTGCCGTAGGTGCCGATCATGGCGACCTTGTCGGCGCCGTACTTCTCCGTCACGTACCGGATCACCTCGACGCGCCGGCGCTCGTCGAAGTCGATGTCGACATCGGGCATGGAGATGCGCTCGGGGTTGAGGAACCGCTCGAAGATCAGGCCGTGCGGGATCGGGTCGAGGTCGGTGATGCCGAGCGCGTAGGCGACGATCGAGCCGGCCGCGGAGCCCCGGCCGGGGCCGACCGCGATGCCCTGGCGCTTGGCCCACATGATGAAGTCGGCGACCACGAGGAAGTAGCCCGGGAACCCCATCTGGATGATGACGTCCATCTCGTACTCGGCCTGCTTCTGGCGGTCCTCGGGGACGCCGCCCGGGAAGCGGCGCTCCATGCCGCGGCGGACCTCCTCCTGGAACCAGGTGACCTCGGTGTAGCCCTCGGGGATGTCGAACTTGGGCATGAGGTCGCGCTTCTCGAACATGCCGGTGGTGTCCACCATCTCGGCGACGAGGAGCGTGTTGGCGCACCCCTCCTGCCAGGCGTCCGAGGAGTCGATGGCGTACATCTCGTCCGTGGACTTCAGGTAGTAGCCGGTGCCGTCGAACTTGAAGCGGTCGGGGTCGGACAGGTTCTTGCCGGTCTGGATGCACAGCAGGGCGTCGTGGGCGCCCGCCTCGTGCGCGTACGTGTAGTGCGAGTCGTTGGTGACCAGCGGCGGGATGCCGAGCTTCTTGCCGATCTCCAGCAGGCCGTCACGGACCCGGCGCTCGATCTCGATGCCGTGGTCCATCAGCTCCAGGAAGTACCTGTCCTTGCCGAAGATGTCCTGGTAGTCGGCGGCGGCCTTGAGCGCCTCGTCGAAGTGGCCGAGGCGCAGCCGGGTCTGCACCTCGCCCGAGGGGCAGCCGGTGGAGGCGACGATGCCCTCGGACCACTGGGCGATGGTCTCCTTGTCCATCCGGGGCCACTTCTGCAGCCAGCCCTCGGCGTAGGCGTCGGAGGAGAGCCGGAACAGGTTGTGCAGGCCGGTCTTGTCCACGGCCCACATCGTCTTGTGGGTGTAACCACCCGAACCGGAGATGTCGTCCCTCTTCTGGTGCGGCTGGCCCCAGAGGATCTTGCGCTTGTTCCGCCGGGACTCGGGGGCGACGTACGCCTCGATCCCGATGATCGGGGTGATTCCGGCCTTCTTCGCGGAATGGAAGAAGTCGTACGCCCCGTGGAGGTTGCCGTGGTCGGACATGGCGATGTGCGTCATGCCCATCTCGTTGCACGCGTTGAACATGTCCTTCAGCCGCGCGGCACCGTCCAGCAGCGAGTACTGGGTGTGGACGTGCAGGTGCGTGAAGGGCGGCTTTGACACGGTGAGGCCTCCGGGAAAACACTGCGGCGCGAAGCGCCTCGTTGAGGGGCGGTGGTCGGGTGACGGGCGGGCACTCGGCGACGGGCTGGCGGACAGTTCTGGGGTCAGCGTCGAAGTCTATGCCGCGGCACTGACAACGAGATGAAGACTTGGCGCGAAGCGCCCCCGATGTGGGGTGGTGGCCGGGTGACGGCGGGCACTCCCGCGTACCTTCGTGCGTTGGGTACGGCAGAAACGCTGTCGTACAGGTCACGCACCAGGAGGCACCCCGCGATGTCGGTCCCCCAGCTCGACGAGGAGCAGCGCGGCGAGGAGATCCTCGCCGTCTTCGACACCGCCTTCGGCCGGCTCCTGGCCGCCGACCCGGCCGCGTTCCGGGTGAAGTTCCGGAAGATGGCGGCCTCGGCCTTCGCCTTCTACCGGGGCACGGCGGCCCTCTTCTACCACGACCTCGACGCCGAGAAGCGCGGCGGCCCGTACCTGGACGAGCGCACCTCGCGCGTGTGGATCCACGGCGATCTGCACGCCGAGAACTTCGGCACGTACATGGACTCCAACGGCCGCCTGGTCTTCAACGTCAACGACTTCGACGAGGCCTACGTCGGCCCGTTCACGTGGGACCTGAAGCGCTTCTCGGCGTCGGTCGCGCTCATCGGGTACGCGAAGGCCCTCAGCGACGCGCAGATCACCGAGCTGGTCACGGTCTACGCCACCGCCTACCGCGAGCGCGTCCACGCCCTGGCCACGGGGGCCAAGCGGGACGAGGTGCCGCCGTTCACGCTGGACACCGCGCAGGGTCCGCTGCTGGACGCGCTGCGTGACGCCCGCTCGCTGACCCGCTTCGGCCTGCTGGACTCGATGACCGAGATCCGCGACTTCGAGCGCCGCTTCGCACCGGGCGGCGGCTCCATCGAGCTGGACGCGGCGACCCGCTACAAGGTCCTGGCGGCCTTCGACGGCTATCTGGAGACGCTGCCGGACTCCTCCCTGGCCCGCCCGGACTCGTACCGGGTGAAGGACGTCGTGGGCCGCCGGGGCATCGGCATCGGCTCCGCCGGCCTGCCGTCGTACAACATCCTCCTGGAGGGCCACAGCGACGCCCTGGAGAACGATGTCGTGATCTACATCAAGCAGGCCCAGACCCCGGCCGTCTCCCGGCACATCACGGATCCGGCCATCGCGGACTACTTCCGGCACGAGGGCCACCGCACGGTGATCTCCCAGCGCGCCCTCCAGGCGCACGCCGACCCGTGGCTCGGCTGGACCGAGCTGGACGGCGCCGGCCAGCTGGTCGCCGAGGTCTCGCCGTACGCCGTGGACCTGGACTGGGACGACATCGACGACCCGGAGGAGATCGCGGCCGTCGTCGCCGACCTGGGCCGGGCCACCGCGACCATGCACGCGGCGGCGGACGACACCTCCGGCGAGTCCCTGGTGCCGTTCTCCACCGAGCGGGCCATCGACGCGGCGCTCGCGGCCGACGAGGAGGGCTTCGCGCCCCTGCTGGTGGACTTCGCGCACAGCTACGGCGCACGCGCGCGTGCCGACCACCAGATCTTCGTCGACCTGTTCCGCAACGGCCGGATTCCGGGGCTGTAACCTTCACGGATTCACAGGCACCCTTTAGGGGTCCCTTACCGGCCCACGTGACAGACTCTCCTTTCGCTATGGACATATCCGGGACCCAGCTCAGAGCCGTGCGCGCGGCGCTGTTCACGGCCTTCGTCGTGACGCTCAGCACCGCGTCGCACGTGCTGCTGTCCCGTGCTCCGCTGCCGCCCGCGACCGTGGGCGCGGTCGCCGCCGGGGTGTTCGTCACCGCGTACGCGCTGGCGGGCCGTGAACGCGGCTTCGGCCGGATCGCGGCCCTGCTGATCCCGCTGGAGCTGACCGCCGACACGGTGTTCACCACCGGCCAGCACGCCTGCTACGGCCGCGCGGGCGGCCCGGTCGCCGGTCCGCTGCGCGCGGTCGGCCTGGACGTGCTGTGCGAGGGCCGGGTGGGCACCCCGCTGACCCAGATGGCCGGCGGCCCCGGCCATTCCGGGGCGCTGCTCGCCCACGCCGGCCCGGCCACCGCCTGGCTGCTGCTCGCCGCGCACATCGGCGTGGGGCTGCTCGCCGCCGCCTGGCTGCGCCGGGGCGAGCGGGCGCTGACCCAGTTGCTGCGGGCGGTCGCCGCCACCACGTTCCGGCCGCTGCTGCTGGCGGTGGCCGCGGTCGCCGCACGGCCGCTGCCGGCCCGCCGGCTGCCCCGCCCGGCCCCGCGCCGCGCCGCCGCCCGCGACCGGCTCCTCACGCACTCCCTGGGACGGCGTGGACCGCCGTGCTCCCCGGCATTCGCCTGAGCACGACCAGTCCCCCACACGTATTCCGCGTACGACGTGCGCGCGTCCCACATGGAGATCACCAATATGAGCAAGCGGAACAGCCAGGCGGCGAAGACGGCGGCCCGGGAGCGGCTGCGCCAGGAGCGCGAGCGGCAGGCCAAGCGCGACAAGGCCCGGCGGCAGCTCATCGTGGCCGCCTCGGTCGTGGCCGTCCTGGCCGCGGCCGGCGGCATCGGCTACGCCGTCGTGCAGAACAACAAGCCCGCCTACTGGGAGGCCGCGAAGGACGACAAGCTCGTCGAGCCGGCCAACACCTCGGGCACGGACGGCACGACGATCGTCCTCGGCAAGAGCAGCGCCAAGAAGACCCTGGTGATGTACGAGGACCCGCGCTGCCCGGTCTGCGCCGAGTTCGAGCAGGTGGTCGGCCCGACCGTCAAGAAGGACCTCGACGCCGGCAAGTTCAAGATCCAGTACGTCGGTGCCACCTTCCTCGACAAGAACCTGACCGGCGAGGGCTCCAAGAACGCGCTCAGCGCCCTGGGCGCCGCGCTCGACGTCAGCCCCGAGGCCTTCCTGGAGTACAAGACCGCGATGTACTCCAAGAAGTGGCACCCCGAGGAGACCACCGACAAGTTCAAGGACGACAGCTACCTGATCAAGATCGCTGACACGGTCCCCGCACTGAAGGGCAACGCGGCGTTCCAGAAGGCCGTGAAGGACGGCACCTACGACAGGTGGGCGCTGGAGGAGTCCAAGCTCTTCGACAAGGACGGCATCTCGGGCACCCCGACCCTGAAGATGGACGGCAAGACCCTGACGGGCTCCGACGGCAAGAACGCGCCCATGTCGGTCGCCGAGTTCAACACCGCGCTGGACGCGGCCCTCAAGGGCTGAGCCGACCAGCAGTCAAAGAGCGGGCGAACTTTTGCGAGTTCGCCCGCTCTCGCGCGTACCGATCAGTAACCTGATCGTCCGTGACCAGTCGATACAGATCGTCCGAGGCCTCCCAGAACCTCGGTTCGCTTTCGCCCCGCCGCCGTTCGGTCGTCAAGGCCGCGGCGGCGACCGCTGTCCTGGCCGGCCCGCTGGCCGCCGCCGCGTCGGCCCGCGCCGCCACGGACGCCCCCGCCTTCCTGCACGGTGTCGCGTCCGGCGACCCGCTGCCCGACGGTGTGCTGCTGTGGACCCGGGTGACCCCGGTCCCGGAGGCGATACCGGGTTCGGGGCTCGGCCCGGACACCGAGGTCAGCTGGATCGTCGCCAGGGACAAGGCGTTCACCAGCATCGTCTCCAAGGGCTCCACCACCGCGACGGCCGCCTCCGACCACACCGTGAAGGCCGACATCCGCGGCCTGGAGCCGGCCACCGACTACTGGTTCCGCTTCTCGGCCGGCGGCACCGCTTCCCCGGTGGCGCGCACCCGCACCGCGCCGGCGGCGGACGCCGACGTCTCCTCCCTGCGCTTCGGCGTGGTCTCCTGCGCCAACTGGGAGGCCGGCTACTTCTCCGCCTACCGCCACCTCGCGGCCCGCAACGACCTCGATGCCTGGCTCCACCTCGGCGACTACATCTACGAGTACAAGTCCGGCGAGTACGGGACCCGGGGCGAGGTCGTACGCCCGCACGCGCCGGCCAACGAGATCCTCACCCTCGCCGACTACCGGATCCGGCACGCCAAGTACAAGACCGACCCCGACCTCCAGGCCCTGCACCTGAAGGCGCCGGTCGTCGCGATCTGGGACGACCACGAGTTCGCCGACAACGCCTGGTCGGGCGGCGCCGTCAACCACACCGAGGGCGCCGAGGGCACCTGGGCGGCCCGTCAGGCCGCCGCGAAGCAGGCGTACTTCGAGTGGATGCCGGTCCGCCCGGCCGTCGCGGGCACCACCTACCGCCGGCTGCGCTTCGGCAAGCTCGCCGACCTCTCCCTGCTGGACCTGCGCTCCTTCCGCTCCCAGCAGGCGTCCACGGCCAGCGGCTCGGTGGACGACCCGGACCGCACGCTCACCGGGCGCGCCCAGCTCGACTGGCTGAAGGCCGGTCTGAAGGCCTCCGACACCAGGTGGCGGCTGGTCGGCAACTCGGTGATGATCTCGCCGTTCTCCTTCGGCTCCCTCTCCGCCGACCTGTTCAAGCCGCTCGCCAAGCTGCTCGGACTGCCGCAGGAGGGCATCGCCGCCAACACCGACCAGTGGGACGGCTACACCGACGACCGCCGCGAACTGCTGACCCACCTGCGCTCCAACGCCATCGGCAACACCGTCTTCCTGACCGGTGACATCCACATGGCGTGGGCCAACGACGTCCCGGTGGACGCGGGCACCTACCCGCTGTCCGCGTCGGCGGCCACCGAGTTCGTGGTGACCTCGGTGACCTCCGACAACCTGGACGACATCGTGAAGGTCCCCGAGGGCACGGTCTCGGCGGTCGCCGCGCCGGTCATCAAGGCCGCCAACCGGCACGTCCACTGGGTGGACACCGACCGGCACGGCTACGGCGTGCTCGACATCACAGCCGACCGCGCGCAGATGGACTACTACGTGCTGTCCGACCGCACCGACGCGAACGCCACCTCCACCTGGGTGCGTTCCTACCGCACCCGCAGCGGCACACAGAAGGTCGAGCGGACCTACGACCCGGTGTGATCACCCCGGGGCGACCGCTCAGCCCAGCGATTCGAGGAAGCCGAGCGCCACCCGCCAGGTGGCCTCGGCGGCCTCCGCGTCGTAGTCCGGCAGCTCGGGGTCGGTGTAGAGGTGCCCGGCCCCGGCGTACCGGTAGACCTCCACATCGGCGCCCGCCCGGCCCATCTGCAGGTACCAGGCGCTCAGCCAGTCGTCCGTCTCGAACGGATCCGGTTCGGCCACGTGCAGCTGGACCGGCAGCTCGTCCACGTGCGCGTTCGGCGCGATGTCCGACGTGCCGTGCAGGAGCAGCAGCCCGCGCGCCTTGTCGTCGCCGAGGGCCAGGGTCTGGGCGACGGAGGCGCCGAGCGAGAACCCCGCGTACACCAGCCCGCGGTCCGAGTACGGCGCCGCCGCCAGCACGGCCCGCTTGAGCAGCTCCTCCTTGCCGATCCGCTCCTTGAACTCCATGCCGTCCTCGACGGTGTCGAACGTACGCCCCTCGAAGAGGTCCGGCGTCCACACCTCGTGGCCCGCCGCGCGCAGCCGGTCCGCGGCCTCGCGCACCGCGGGCCTGAGCCCGTAGGTCGAGTGAAAGAGCATGATGTTCATGAGGCCATGGTGCCAGCCGGCCACGGCAGTGCCGGTGCCGCCGTACCCAGGAACGCGCCGAACTCACATGTTCATGCCCTGCGCCCGCCGGTTAGGAGCGGAGGCATGGAGAACGTACTCCGCCCCCTGATCGTGCTCGGCGGCACGGTGCTGCTGACCCTGGCCATCGGCTGGGGCACCGACCGGCTGCTGTGCAAGGCCGACGAACGCGACCACGACACCCCCCTGTGGGGGCTGCTGCGCCGTGCCCGCATCCCCTACCAGCTCGTGCTGTGCACCGCTCTGCTGCGCGGCTCGTACGACCAGGCGAAGCTGCTGGAGCGGCACCAGGTCGGCATCGGACGGACACTGACGCTGGTGCTGATCGGATCGGTCGCCTGGCTGGTGATCCGGATCGCCGCGGCGATCGTGGAGACCACCTACTCCCGCTACGCCCGCGTCCATCGCGACGCGGCCCGGGTGCGCCGGGTGCGCACACAGGTGGAGCTCATCATGCGGGTGGTGTCCGCGATCGTCATCGTCGTGGCCGTCTCGTCGATGCTGCTGACGTTCCCGGCGATGCGCGCGGCGGGCGCCTCCCTGCTGGCCTCGGCGGGCATCATCGCCGCCATCGCCGGTGTCGCCGCCCAGTCGACACTTTCCAACATGTTCGCCGGGCTGCAGATCGCCTTCGGCGACATGGTGCGCATCGGCGACACCGTCGTGGTCGACGGCGAGTGGGGCACGGTCGAGGAGATCACCCTCACCTTCCTGACGGTACGGACCTGGGACGAGCGCCGGATCACCATGCCGGTGTCGTACTTCACCTCCAAACCCTTCGAGAACTGGTCCCGTGGCACCCCGCAGATGACCGGGATCGTCTACTGGCATCTCGACCACAGCGCGCCGATCGAGGCGATGCGCGAGAAGCTGCGGGACATCCTGCGCGCGTGCCCGGCCTGGGACGGCCGTGCGTGCAACCTCCAGGTGACGGACACCACGCCGAACACCATCCAGGTGCGCGCGCTGGTGACGGCGAAGGACGCCGACGACATCTGGACCGTGCGGGTCGCGGTCCGCGAGCAGATGATCAGCTGGCTGTCGGCGGAACACCCCTACGCACTGCCCCGGGTGAACACCGCGGACTCGGTGCTGCCGCCGTCCCGTGTCCCGTCCCCGGACCGCGCGTCCCTGCGCAGGGCCTACGAGTTCCCGCGCACCGGCCGGGGCTGACCGGGCACCGGCCGGTACCCACCCGTCACCGGCCGGAACCCGCCGCCCGCGCCGCTCGACGGCCCCGTTCGGCACCTCCGCTCGCCTGGACGATCCGCGAGGTGACGTGGCCGACGGCTCGCGGCCGGGGGCGACCACGTGCACGGTGATGCCGCGCGAGCCCAACTCCCGGGCCAGGTCGTGGGCGTACGGATGCAGACCGGCCTGGGCCGCCGCGTACGCACCCGTGCCCGAGCCCCGGTAGGCGGCGATGGAGCTCAGGAACAGCGCCCGCCCGGGGGCTTGTGCGCGGCGCTCACCGCAGGCTCCGCACGTCGAGATGCCGAAGCACCCGGTCCACGATCTCCGGGTCCGCCCCCGGCTCGCTCCGCGCCGCCAGTACCTCGTGGCGCGCCGCGCTCAGCATCTCGTTCTGGATGCGCCGCACCCGCTTCAGCCGCTTGGCCCGCTGGTGATGGGCCTCCCGCCGCTCCTCCTCCCCCATGTCCGGGCTGATCCGGATCCCGATGTCGAAGGCCCGCCGCAGCATCTGCTCGGAGAGCTCCTCGGGCAGCTCCTCCACCTGCTCGATCTCCCGCAGCCGCCGCTTCGCGGCCCTCGCCGCCCGCACCGCCAGTTCCTTCTCGAACTCCTTCTCCCGCTCGGAGTCGGCCCGCACCCCGAGCCGCTTCACCAGCCACGGCAGCGTCAGCCCCTGCACGACCAGCGTGGCGACGATCACCCCGAAGGCGATGAAGACCATCTCGTCCCGGTCGGGGAACGGCGCCCCGGCGTCCGTCCTGAGCGGCACGGCCAGCGCCAGCGCCACCGAGGCCACGCCCCGCATCCCGGACCACCACATCACGACGGTCTCCCGCCAGCTCACCGGGATCTCCTCGTCGTAGTCCCGGCGGGCGTGCAGCCGTTTGGTCAGCCAGGTCGCCGGCAGCAGCCACAGCAGCCGTACGACGACCACCACGCCCACGACGGCCGCCGCCCAGCCGAGCATCTCGCCCCACCGCCCCTGGGCCGTGCGGATGGCGTTGTGCAGCTCCAGTCCGATGAGTCCGAAGGCGACGCCGGTGACGAGCGTGTCGATGATGTCCCAGAAGGTGTGGCCGGCGAGCCGGGTCATCACGTCGTCGGCGTCGGTGGCGTACTCGGCGAGGAACAGCGCGGTGGTGAGCACCGCGAGCACCCCGGAGCCGTGCAGCTTCTCGGCGAGCACGTAGGAGGCGTACGGCACCAGCAGGGTCATGCCGATCTGCAGGGTGGGATCGCCGAGCAGGTCCATCAGCTTGTTCGCGCCCCAGCCCAGCGCCAGACCGGCGGCCACCGCGACGACGGCGGACAGCACCAGGTCGAGACCCGCCCGCCAGGGCGAGAACGTACCGCTCACGGCCGCGGCGATGGCCACGTGGTACAGCACGATGGCGGTGACGTCGTTGAACAGGCCCTCGCCCTCCAGGATCGACACCAGGCGGCGCGGCAGCCCGAGCTGTCCTGCGACGCTGGTCGCGGCGACCGGGTCGGGCGGCGCGATCAGGGCGCCCAGCGCGACGGCGGCGGCGATCGGCAGTCCCGGCACGATGGCGTTGGCGACGAACGCGACGCACACCGTCGTGACGAACACCAGGGCCACGGCCAGCAGGAAGATCGGCCGGAGGTTGGCCGCGAACTGCCGCCAGGAGGTCCGGCGTACGGCGGCGTAGAGCAGCGGTGGCAGCAGCCCGGGCAGGATCAGGTCCGGCGGGATGTTCACGTTGGGCACGAATTCGGCCACGGCCAGGACCCCGCCGAACAGGGTCATCAGCACCGGCGCCGGCACCCCGAACCGGTCCCCCACCGGGACGCTCACCAGGGCGCCGAGCAGCAGTACGAACAACAGAGCCAGCTGGTCCACGGACGGCGCTCCGGGAGTCGACGATCACACGGCAGACCTCAAGCCTGCCATGACGCCCGCGGCCCGGCGTACCGATGCCTGGACGGCCGCGCACCCCGGCGGGAGCCGCGCGGCCGACGGCGGCTCACCCGGCTACAGGGCCCGGCGCATCGCCCGGTGCGGTATGCCCGCGTCCGGGAACTCGGGGCCGTACGCCTCGTAGCCGAGCCGCTCGTAGAAACCCAGGGCGTGGGTCTGCGCGTGCAGGTCCACGGCCGTGAGGCCACGCGCGCGGGCCGCGTCCTCGATGGCGCGCACCAGGGCCGCGCCGACGCCGAGCCCACGGGCCGCCCGGGAGACGGCGAGCCGGCCCAGCGAGCCCACCGCCGGGTCCCCGCCGGTCTTGGCGGCCGCCGCCTCGCCGTGCAGCAGGCGCCCGGTGCCCAGCGGCACCCCGTCCTCGCGGACCGCCAGCACATGGACGGCCACGGCGTCGTAGGCGTCGTACTCGATGTCCTCGGCCACGCCCTGCTCGGCCACGAAGACCTCCTTGCGGACCGCGAAGCAGGCCTCGCGGTCGGCGGGGTCCTCGGCGACCCGGACGCTGTAGGCGGGGCTCACGCCCATGTCTCCTCCCGGACCTGGTCGAGGGCCTTCTGCAGGTCCTCGGGGTAGTCGCTCTCGAACTCCACCCAGGAGCCGTCGCCGGGGTGCTCGAAGCCGAGGCGAACGGCGTGCAGCCACTGGCGGGTCAGGCGCAGCCGCTTGGCGAGGGTGGGGTCGGCGCCGTAGGTGAGGTCGCCGACGCACGGGTGGCGGTGGGCGGCCATGTGGACGCGGATCTGGTGGGTGCGGCCCGTCTCCAGCTTGACGTCCAGCAGAGAGGCGGCACGGAACGCCTCGATCAGGTCGTAGTGGGTCACGGAGGGCTTGCCGTCGGCCGTGACCGCCCACTTGTAGTCGTGGTTCGGGTGGCGGCCGATCGGGGCGTCGATGGTCCCGCTCGTCGGGTCCGGGTGGCCCTGGACCAGGGTGTGGTAGCGCTTGTCGACCGTGCGTTCCTTGAACTGGCGCTTGAGCGACGTGTACGCGTACTCCGACTTGGCGACCACCATCAGGCCCGACGTGCCGACGTCCAGGCGGTGCACGATGCCCTGGCGCTCGGCGGCGCCGGAGGTGGAGATCCGGTACCCGGCGGCGGCGAGACCGCCGATCACGGTCGGGCCGGACCAGCCCGGCGACGGGTGCGCGGCCACGCCGACCGGCTTGACGATCACGACCACGTCATCGTCGTCGTGCACGATCTCCATGCCCTCGACCGGCTCGGCGACCACCTGCACCGGCGCGGGCGCCTGCGGCATCTCGACCTCCAGCCAGGCGCCGCCGCGCACCCGCTCGGACTTGCCGACCACCGCGCCGTCGACCTGGACCTTGCCGGCCGCGGCCAGCTCCGCCGCCTTCGTGCGGGAGAAGCCGAACATCCGGGAGATGGCGGCGTCGACACGCTCGCCCTCCAGGCCGTCGGGCACGGGCAGGGTACGGATCTCGGGAATCGTGCTCACCCGTCGAGTATGCCGGACGGGCCGGACGGCTCCGCACGAGCCTGTGGAAAACCCGGACGGACCCCGGGATCAGTCCTTGTGGACCGTGCCGTCGGGGTCCAGGCCGCGGAAGGACAGCAGCACGATCAGGATGCCGCCGCACACGATGGCCGAGTCGGCGAGGTTGAACACCGCGAACCCCTTGGGCGCGATGAAGTCCACCACCTCTCCCTCGAAGACGCCCGGCGCCCGGAAGATCCGGTCGGTGAGGTTGCCGAGCGCGCCGCCGAGCAGCAGGCCGAGCGCGACCGCCCAGGGGAAGCTGTACAGCTTGCGGGCCAGGCGGATGATCACGACGATCACGGCCGCGGCGATCAGAGTGAAGATCACCGTGAAGGCCGCGCCGAACCCGAAGGCGGCACCCGGGTTCCGGATCGCGTGCAGCTCCAGCAGGTCCCCGACCACCTGGATGGGCGCGTGCCCCTCCAGGCGGGACACGACGAGCATCTTGCTGATCAGGTCGAGGGCGTACGCGAACGCGGCCACCGCGAACAGCACGGCGATCCGGCGCCCGCGGCCGGTCCGCCCCGCCGTGGTCCCCTGCTCGCCCGCGCCGGACGCGCCGGCCTGCCCGGGCGCACCGGCCGCGCCGGTGCCGGCGGGTGCTCCGGCCGCCGCCGTGTGCTCGCCGCCGTCGTCCGGGGTGTCCGGCGTACCGATGATCCGCTCCGCCTCTGCCACGTGAGTCCCTCAACCTAGGTGCCTGACTGAGGACGAGACTACGGCACGCCTTGAGGGCCCCTCACGCTCAGGAGCGGCGTTCCTGCTTCTGCTTGCACTCCACGCACAGCGTGGCCCTCGGAAACGCCTGCATCCGGGCCTTCCCGATGGGGTTGCCGCAGTTCTCGCACAGGCCGTAGGTGCCCGCGTCGAGCCGTTCCAGGGCGCGCTCGGTCTGGGTGAGCATCTCGCGCGCGTTGGCGGCCAGCGCCAGCTCGTGCTCGCGCGTGATGTTCTTGGTGCCCGTGTCGGCCTGGTCGTCGCCGGCGCCGTCCCCGGAGTCCCGCATCAGGCCGACCAGGGACGCCTCGGACGAGCTGATCTCCTCCCGCAGCCGCTCCAGCTCGGACTGCAGCTCCGCGCGGGCCTCGTCGACCTCTTCCGCGGTCCAGGGATCCTCGCCGGGGCGTACCGCCAGTTCGCCGGGCTCCACCGCGCCGAGCCGCGCCTTGGGAACGGCGGTCTGTTCCGCCGTGGCCGTGCCAGGAGTCTTCTTCGCAACCACCGTCGTGGCTCCCGTCTGCTTCGCGGCCCGCGCCGCGCCCGCGTCCTTGGTCGTGCTCTTGTCAGCCGTCTCCTTCACCGCGGCCTTGTCGGCGGCGGCCTTCCGGGGGGCGGCCTTCTTGGCGACGGCCTTCTTCCCGACCGCCTCTTCGGCGGCCGTTTCCTTGCCGGCCGTTTCCTCGGCCGCCGCCTTCTTGGCGGCCGTTTCCCTCATCGCCGACTTCTCCGCCGCGGGCGTCTGCCGGGCGGCCGACCTCTTCGTGGCCGTCTTCTTCAGCGCGGCCTTCTCCGTCACGGCCGTCTTCCCGGCCGCCTCCTTCACGGCCTCCTTCGCGGCCGGCTTCTTGTTGACCGTCCTGCCGGCGGCCGTCCTGTCAGCCGCCGTCACCCTGGTGGCCGACTTCTTGGCGACCGCCTTGGTGCCCACGACCTCCTTCACGGCCGCTTTGTCGGCAGTTTCCTTCACCGCCGCCTTCCTCGCAGCGGTCTTCTTCCCAGCGGCCTTCTTCTCGGCAGCCTTCTCCTCGCCCGTCTTCTTCTCAGCCGTCTTCTTCGCGATCTTCCCCGGAGCGGCCGGTTCCGTGCCGACGACCCCCTTGGCAGCCACCGCCTTCGCGGCAGCGGCCTTCGTGGCACCGGTCTTCGCAGCGCTCTTCGTGGCAGTCGCCCTGACGGGCGCCGCCTTCTCGGCCACCGGATTCCTGGCAGCCGTCTTCGTGGCGGCCGTCCTGCCCGGGGCCGTCTTCGTGGTGGCAGGCCTCGCGCCGGTCTTCCCGGTCGCCGGCTGCTGTACGGCGGTCTTCTTCGCCACCATGGCCGCGGCCCCTTCACATATTGTGATCTTGCACGCGAATCGTGCTGGGACGATAAATCGACTTGAGTCCCGCGGCAACGGGGCACACCGCCCGATTCGCCCGCCCGCACCCCCGAGCCACGGGCATGCATCCGTTGTGCCCAGCTCCCCGCCGGGTAATCCGCCGGACCGGACCCGCACCGACCCCGGCGCCCGCTCCCCTCGCCATTCGGGTCATACGGCCCGGCCGGCGGGCCCCGCTCCCGCCGCGCGGAAAACCGGTCCGCCGCTGTCCGCGCGGAGCCGTACACTGGGCGGAGCGAGAAGCGTGGATGGGGACGAGTAGCGGCGTACGCAGCCCAGAGCGACCCGGGGACGGTGTGAGCCCGGGGGCGAGCGCGACGTGAAGATCACCCCGGAGCCGCCGGAAGAAAGCCGCAGCCGCAGGGCGGCGGCGAGTAGAACCGGCTTCGCGACCCCAATGAGGGGGCTCACCGGCGCGTACGACGCGGCGGAGAGCCAAGGAGGGTGGTACCGCGGGAGCGCGCCGCACACGGCGTAGACAGGAACGAAGGCTCTCGTCCCTCCGACGGAAGGCAGCAAGTCCGTTGGAGGATGCTCGCAGATGACAGCGCCGACGTACCGCCAGGTGCCCGCACAGGTCGACCTGCCCGCTCTTGAGCACGCCGTGCTCGACTTCTGGCGCGAGCAGAAGATCTTCGCCAAGAGCCTGGAGCAGTCCGAGGGCCGCCCGGAATGGGTGTTCTACGAGGGCCCGCCCACCGCGAACGGCATGCCCGGCGCCCACCACATCGAGGCCCGCGTCTTCAAGGACGTCTTCCCCCGCTTCCGCACCATGCGCGGCTACCACGTGGCCCGCAAGGCCGGCTGGGACTGCCACGGCCTGCCCGTCGAGCTGGCCGTCGAGAAGGAGCTGGGCTTCTCCGGCAAGCCGGACATCGAGGCGTACGGCATCGCCGAGTTCAACGCCAAGTGCCGCGAGTCCGTGACCCGGCACACCGACGCGTTCACCGAGCTGACGACCCGCATGGGCTACTGGGTCGACCTGGACGACGCCTACCGGACCATGGACCCCGACTACGTGCAGTCGGTGTGGTGGTCGCTGAAGCAGATCTTCGACAAGGGTCTCCTCACCCAGGACTACCGGGTCGCCCCCTGGTGCCCGCGCTGCGGCACCGGCCTGTCCGACCACGAGCTGGCACAGGGCTACGAGACGGTCGTCGACCCGTCGGTGTACGTCCGTTTCCCGCTCACCTCCGGTCCGCTCGCCGGCCAGGCGGCGCTCCTGGTGTGGACGACGACCCCCTGGACCCTGGTGTCCAACACGGCGGTCGCCGCGCACCCGGAGGTGACCTACGTGGTCGCCACCGACGGCGAGGAGAAGCTCGTCGTCGCCGAGCCGCTCGTCGCCAAGGCGCTCGGCGAGGGCTGGGAGACCACGGGCCAGACCTTCACCGGCGCCGAGATGGAGCGCTGGACGTATCAACGTCCGTTCGAGCTGGTGGAGTTCCCGGAGCCGGCGCACTTCGTCGTGAACGCCGAGTACGTCACCACCGACGACGGTACGGGTCTGGTGCACCAGTCCCCGGCCTTCGGTGAGGACGACCTCAAGGTCTGCCGCTCCTACGGCCTGCCGGTCGTGAACCCGGTCCGCCCGGACGGCACCTTCGACGAGGGCGTCCCGCTGGTCGGCGGCGTCTTCTTCAAGAAGGCGGACGAAAAGCTCACCGACGACCTGAACCAGCGCGGCCTGCTGTTCAAGCACCTGCCGTACGAACACAGCTACCCGCACTGCTGGCGCTGCCACACCGCGCTGCTCTACTACGCGCAGCCCTCCTGGTACATCCGCACGACGGCCATCAAGGACCGGCTCATCCAGGAGAACGAGAAGACCAACTGGTTCCCGGAGACGGTCAAGCACGGCCGGTACGGCGACTGGCTGAACAACAACATCGACTGGGCGCTGTCCCGCAACCGCTACTGGGGCACCCCGCTGCCGATCTGGCGCTGCGAGGAGGAGCACCTCACCTGTGTCGGCTCCCTCACCGAGCTGAGCGAGCTGACCGGCACCGACCAGTCGGGCCTCGACCCGCACCGCCCGTACATCGACGAGGTCACCTTCGCCTGCCCGCACGAGGGCTGCGGCGCGACGGCCACGCGCGTGCCGGAGGTCATCGACGCCTGGTACGACTCGGGCTCGATGCCGTTCGCGCAGTGGGGCTACCCGTACAAGAACAAGGAGCTGTTCGAGAGCCGGTACCCGGCGCAGTTCATCTCCGAGGCGATCGACCAGACCCGTGGCTGGTTCTACACGCTGATGGCCGTCGGCACGCTCGTCTTCGACAAGTCGTCGTACGAGAACGTCGTATGCCTGGGCCACATCCTGGCCGAGGACGGCCGCAAGATGTCCAAGCACCTGGGCAACATCCTGCAGCCGATCCCGCTCATGGACCAGCACGGCGCGGACGCGGTGCGCTGGTTCATGGCGGCCGGCGGCTCCCCGTGGGCCGCCCGCCGGGTGGGCCACGGCACCATCCAGGAGGTCGTCCGCAAGACGCTGCTGACCTACTGGAACACGGTCGCCTTCCAGGCCCTGTACGCCCGTACGTCGAACTGGGCGCCGTCCGCGGCGGACCCGGCGCCGGCCGAGCGTCCGGTGCTGGACCGCTGGCTGCTCTCCGAGCTGCACGCGCTCACCGACCAGGTGACGCAGGCGCTGGAGGCGTACGACACCCAGCGCGCCGGCAAGCTGCTGTCCGCGTTCGTCGACGACCTGTCGAACTGGTACGTCCGCCGTTCCCGCCGCCGCTTCTGGCAGGGCGACAAGGCCGCGCTGCGCACGCTGCACGAGGTGCTGGAGACGGTCACCAAGCTGATGGCGCCGATCACCCCGTTCATCACCGAGCGGGTGTGGCAGGACCTGGTCGTTCCGGTCACCCCGGGCGCGCCGGAGTCCGTGCACCTGGCCACCTGGCCGGAGGCGGACCTGTCGGCGATCGACCCGGAGCTGTCGAAGCAGATGGTCCTCGTCCGCCGGCTGGTGGAGCTGGGCCGCGCCACGCGCGCGGAGTCCGGTGTCAAGACGCGTCAGCCGCTGTCCCGGGCGCTGATCGCGGCGGCCGGGTTCGAGGCCCTGGACCGGGAGCTGCACGCGCAGATCACGGAGGAGCTGAACGTCGAGGGACTGGCGTCGCTCAGCGAGGTCGGCGGCAGCCTGGTCGACACGACCGCGAAGGCCAACTTCCGGGCGCTCGGCAAGCGGTTCGGCAAGCGGGTGCAGGACGTGGCGAAGGCGATCGCCGCCGCCGACGCCGCCGCGCTGTCCCTCGCCCTGCGTGAGGGCACGGCCTCCGTGGAGGTCGACGGTGAGACGGTCACCCTCGCCCCCGATGAGGTGATCATCACGGAGACCCCGCGCGAGGGCTGGTCGGTGGCCTCCGACTCGGGCGCCACGGTGGCGCTGGACCTGGAGATCACCGAGGAGCTGCGGCAGGCGGGCCTGGCCCGTGACGCGATCCGGCTGATCCAGGAGGCCCGCAAGAACAGCGGGCTGGACGTCGCCGACCGGATCGCGCTGCGCTGGACCTCCACGGACCCGGCCGTGGTGGCGGCCCTCGCCGAGCACGCGGGGCTGATCGCCGACGAGGTCCTGTCGACCGACTTCGGGCAGGGCGAGGCCGACGACAGCTTCGGCGAGCCGTTCACCGACGAGGGGCTGTCCCTCACGTTCCGGCTGCGCAAGGCGTAAGCGCCGAGCGGTCCGCGAAGGGCCCGGCCTCCCTCGGGGAGGCCGGGCCCTTCCTGCACGGTTCCGTCCGCACGCAACCCGCGTGAAAAGGGCGGGCCCCCAGGACCGAAGTCCAGGGGGCCCGCCCTATCAGACGCTGCCGACGCCGTTGTCGTACTGGTGCCCGGTGCTCAGTTGTCGTCCTCGTCGATCAGGAACCCACGCATCGGCGAGGGAGCCTGACCCATCGGGGACGGGCCCTGCGGGCGGACCGGGGCCATGGGCTGGGTCATGGCCGGGGTCATCTGCTGCTGACCGCCGTAGGACGGGCCGGACGGCGAGGGGTTGCCGCCCATCGTCTGGTTGCCGCCGTAGGACGGGGCGCCGGCGCCGGCCGGGGCCATGGAGGGCGCCGGGGACGGCGGCAGGGACGCGGTGGCCGGGGTGCGCGGCGGGGCCAGCGAGTCGTCGGCCTGCGTCTCCAGCTGACGGAGCTGCGACTCCAGGTACGACTTCAGGCGCGTGCGGTACTCGCGCTCGAAGCCGCGCAGGTCCTCGACCTTGCGCTCCAGCGTCGCGCGGGCGGACTCCAGGGAGCCCATGGCGACGCGGTGCTTCTCCTGCGCGTCCCGCTCCAGGGCGTCGGCCTTGGCACGGGCGTCACGCTCCAGACCCTCGGCGCGGCTGCGGGCCTCGCCGACGATCTTGTTGGCCTCGGAGCGGGCCTCGGCGATCGCCTGGTCGGCGGTCTGCTGGGCCAGCGAGAGGACACGGGCGGCGCTGTCGCCACCGGGGCCCTGACCGGGGCCGCCCATCGGACCGCCCATGGGGCCACCCATGGGACCGCCCATCGGGCCGCCCATCTGCTGCTGCATGGGCGGCTGGCCGCCCATCGGACCCTGACCCATCGGACCCTGGCCCATCGGGCCGGGACCCTGCGGGCCGCCCTGACCGCCGGGGCCGGCGGGCAGCTGCGGGGCACCGCTCGGCAGCTGGGGCGGACCACCCATGGGGCCACCCATCTGCTGCTGCGGCGGGCCCGATATCCCGGCGGGCACCGGAGCGCCGGGACCCCGCATGCCCTGCTGCTGGTGCTGCTGCTGGTCCTGCTCCGGGGGCTTGCGCGCGTTCTGCTGGTTCTGCGCGGCGGCGCGGGTGGCCGCGGCCAGCTTGGCGCGCAGGTCCTCGTTCTCGCGGAGCAGACGGGTCAGTTCGGCTTCGACCTCGTCGAGGAAGGCATCGACCTCGTCCTCGTCATAGCCTTCTCGGAGGCGGACGGTCGTGAACTGCTTGTTCCGCACGTCCTCGGGGGTCAACGGCATCTCTTCACCTCAACGTAGTCATCGGCAGTCGGCAAGACCGGATCGTCCCCACCCTCATCTCACGAAGCTCTGCGCGATGGAGATGAGAATGTAGACGATGATCATCAGTACGAAGAAGGACAGGTCGAGCGCCACGCCCCCGAGACGCAGCGGCGGGATGAACCGCCGCAGAAGCTTCAGCGGTGGATCGGTGACAGTGTAGGTGGCCTCCAGTACGACCACCATCGCCTTGCCGGGTTGCCACGAGCGGGCGAACTGGAAAACGTAGTCCATGACCAGCCGGAAGATGAGCACGACGAGGAACACCATCAGCGCGATGTAGATCACCTGCGCGAACACGCTCATGGCCTGTGGTTCCCTCTCCCCTGTTCCGTGCTCTTCCGTGCTTCGATCCGGTCATACGTCTCAGCTCTGGTTGAAGAACCCGCCCTCTGCGATGCGGGCCTTGTCCTCCGCCGTGACATCGACGTTAGCAGGAGACAACAGGAACACCTTCTGCGTCACCCGCTCGATGCTGCCGTGAAGACCAAACACCAAACCGGCCGCAAAGTCGACAAGTCGCTTGGCGTCTGTGTCATCCATCTCAGTCAGATTCATGATCACCGGGGTGCCCTCACGGAAGTGTTCCCCGATGGTACGGGCCTCGTTGTAGGTCCGCGGGTGAAGCGTGGTGATCCGGTAAGGCTCTCGTTCCGACACGACCTTGGGCATGATCACCGGCGCGTTCTTCTCCAGGGACTGACGTTCTTGTGTGATGGATGCCACGGGCGCGATCCGCGCCGGGCGTCCGGATTCCGCGGCGAGCGAAGTCGAACGGGCCACCGGTTCGCGAGGCGCGGGCGGTTGTACGATTCGCACCTCTTCGTCCCTTTGGGACTGATGTGCACCGTGCGACTGGTGCGACGGCTCGTGCCGTCGATGGTCCCGCTCGGGCTCCGGGTCCAACTCGGGCTCGAAGTCGTCGTCGGGGTCGAATCCGCGGCCGTCGTACCCATCGTCCTCCACGAGGCCGAGGTAGACCGCCATCTTGCGCATCGCGCCGGCCATGCTCTGAGTCCTCCGCTCTGTGGTGGATCGACTGACGACTGCCAAATGCCCGCGATCCACGTGGTCGTTGTGCCCGCCTTGGCGCGCACTGACCATATTTTCTGCTGTGGTCCGACTTCCTGGCGACGTTACCCGAGCCTGGGGCGGACTCCGAGTACCGCGGTGCCGACGCGCACATGTGTCGCCCCGGCGGCCACGGCCTGTTCGAGGTCCGCGCTCATCCCTGCCGACACCATGGTTGCAGCCGGATGGGCTCGGCGCAGGTCAGTCGACAAAACCACCAGGCGCTCGAACGCCGCCTGTTCGCGTCCCGCGTACTCCCCGGTGAGCGGAGCGACGGTCATCAGTCCGTCGAGCCGCAGCCCGGGCGCCTCGGCGACGAGGTCGGCCAACTCTTCGATTCCTTCCGGGGCCACGCCACCGCGGTCGCCCCTGCCGCTCGCGCCGGCGTCGAACGCGACCTGGATGAGACAGCCCACCTCGCGCTCCGCCCGCACCGCCTCCTTCGACAGCGCGGCGACGAGCCGGGAACGGTCGACGGACTGCACGACATCGGCGTAACCGACCACGGAACGCACCTTGTTGGTCTGCAACTGACCGACAAAGTGCCACTTCAGGGGCAGATCCGCGCAAGCCGCTGCCTTCGGGGCCGCGTCCTGGTCGCGGTTCTCGGCGACATGGCGCACACCGAGTTCCGACAGGATCCGCACATCGCTCGCCGGGTAGGTCTTGGTGACCACGATCAGGGTCACCTCCTCCCGCGCGCGCCCGGCCGCCGCGCACGCGGCGGCGATGCGCTCCTCCACCTTCGCCAGGTTCGCGGCGAGTTCGGTCTTACGGTCCGTCATGCCCCATCAGTCCAGCCAGACATAGCCCGCGAGCCGCCCGGTGGCGCGGTCGCGGCGGTACGAGAAGTGGTCGTCCGACTCCAGCGTGCACACCGGCGCCTGCGCCCGGTCGCACACCCCGAGCCGGTCGAGCTGCGCGTGCACCCCGGCGCTCACGTCGAGCGCCGGCGTGCCCCAGCTCGTTTCGGCGTGCGCCGCCGGCACGACGGCGGCCACCTCGGCGCGCATCGCCTCCGGCACCTCGTAGCACCGGCCGCACACGGACGGGCCGGTGCGGGCGACGATCCGGCGCGCCTCGGCACCGAGTCCGACCATGGCGCGTACGGCGGCGGGGACGACCCCCTTGACCATGCCGGGCCGGCCGGCGTGGGCCGCCGCGACGATCCCGGCGACGGGGTCGGCCAGCAGCACCGGCACGCAGTCGGCGGTGAGGACGGCGAGGGCGAGCCCGCGCCGGGCGGTGACGATCGCGTCGACCTCCGGCACCGGCTTCTCGCCCCACGGCTCGTCCACCACGGCGACGTCGGCGCCGTGCACCTGGTTCATCCAGACGACCCGGCCGGGGTCCAGGCCCAGCGACTTGGCCGCCAGCTCCCGGTTGCCCCGTACCGCCTCGGGCGCGTCGCCGACCGCGCCGCCGAGGTTCAGCTCCTCATACGGAGCGGCGCTCACCCCGCCCCACCGGTCGGTGAAGGCGAAGTGCGCGCCGCTCACGCTCTCGCGCTGTCCTATCACTTGAGGAAGTCCGGGACGTCCAGCTCCTCGGCCGCGCTGTCCGAGTAGGTCCGGGGCGCCGGCGTCACCGGCGGGGCGACCGGGATCTCGGCCACCGGCTCGGGCGCCGGCTCCGGCTCCTCCTTCGGCTTGACGCTGCCCAGCGAGCCGAAGGACGGACGGCTCGGCTCGCTCGGCCGGGCCGGAGCGGGCTCCTCGCGGCGGGCGGGGGCGGAGCCGGCGGAGGCCGTGCCGAGGACGTTGTCCCGGCGGGCCGGGGGCTGACCGCCGTCGAAGCCGGCCGCGATCACGGTGACCCGGACCTCGTCGCCGAGGGCGTCGTCGATGACCGCGCCGAAGATGATGTTGGCCTCGGGGTGGGCGGCCTCGCTGACCAGCTGGGCGGCCTCGTTGATCTCGAACAGGCCGAGGTCGGAGCCGCCGGAGATGGAGAGCAGCACGCCCCGGGCGCCGTCGATGGACGCCTCCAGCAGCGGCGAGGAGATCGCCATCTCGGCCGCGGCCACCGCGCGGTCGTCGCCGCGGGCCGAGCCGATGCCCATGAGGGCCGAACCGGCCTCGGACATGACCGACTTGACGTCGGCGAAGTCGAGGTTGATCAGGCCGGGGGTGGTGATGAGGTCGGTGATGCCCTGAACACCGGAGAGCAGGACCTGGTCAGCGGACTTGAAGGCGTCCAGGACCGAGACCTGGCGGTCCGAGATGGACAGCAGCCGGTCGTTCGGGATGACGATGAGGGTGTCGACCTCTTCGCGGAGTTCGGCGATGCCGTCCTCGGCCTGGTTCGCGCGGCGCCGTCCCTCGAAGGTGAACGGGCGGGTGACCACGCCGATGGTGAGGGCGCCGAGCGAGCGCGCGATGTTGGCCACGACGGGCGCGCCGCCGGTGCCGGTGCCGCCGCCTTCACCGGCCGTCACGAAGACCATGTCGGCCCCCTTGAGGACCTCCTCGATCTCCTCGCGGTGGTCCTCGGCGGCCTTGCGGCCGACGGCCGGGTTGGCTCCGGCGCCGAGTCCGCGGGTGAGTTCGCGGCCGACGTCGAGCTTGACGTCGGCGTCGCTCATCAACAGCGCCTGTGCGTCGGTGTTGATGGCGATGAACTCGACGCCCTTGAGACCGACCTCGATCATCCGGTTGATGGCATTGACACCACCGCCGCCGACACCGATGACCTTGATGACTGCGAGGTAGTTCTGCGGTGCTGCCACGTCGAAGGCCTCTCGCCTCGAATTACGTTGTCGCCGCCGTGCGGTGCCCCGCGCCGGGACGACGGATGCCGAATGGGACGGTCCGTAGCGCCGACCCGAACCCTAACCCTGAAGTTTAGGGTTACCAGTGTGTCTGTTCCCTGGAGTCTTCTGAACAGGACACTAAGTCGACAAGTGGCGCCCGTTCAACGAACACGCCGAACCTCCCGTTTTTCTTTTCACCCTATGTGATCAGCCGTAGCAGTGCCCAACCAGGGTGCTGGCCTGCGCTGATGTGCGTCAACTCCCCGATGACGCAGGGGCGATGGGGACGCTGACATCGAAGTGCCGCGCGCCGGGAGATGCTTTCATGAGAGCCGTGAGGGCCCGTGCCTTGGCGCGGCCCTGTTCGTCGCTGCCCCACGCGACGGTGCGGCCGTCGGCCAACTCCAGCGAGATGTCGTCGTAGGTGCGCACGCGGACGGACCGGGCGGTCTTCGCCACGGCGGCCGGCAGGTCCCCCGCGACCCGGACCGCCTCGCGCACCAGCCGGTCGGCGCCGAAGCGCCGGAAGCTGGCGGCACCCGGACCCGTCCGGGAAGCGGACAGCTCCAGCGTCGGAACGCCGTCCGGCGCCTGCGCGACCGTGGCGAACCGGACACCGTCGTCATCGACCTCGACGAAGTTCGCGCCCTTTCGGATCAACAGCACCGGAGTGCGCTCAATCACTTCCAGGCCGATTCCATGCGGCCAGGAACGAACCACGTCTACGGTGTCAATTCGGGGCAATTTCCGGCGAAGTCGGGCTGCGATCGCACCCGTGTCGGCGGAAATCATCGGTTTTCCGACCGGCACGGCCGCCGCCTCACGCACCTCGGCCGGGGTCAGCACACGCGTGCCCGACACCGAGACGTGCTCGACGCGCAGCCATGTGGAGCCGTACAGCGCCCAGGCGGAACCGCCCCCGAGGAGCACGAGGAGGGCGACGAGGGCGACGATCGCACGAAGGCGCCGCCGATGGAGCCCTCGGGCGGGCGGCGGGCCGGACGACTCCTGCTGGCGTTCACCGCGCTCGGCGGTGGAGGGTCCGGCCACGCTGCTCACTGCCCTTTCGTCATACGGTCCTACCGGCGCGAGGCGATCGCCTCGTACACCATGCCGACGAGCAGGTCGTCGGCGTCCCGGCGGCCGAACTCGCTCGCCGCGCGGGACATCTCGTACAGCCGGTGCGGGTCGGCGAGCACGGGCAGCACGTTCTGCTGCACCCACTCGGGGGTCAGGTCCGCGTCGTCGACCAGGAGCCCGCCGCCGGCCTTGACCACCGGCTGGGCGTTGAGCCGCTGTTCGCCGTTGCCGATGGGCAGCGGGACGTAGGCGGCCGGGAGTCCGACGGCGGAGAGTTCGGCGACGGTCATCGCGCCCGCGCGGCAGAGCATCATGTCGGCCGCCGCGTACGCGAGGTCCATCCGGTCCAGGTAACTTACCGGGATATAGGGGGGCATTCCCGGCATCTGGTGGACCTGCGGCAGTTCGTTCTTCGGGCCGACCGCGTGCAGGATCTGGATACCGGCCTGCTGGAGCCACGGGGCGACCGCCTGCGTCACCTCGTTCAGCCGCCGGGCACCCTGCGAGCCGCCGGAGACGAGCAGCGTGGGCAGGTTGGGGTCGAGGCCGAAGCGGTGGCGGGCCTCGGGCCGTACGGCGGCGCGGTCCAGCGTGGCGATGGAGCGGCGCAGCGGGATGCCGATGTAGCGGGCGTCACGCAGCTTGCTGTCCGGGGTGGAGACGGCGACCCGGGCCGCGTACCGCGAGCCGATCTTGTTGGCCAGGCCCGGTCGGGCGTTGGCCTCGTGGATCACGATCGGCACGCCGAGGCGCTTGGCGGCCAGATAGCCGGGCAGGGCGACGTAGCCGCCGAAGCCGACCACGCAGTCCGCCTTGGTGCGCTCCAGGATCTGCTCGGCGGCCTTGATCGTGCCGCGCAGCCGGCCCGGGACGGTGATCAGCTCGGGGGTGGGCTTGCGCGGCAGCGGCACCGCCGGGATCAGCGCGAGCTCGTAGCCGCGCTCCGGGACGAGCCGGGTCTCCAGGCCGCGCTCCGTGCCCAGGGCCGTGATCCCCACGGTCGGGTCCTGCCTGCGCAGGGCGTCCGCGAGGGCGAGCGCGGGCTCGATGTGGCCGGCGGTCCCTCCACCGGCGAGTACGACATGCACCGAAATTCACCGCTCTCCGGACGAACGCGCCGCCGAGGCACGCCGTCGCATCGTGTTCCATCTCCGAGGCCCCCGCTCGGCACCGGAGCCTCCCGCCCGCTTTCTACCAAAGCGAGGTTGCCGCATCGCAAGCGCTGCCCGCGCAGCGGGCTCGTCGCGCGCGAAGGCGATCAGCAGCCCGATGGCGAACATGGTCGGCAGCAGGGCGGACCCTCCGTAGGAGAACAGCGGGAGGGGGACACCGGCGATCGGCAGCAGACCGAGCACCGCACCGATGTTGATCACCGCCTGGGCGGTGATCCAGGTGGTCACGCCTCCCGCGGCGTACCTCACGAAGGGGTCCTCCGTGCGTCCGGCCACGCGGATACCCGCATAGCCTAGAGCCGCGAACAGGGCGAGCACCGACAGTGTCCCCGCCAGGCCCAGTTCCTCACCGGTGACGGCGAAGATGAAGTCGGTGTGGGCTTCCGGGAGTTGGCCCCATTTTTCCACACTCGCGCCGAGTCCGGAGCCGAAGAGTCCGCCGGAGGCCAGCGCGTAGATGCCGTGCACGGCCTGCCAGCAGTCGGCGACCCCGGCCTTGGGCTCGGTGGCACCGATGCAGGCGAGGCGGGCCATCCGGTTGGGGCTCGTCTTGATGAGCGTCACACCGATCAGGCCGGCGACGGACAGCACGCCCGCGAACAGCCGGGTCGGCGCGCCCGCCAGCCAGAGCAGGCCGAAGAGGATCGCCGTGAGGATGATCGCGGTGCCCATGTCACCGCCGAGCATGATCAGCCCGAGCAGCAGGAACGCGACCGGGACCAGCGGCACCAGCATGTGCTTCCACTGGGTCAGCAGCTTCCTCTCCTGCTTGCGGGCGATCAGGTCCGCGCCCCACAGCACCAGGGCCAGCTTGCCGAACTCGCTGGGCTGGATCTGGAAGGAGCCGCCGAGGGAGATCCAGTTCTGGTTGCCGTTGACCGCCATCCCTATCCCGGGCACCTGCACCAGGGCCATCAGGAAGACGGCGCCGGCGAGGATCGGGTAGGCCAGCGCCCGGTGCAGTTTCACCGGCATGCGGGAGGCGGCGAACAGCAGTGCGCCGCCGATGAGTGCGGCGAGGAACTGCTTGCGGAAGAAGTACGACCCGGGCAGCGAGAGCTGGAGCGCGGTGATCTGGGAGGCCGAGTAGACCATCACCAGGCCCAGCACGGTGATCAGCACACTGCCGCCGACGATCAGGTAGTAGGCGGTCAGCGGCCGGTCCCAGGCCCTGCGCGCCCGCGTGTAGAGCCGTTGTACGGGGTTCTCGCGCGGGGGCCGGGGAACGGTGGACCGCGGGCGCCGGGACGCCCGCTGCACGGGTGGCCGGCCGGTACGGCTACTGGGCATCGGCGCCTCCGCTGAACGTCGACCGTCCCACGCGTCCCTCCCAAGATCCGCCCGGCAGGCGGCCGGGGTCAGGCGCCGAGTTCGCGGACCGCCGCCGCGAACGCGTCACCGCGCTGGTTGTAGTTGGTGAACATGTCCATGGAGGCACAGGCCGGGGCCAGCAGCACCGTGTCGCCGGGCTGAGCCAGCCGCTTCGCTTCCGTCACCGCCTGGAGCATCGCCCCAGTGTCGGTCCGGTCGAGGTCGACCACGGGTACTTCCGGCGCGTGTCGCGCGAGGGCGTCCCGGATCAGGGCGCGGTCGGCACCGATCAGGACGACACCGCGCAGCCGCTTCGCCGACCTGGCGACCAGCTCGTCGAAGGTCGCGCCCTTCGCCAGACCGCCCGCGATCCATACGATCGGTTCATATGACGCCAATGACGCTTCCGCGGCGTGGGTGTTGGTCGCCTTGGAGTCGTCCACGTACGCCACCCCGTCGATGTCGGCGACGTGCGCGATGCGGTGGGCGTCCGGGCGGAAGGCCCGCAGGCCGTCCCGTACGGCGCTCGCGGGCACTCCGAAGGCGCGGGCGAGGGCCGCGGCGGCAAGGGCGTTGGCGATGTTGTGCGGCGCGGGCGGGTCGACGTCGGAGACCTCGGCCAACTCCTGCGCGTTCTCGTGCCGGTTCTCGACGAAGGCACGGTCGACCAGGATGCCGTCCACGACGCCGAGTTGGGAGGGCCCGGGCGTGCCGAGGGTGAATCCGATGGCCCGGCAGCCCTCTTCGACGTCGGCCTCGCGCACGAGGTCCTCGGTGGCCTTGTCGGCGACGTTGTAGACGCAGGCGACCTTGTTGCCCTCGTAGATGCGGCCCTTGTCGCGCGCGTACGCCTCCATGGAGCCGTGCCAGTCGAGATGGTCCGGGGCGAGGTTGAGGACCACCGCGGAGTGCGCCCGCAGGGAGGGCGCCCAGTGGAGCTGGTAGCTGGACAGCTCGACGGCGAGCACGTCGTACCGCTCCTCGCCGAGGACCGCGTCCAGCAGGGAGACGCCGATGTTGCCCACGGCGGCCGTGCGCAGGCCCGCCGCCTTCAGGATGGAGGCGAGCATCTGGACGGTCGTGGTCTTGCCGTTGGTGCCCGTCACGGCCAGCCACGGGGCCGCGTGGGGGCCGCGCAGCCGCCAGGCCAGCTCCACGTCGCCCCAGACCGGCACGCCGGCCTTCTCCGCGGCGAGGAACAGCGGCTTGTCGGGCTTCCAGCCCGGCGCGGTGACGATCAGCTCGGTGCCCTCCGGCAGGATCTCGCCGTCGCCGAGGCGCACGGTGATGCCGAGCGCCTCCAGCTCCGCGGCCTGTTCCCGCGCGCGTGCGTCGTCGCCGTCGTTGACGACCGTGACGACCGCCCCGCGCGCGTGCAGCACTTTCGCCGCCGGGACGCCGGAGACGCCGAGCCCGGCGACGGTGACGCGCTTGCCCTGGAAGTCGGAAGGCCCAGAAGGCACCGAGGAGGTCACTTGTCCGCTGCCCATCCCGCGTAGAAGAGGCCCAGTCCGACGATCACGCAGATGCCCTGGATGATCCAGAACCGGACCACCACCAGGACTTCGGACCAGCCCTTGAGTTCGAAGTGGTGCTGGAGCGGTGCCATCCGGAAGACGCGCTTGCCGGTGAGCCGGAAGGAGCCGACCTGGATGACGACCGACATGGTGATGAGGACGAACAGACCGCCCATGATGGCCACCAGCAGCTCCGTGCGGGAGAGGATGGCCAGGCCGGTGAGGACACCGCCGAGGGCGAGCGAGCCGGTGTCGCCCATGAAGATCTTCGCCGGCGAGGTGTTCCACCACAGGAAGCCGAGGCAGGCACCCATCAGCGCGGAGGCGACCACGGCCAGGTCCAGCGGGTCGCGCACCTCGTAGCAGGCGCCGGGGTTGGTGAGGGTCTGCGCGTTGGCGCAGGACTCCTGGAACTGCCAGACGCCGATGAACGTGTAGGCGCCGAAGACGAGCACGGAGGCGCCGGTGGCCAGACCGTCCAGACCGTCGGTGAGGTTCACGCCGTTCGACATGGCGAGGATCATGAACAGGGCCCAGACGACGAACAGCACCGGGCCGATGGACCAGCCGAAGTCGGTGATGAACGACAGCTTGGTGGAGGCCGGGGTGTTGCCGCGGGCGTCGGAGAACTGCAGCGACAGCACGGCGAAGGCGATGCCGACGATCAGCTGGCCGGCCATCTTGGCCTTGGCCCGCAGGCCCAGCGAGCGACGCTTGACGATCTTGATGTAGTCGTCGAGGAAGCCGACCAGGCCCATGCCGAACATCAGGCCGAGGACCAGCAGCCCGGAGTAGGTGGGCGGGTAACCGGTGATGAGCTTGCTCAGGAAGTACGCGGCGATCGTCGCCAGGATGAAGGCGATACCGCCCATGGTCGGCGTACCGCGCTTGCTGGCGTGCTCGCGCGGGCCGTCGTCACGGATGTACTGGCCGTAGCCCTTGCGGGCGAGGAGCTTGATCAGCAGCGGGGTGCCGACCAGCGTCAGGAAGAGGCCAATGACTCCTGAGAACAGGATCTGCTTCATCATCGGGCGGCAACCTCACCCTCGGCACCGGTCTCGACGAGCGCCTGGGCGACGCTCTCCAGACCCACCGAACGGGACGCCTTCACGAGCACGACGTCCCCCGGGCGCAACTCGCTGCGCAACAGGTCGATCGCCGCCTGTGCGTCGGACACGTGCACCGACTCCTCACCCCACGAACCCTCGTTATATGCGCCCAATTGCAGCCAGGAGGCCTCAATCCCCCCGACGGCGACGAGCTTGCTGACGTTGAGCCGGACGGCGAGCCGTCCGACGGCGTCGTGCTCGGCGAGCGCCTCGTCCCCCAGCTCGGCCATCTTGCCGAGCACCGCCCACGTGCGGCACCCCTTGCCCATGGCCGCGAGCGCCCTGAGGGCGGCCCGCATGGACTCGGGGTTGGCGTTGTAGGCGTCGTTGACGATGGTCACGCCGTCCGGGCGCTCGGTGACCTCCATGCGCCAGCGGGAGAGGGAGCCCGCCTCGGAGAGCGCGGTGGCGATCTCTTCCGCGGACATGCCCAGCTCATGGGCGACGGCGGCCGCGGCGAGCGCGTTCGACACGTGGTGCTCACCGTACAGGCGCATCGTCAGATCACTTGCACCGGAGGGTGTGTGAAGCCTGAAGGAGGGCTGTCCGCTGTCCGTGAGTCGTACGTTCTCGGCCCGTACGTCCGCTTCGGCCGACTCTCCGAAAAGGACCACCTTCGCCTTGGTACGGGAGGCCATGGCCCGCACCAGCGGGTCGTCGGCGTTGAGGATCGCCACGCCGCCCTCCTCCGCCGGGGGAAGCGCCTCCACGAGTTCGCCCTTGGCCTGGGCGATCTGCTCACGTCCGCCGAACTCGCCGATGTGGGCGCTGCCGACGTTGAGCACCAGGCCGATCCTCGGCGGGGTGAGGCCGGTGAGGTAGCGGATGTGCCCGATGCCCCGGGCGCCCATCTCCAGCACGAGGAACCGTGTCTCCTCGGTGGCGGACAGGGCGGTCAGCGGCAGCCCGATCTCGTTGTTGAGCGAGCCGGGCGTGAACACCGTCGGTGCCTTGCGCCGCAGCACCTGGGCGATGAGGTCCTTGGTGCTGGTCTTGCCGGCCGAGCCGGTCAGGGCGACGAGGGTCGCGCCGAGCCGGCGTACGACGTGCCGGGCGAGAGCGCCGAGGGCCGTCTGGACGTCCTCGACGACGATCGCGGGGACGCCGACCGGGCGGGAGGCCAGCACGGCCACCGCGCCCGCCTCGGTCACCGCCCGGGCGTAGTCGTGGCCGTCCACGCGCTCGCCGACGAAGGCGGCGAACAGGCTGCCGGGCACCACCTCGCGGGAGTCCCGGACGACCGGCCCCGTGACCTGTACGGACGGATCCGGTATGTCGTGCGTCTGCCCGCCGACGACTGCTGCGATCTCGGCGAGGGAGAGGGCGATCACAAGTTCATCCCCTGGGTCTTCTGGATTTTCATCCCTGGGTCTTCTGGATGGCTTCGCGGAGCACCTGGCGGTCGTCGAAGGGACGGACCACGCCGGCGATGTCCTGGCCCTGCTCGTGGCCCTTGCCCGCGACCAGCACGGTGTCGCCGGCCTGGGCGCGGCCCACGGCGGCGGCGACGGCGGCGGCCCGGTCCTCGAAGAGGAGGACCTCGCCGCGCTCGTGCGCGGGCACGGAGGCCGCGCCCTGGAGCATGGTCGCGAGGATCGCGAGGGGATCCTCGGAGCGGGGGTTGTCGGAGGTCAGCACGGCCGTGTCGGCGAGCCGGGCCACGGCGGCGCCCATCGGAGCGCGCTTGGTCCGGTCGCGGTCGCCGCCGCAGCCGAGGACGACGTGCAGCCGGCCCTTGGTGACCTTGCGCAGCGCCTTGAGCACCGACTCGACGGCGTCGGTCTTGTGGGCGTAGTCGACCACCGCCAGGTAGGGCTGCCCGGCGTCGACGCGCTCCAGGCGGCCCGGGACGCCCGGGACGGCGGCGATGCCGTCGGCGGCGGTCTGCGGGTCGAGGCCGGCCGCGGCGAGGGCGACGATGGCGGCGAGGGTGTTCGCCACGTTGAAGGGGCCCGGCAGCGGCGACTTCGCGTGCACGCGCTCGCCGTTCGGGCCGAGGACGGTGAACGTCGAGTCCATGGGACCGACCTGGACGTCCTGGGCGCGCCAGTCGGCGTCGGGGTGGCCCTCGGCGGAGTAGGTGACGACCGGCACGGTCGCCTCCTTCGCGAGCCGGCGGCCGTACTCGTCGTCGGCGTTGACCACGCCGAATGCGCTGCGTTCCGGCGTGAACAGCTGCGCCTTGGCCCGGAAGTAGTCCTCCATGTCGGAGTGGAACTCCATGTGTTCCGGGCTGAGGTTGGTGAAGACGGCGATGTCGAAGACGCAGCCGTCGACCCGGCCGAGGACCAGGGCGTGGCTGGAGACCTCCATGGCGACGGCCTCGACGCCCCCTTCGCGCATGACGGCGAACAGGGCCTGGAGGTCGGTGGCTTCGGGCGTGGTGCGCTCGGACTTGATGCGCTCGTCGCCGATGCGGATCTCGACGGTGCCGATGAGACCGGTCGAACGGACGGTCTTCAGGCCGCCCTCCACCAGGTAGGCGGTGGTGGTCTTGCCGGAGGTGCCGGTGATGCCGATCTGGAGCAGGTCGCGGCCCGGGTGGCGGTAGATCGTGGCCGCCAGCTCTCCCATCCGCCCGCGCGGGTCCTCGACCACCAGGACGGGCAGCCCGGACGCGGCGGCGCGCTCGGCGCCCGTGGGGTCGGTGAGCACGGCCACGGCGCCCAGGCTCGCGGCCTGGGTGACGAAGTCGGCGCCGTGCAGCCGGGCGCCCGGGAGGGCGGCGTACAGGTCACCGGGGCGGACCGCGCGCGAGTCGTGGGTGATCCCCGTGACCTCGGCGGCGGCTTCCGGCGCGGTGACACCCAGCTGGCCGGCGAGCTCCGCGAGGGGTGTGGCGGGGAGCGTCGTCGGCCGGGGCAGTCCCGGATACGTCACGGGTTGACCCTTCTGGGTGATGGGGGACTGATCAGCGTGTGGCACGGCGGTGAGCGTACCGGGCGTACCCGCTCCGGAGCGAAGTGAGGGCATGTGGGCGCCTTGGTTCCCGGGGTCCGGGGTGATCGTTGTCACGAGCTGGTTCCTGGTGTTTCCGAGGTGCTGATCAGGGCTTGTAGTCGACGGGCAGGTTGGCGGCCTTCGCGCCGGTCGGCGGGACCTGGAGGGTCTTCAGGGCGAACTCCATCACCTGCTTGTAGATGGGGGCGCAGATCTGGCCGCCGAAGTAGCTGCCCGAGGTGGCGTTCTGGATGGCGCAGTAGACGGTGATCCGGGGGTTGTCGGCGGGGGCGAAGCCGGCGAAGGACGACGTGTAGCCGCGGTAGCGGCCGGTGACCGGATCCACGCGGTTGGCGGTGCCGGTCTTGCCCGCGACCCGGTACCCGGGGATGCGGGCCTTGATGCCGGTGCCCTGCCCGTCGTCCACGACGGACTCCAGCATCTGCGCGAGGCTCTTGGCGGTCTTCTCGCTGACGACCCGTGTCTGCTCGGGCTTCGGCGCGGGGTCGAAGCGGCCGTCGGCGCCCTTGGTACCGCGCACCAGGGTCGGCTGGACGCGGACGCCGCCGTTGGCGATGGTCGAGTACACGGAGGCGGCCTGCATCGCGTTGATGGAGAAGCCCTGACCGAAGGGAATCGTGTACTGCTGCGAGGTGGACCACTTCTGCGGCGGCGCGAGGATGCCGGCGGTCTCGCCGGGGAAGCCGAGACCGGTGGGGCTGCCGATGCCGAACTTGCGCAGGTACGAGTAGAGGACCTTGTTGGCCTCGGGCTGGGTCCCGCCGAGTTCGCCGGTGGCCAGGATGGTGCCGATGTTGCTGGACTTGGCGAGCACGCCGTTGAGGGTCAGGTACCAGGTGGCGTGGTCGACGTCGTCCTGGAAGAGCCGGTCGCCGCGGTGCAGCCGGTTGGGTACGACGACATGGGTGAGCGGGGTCGCTACCTTCCGCTCCAGCACGGCCGCCATCGACATCACCTTCGCCGTGGAACCGGGCTCGTAGGCGTCCTGGACGGCCGCGTTGCCCATGGCGTCGCCGTCGGCCTTCGACAGGTCGTTGGGGTCGAAGCCGGGCGAGTTGGCCATGGCGAGGATCTGGCCGGTCCGGGTGTCCTGGACGACGACGTACCCCCGGTCCGCCTTGGACTTCCTCACCTGCTCGCTGATCGCGTCCTGCGCGGCCCACTGGATGTCGCGGTCGATGGTCAGCTCGACGTCGGAGCCGGGCACGGCGGGGGTCTCGGTGGACCCGGCCGTCGGCACCTGGCGCCCGCCGGCCTGGGCGTAGCGGACCTTGCCGTCCTTCCCGGAGAGCTGCTTGTCCAGCTCCTGCTCGATGCCGCCGCCGCCCCGGCCGTCGGCGTTGACCCAGCCCAGTATCCCGGCGGCCAGGTCGCCGTTGGGGTACACGCGCTGGCTGCTGGGGTCCGCGAAGACACCGGCCAGCACGTTGACGGTGGTGTGGTCGGTCTCCGACTTGTTGGTGAGCGCGGTCTTCAGGTCCTTGATCTGCTTCCAGACCTGCGGCGTCTGCCGGGCGGCGAGCCGGGTGTAGCGGGAGTTCTTGTTCGCGGGGCGCAGTTTCCTGACGAGCGCGGCCTGGTCCTGGCCGAGGATCGGGGCGAGCAGCGCGGCGGCCTTCTCGGGGCCGTCGGAGATCTTCAGCTGTGCGCGGCTGAACATCGTCGGGTCGGCCGTGATGTCGTACGCGTCCTCGCTGACGGCGAGGGCGACGCCGTTGCGGTCGGTGATCTCGCCGCGCTCGGCGGCCAGCGTGTGCACCACGTACCGGTTCTGCTCGGCCCGTGCCGTGTAGGAGCTCGCGTCGACGGCCTGGACCTGGAGCAGCCGCACCACGAAGGCGAGCAGCACCAGGGTCAGGGCGAGGCTGACCAGGCGCAGCCGGGGCCGGGGGCTGCCGAGCCGGAGGGGGCGCGACACCGGGGGCCGGGCCCCGCCGGAGCGGCGGACCGGCCGGGCACCGGGCCCGGGCTGCCGCCGGACGGCACCCCGCGGCCGGGGAGGCTTGGCGGGCGCGGGCACGCGGCGGCGCGGCGGTTCCCTGTCGGACACTTCCGTCACCTGCCGGGGGTCGGGGTGGGGATGGGCTGGAGGGTGGCGGGCGGCGCGGGGGGCGCGGCCGCCGGGTCGCTCGGGGGCCGCGGCGGCACGGTGGGGGCCGGGGCGGCGGGCGGGGCCGTGGAGATGGCGCCGGCCGGGGTGAGGGGCCCGGGGCCGGCCGGGGCCGTGAGGGCGGCGGGCTCGGGGGCGGCGACGCCGGGGACGCCCTTGACGGTGCCGTCGGGGCCGAGGAAGGCCGGGTCGCCGCCGGGGACCATGCCGAGTTGGCGGGCGCGGCGCTGCAGGGCGTCCGGGGACGAGTAGGCGTCGATGTCCCGCTGGAGGGCCTGCTCCTGGTCGGTGAGGTTCTTCGTCTGCTTCTCCAGGTCGGCGAGTTCGAACGAGCCTTCGCTGAGCGCGGAGTTCAGCACCAGCAGCCCGATGAGGCCGCCACCGAGGAGCACGACGACGAGCAGGACGAACGGGGTGCGGGCCGCCTGGGCGCGGCCGGCCGGGAGGAGCCGGGCGAGCCGGGCGGCCCTCCCCTTCAGCTCGGGTTTCCTGCTCACTGCTCCCCCGGTGCGTGCGGGACACCGCTCCCCCGAGGCACGGGGGAACCCTTCCGACCCGTCTCGCTCACTCGACGTCCTCCCGGATGCGCTCGGCACCCCGCAGTCTGGCCGGTGCGGCCCGGCGGTTCTCGGCGATCTCTTCCTCGGTGGGAAGTTCGGCACCACGGGTGAGCAGCTTGAGCCGCGGCTGGTACCGCTCGGGCACGACGGGCAGCCCCGGCGGGGCGGTGGTGGCGGCCCCGGCCGCGAACACCTGCTTGACGAGTCGGTCTTCGAGCGAGTGGTACGACAGCACGGCGATGCGCCCACCGACGTCCAGGGCCTTCACGGCGGCCGGGATCGCCCGCTCCAGGACCGACAGTTCGCCGTTGACCTCGATGCGCAGCGCCTGGAAGGTGCGCTTGGCCGGATTGCCGCCGGTGCGCTTGGCGGCCTGTGGCAGCGCGTCCCGGATGAGTTCCACGAGCCGCGCGCTGTTGCTGAACGGCTCCTTCTCGCGCTCCCGGACGATGGCGGCGACGATCCGCTTGGCCTGCTTCTCCTCGCCGTACGCCCGCAGGATCCGCACGAGTTCGCCGGCCGGGTAGGTGTTGAGGACCTCGGCGGCGCTGATCCCGGTCGTCTGGTCCATGCGCATGTCCAGGGGCGCGTCCTGCGCGTAGGCGAAGCCCCGGTCGGCCTCGTCGAGCTGCATGGAGGAGACGCCGAGGTCGAACAGCACGCCCTGCACGCGCGCGATGCCGAGCCGGTCCAGCACCTCGGGCAGCTCGTCGTACACGGCGTGCACGAGGGTGGCGCGGTCCCCGTAGGAAGCCAGCCGCTCGCCGGACAGCCGCAGCGCCTCCTTGTCCCGGTCGAGGCCGATCAGCCGCGCCTCGGGGAACCGGCCGAGCAGCGCCTCGCTGTGCCCGCCGAGGCCGAGGGTGCAGTCGACGACCACCGCGCCCGGCTGCTCCAGGGCGGGCGCCAGCAGGTCCAGGCACCGCTGGAGCATCACCGGGACGTGTCGACTCTGGCTCAAGGGGGCCTCTCAGGATCCGGCGCAGGATACGCACTGCCTCGGGTCCCCGCCAGCTCGTGAAGGTGCGGCCTGCCGGCGCCGGAAGCGTCAGCCGACCGGGAGCGGGAGGAGGCCGAGCCGTACGTACGCGCCGCGCGCGTGGGGAGACGGTCCGGGCGCGTGCCGGGGTCTCCGGGGGTTTCACCAGCAGGAAGAGCCACGCCTCCCGCTTCGCGCCACTTTAGTCCACCCTGTCTCGCGGTCAATCAACCGGCCTGCGCGTCGCGCACCGCGCGCGGACCGGTGCGGTCATTCGAAGGGATTCATCCGTCCGGTCGGGTTTGCCCTCCGTGTGGGTTAGCTCACAACACGCCACGATGACGATTTTTGTCCCCCCTCACAGCAAGCCGGAACCTCGCGTGACCAGTAACGTCGTCAGCATGACGACTTCAGCAGCAGTGCCCACTGGACCCGAAGGCGCCATACCAGCCGGCGAGACCGTGACCGACCGCCTCGTGGAGGCCAACCGGCGGTACGCCGAAGCGTTCACGGACCCCGGCATGGACGCCAGCCCCGTTCTCCACGTCGCCGTCGTCGCGTGCATGGACGCCCGCCTCGACCTGCACAAGGCCCTCGGCCTGCAGCTCGGCGACTGCCACACGATCCGCAACGCGGGCGGTGTGGTCACCGACGACGTCATCCGGTCGCTGACCATCAGCCAGCGCAAGCTCGGCACCCGCAGCATCGTGCTCATCCACCACACCGGCTGCGGCCTGGAGGCCCTCACCGAGGACTTCCGCAGCGAGCTGGAGATGGAGGTCGGCCAGCGGCCGTCCTGGGCCGTGGAGTCCTTCCACGACGTGGACCAGGACGTGCGCCAGTCCATGCAGCGGGTGCGCACCTCGCCGTTCCTGCTGCACACCGACGACGTCCGCGGCTTCGTCTTCGACGTGCGCACCGGTCTGCTGCGCGAGGTCGACCCGGCCTGAACCGGGGTGCCGGCCCATCGCCCCGGAACACATCCCGCCGTTCTGTATCGAAAATGCGGTCGAAAGGTCGTAAGACCGGCATCGCGCGGGCAGTTGTCCACAGGCGAGTGACACGAATCGGTAACGGCAGCAAGAATGCGGGGTGTGACGTCACGCGGAACTTTTCCCGCGTGGTGTCCGTGTTTCGGGGTGGGCCGGTTTCGCACGAGAGCGTCGGCCCGGAATGAACGGGCCGAGGAGGGCCGGGTGACGACCTATGACGATCGAGCGAGCCTCACTGAGCTGACCGCCACGGTGGAGCGGGTGCGCGGTTCGGTGGAGGGCGTGATCGAGGGCAAGCCCGAGGTCGTACGACTCGCGCTGACCGTGCTGCTCGCGGAGGGCCACCTGCTGATCGAGGACGTCCCCGGGGTGGGCAAGACGATGCTCGCCAAGGCGCTGGCGCGGTCCATCGACTGCTCGGTGCGGCGCATCCAGTTCACACCGGACCTGCTGCCCTCGGACATCACCGGTGTGTCCATCTGGGACCAGCAGCGCCGGGACTTCGAGTTCAAGCCGGGCGCCATCTTCGCGCAGATCGTGATCGGCGACGAGATCAACCGCGCCTCGCCCAAGACCCAGTCCGCGCTGCTGGAGTCGATGGAGGAGCGGCAGGTCACCATCGACGGGCAGACGTACGAACTGCCCAGCCCCTTCATGGTGGTGGCCACCCAGAACCCGGTCGAGATGGAGGGCACCTACCCGCTGCCCGAGGCCCAGCGCGACCGCTTCATGGCCCGCGTCTCCGTCGGCTACCCGAGCGTGGAGGCCGAGCTGCAGATGCTCGACATCCACGGCGGGGTCAGCCCCCTGGACGACCTCCAGCCGGTGGCGCACGCGCACGAGATCGTGAAGCTGATCGAGGCGGTGCGCGGGGTGCACGTCGCCGAGCCGGTCCGGCGCTACGCGGTCGAACTGGTCGCCGCCACCCGTGCCCACCCCGACCTCAGACTCGGCGCATCCCCGCGCGCGACGCTCCACCTGCTGCGCGCGGCCAAGGCGTCCGCGGCCCTCGCCGGCCGGGAGTACGCGCTGCCGGACGACGTCCAGGCCCTCGCCGTCGCCGTCCTCGCCCACCGTCTGCTGCCCACGGCGCAGGCTCAGCTGAACCGCCGCACGGCCGAGCAGGTGGTGCTGGAGATCCTCCAGCACACCCCGGTGCCCACCGCCCAGACCCCGGTCCCGCAGAACGGCTTCGGCGGCCTGGGCCGCAACGTCCCGGCCTATCCCCAGCAGCCCCCGCGGAGTCTGTGATGACGTCCTGGGGGGCGGGTCAGGCGGAGGCCGACCGCGGGGAGGCGGGCGGGATCCGTACGGCCCTGGCGGGCCTCACCACCCGGGGCCGCTCCTTCCTCGCGGCCGGGATCGCCGCCGCGATCTGCTCGTTCGTGCTGGGCCTGAGCGAGCTGCTGCGGGTCGGCCTGCTGCTCGCGGTCCTGCCCCTGATCTGCGCGGCCGTGCTGTACCGCACGCGCTACCGGGTGGCCGCGAACCGCCGCCTCGCCCCCGCGCGCGTCCCCGCCGGCAGCGAGGCGCGGGTGCACCTGCGCATGGACAACGTCTCCCGGCTGCCCACCGGCCTGCTGATGCTCCAGGACCGGGTGCCGTACGTCCTCGGGCCCCGGCCCCGCTTCGTGCTGGACCGGGTCGAGCCGGGCGGCCGCCGCGAGGTGTCCTACCGGGTCCGCTCCGACCTGCGGGGCCGATATCCGCTCGGCCCGCTCCAGCTGCGGCTCACCGACCCCTTCGGCATGTGCGAGCTGACCCGCTCCTTCTCGACGTACGACACCCTGACGGTCATCCCGCGCGTGGAGCCGCTCTCCCCGGTCCGCTTCGGCGGCGAGGCCAAGGGGTACGGCGACGGACGGCAGCGCTCGCTGGCCCTCGCCGGCGAGGACGACGTCATCCCGCGCGGCTACCGCTACGGCGACGACCTGCGCCGGGTGCACTGGCGGTCCACCGCCCGCTACGGCGAGCTGATGGTGCGCCGCGAGGAGCAGCCCCGGCGCTCCCGGTGCACCGTGCTCCTGGACACCCGCGGCGGCGCCTACGAGGGCGCGGGCCCGGACTCGGCCTTCGAGTGGGCCGTCTCCGGTGCCGCCTCCGTGCTGGTGCACATGCTGGAACGCGGCTTCTCGGTACGGCTGCTGACCGACAGCGGCAGCGCGGTGCCCGGCGAGGGCGCCGACGGGTTCGCGGGCACCGGCCAGGAGACGGCGGACGCGGCCGGACTGATGATGGACACCCTCGCGGTGATCGACCACTCCGACGGCACCGGGCTGTCCCGGGCGTACGACGTGCTGCGCGGCGGCAACGAGGGGCTGCTGATCGCCTTCCTCGGCGACCTGGACGAGGAGCAGGCCACGACGGTCGCCAAGATGAGCCGGCGCAGCGGCGGCGCCGTCGCCTTCGTACTGGACCCCGACACCTGGACCCGGGAGGCGACCGACGTGCCCCGCCCCGGCGACCGGCACGAGGAGCGGCTGCGGATGCTGCGCGAGGCGGGCTGGACGGCGCTGAGCGTGCCGCGCGGCGCCTCGGCGGACGAACTGTGGCGGCAGGCGGACCGGGAGCGCTCCGGACTGACCGCCGTGACCGGGGAGGCGCGGGGATGAGCGGGCGGGCACGACTGGCCCTGTACGCGGCGGCGGCCACCCTGATGGCCTCCTGCTCGCTGCTGCCGCTGGTCACCGAGCCGACCTGGCTGCTGCAACTGGTCCCACTGGTGGCCATCCAGACCGGGGTGGGCGCGGCGGCCCGGCGGGTGCCGCTGGGCCGGACGCTGACCGTGGCGGCGCAGGCGCTGGTCACCCTGATGCTGCTGACCCTGGTCTTCGCCCGGGGGCACGCGCTCATCGGGCTGATCCCCGGCCCGGACACCTTCCGCTACTTCGCCGACCTGCTCCAGCAGGGCACGGACGACGTCAGCCGGTACGCGACACCGGCACCGGTCACCGACGGCATCAAGCTGATGCTGATCGGCGGCGCGCTGCTGATCGGCCTGCTGGTGGACACGCTCGCGGTGACCCTGCGCAGCGCGGCCCCGGCCGGCCTGCCGCTGCTCGCGCTGTACTCGGTGGCCGCGGGCCTGTCCGGGGGCGGCGCGGGCTGGCTGTGGTTCCTGGTGTCCGCGGCCGGCTATCTGATGCTGCTGCTCGCCGAGGGCCGGGACCGGCTCGCCCAGTGGGGTCGCGTCTTCGGCGGCGCGCCCCGCACCCCGGGCGGCCCGGAGGGCGCCGTGGCGCCGGTGCGCACCGGACGCCGGATCGGCGCGGTCGCGCTCGGCGTGGCCCTGGTGGTGCCGCTCGCCCTGCCCACGATCAACGGCGGCCTGCTGGGGGCCGCGGGCACCGGCGTGGGGGTGGGAGGCGGCAACGGCGGCACGATCTCGGCGGTCAACCCGCTGGTGTCCCTGCGCGACAACCTGAACACGAACGACGACCGCCAGGTGCTGACGCTGCGGACGGACTCGAACGACATCTCCGACCTGTACCTGCGGATCGTCTCCCTGGACGACTTCGACGGCACCACCTGGAAACCGGCCCAGCGGCACGTCGTCGGCGTGCCGGACAAGCTCCCCACGCCCATCGGCCTCGGCTCGGACATCGAGCGCGGCAAGGTGACGACGTCCGTCACCGCGGCGGACTGGTACGCGCAGGACTGGCTGCCGATGCCCTACCCGCCGAGCGATGTGACGATCAGCGGCCGGTGGCGGTACGAGCCCGTCGGGATGACCCTCGTCGGCGACCGCGGCCAGACCACGCGCGGCGAGACCTACCAGGTGACCAGCCTGGACGTGCGGCCGACGGCGGAACAGCTCGCCGCCGCGCCGCAGCCGCCGGCCGCCCTGCGGCGGGAGTACACCAAGGTGCCGTCCTCGCTGCCGAAGGTGGTGGCCCGCACCGCGCGGGAGATCACGGCGGGCGCGAGCAGTCACTACGAGGAGGCCGTGAAGCTCCAGGACTGGTTCGCGGTCAACGGCGGCTTCCAGTACGACACCTCGGTGGAGGTGGGCCGCGGTCCCGGCGCCATAGCGAACTTCCTGAAGAAGAAGCAGGGATTCTGCGTCCACTTCTCCTTCGCGATGGCCGCGATGGCCCGCACCCTGGGCATCCCGGCCCGGGTCGCGGTGGGCTTCGCGCCCGGCACCCCGCAGGCCGACGGCACGGTCGCGGTGAGCCAGAAGGACGCGCACGCGTGGCCCGAGCTGTACTTCGAGGGCGTGGGCTGGACCCGCTTCGAGCCGACCCCCACCCGGGGCACCACACCGTCGTACACCCAGTCGGACACGCCCGGCAGCTCCATGCCGGACGAGGCGCTGCCGTCCAAAGGCGCGTCCTCGGCGCCCTCGGCGGCGGCCTCGCCGAGCGAGAGCTGCGCCGGTGAGCTGCGCAAGCTCCAGGCCTGCGGCAGCCCGTCCGCTGCGGCGGTCCCGCACCACGAGGGCGGCGGCGACGGCTGGTGGTGGTGGCCGCTGATCGGGCTGGGCGCGCTGCTGGTCCTGGCGGTTCCGCTGTCGCCGCTGCTGTGGCGGGAGCGGATGCGCGGGCGCCGGCTGGGCGGGCACGCGCGGACGGCGGGGGGCGCGGCGGCGCACACCCTGGCGGCCTGGCAGGAGCTGACCGACAGCGCCTGGGACCACGGCATCTCGCCGGACGAGTCGCTGACTCCGCGCAAGGCCGCCGACCGGATCGTCCGGCTCGGCCATCTCGACACGGCGACCGGGGCCGCCGTGCACCGGGTGGCGGACGCGGTGGAGCAGGTGCTGTACGCGCCCGCCCCGCGCCCGGCCGCGGGGACGGCACAGGACGCGCGCCGGGTGATCGAGGGGCTGCGGGCCACGGTGAGCACCGGGACCCGGCTGCGGGCGCGGTTCCTGCCCCGCTCCTCGGTCCGGGTGCTCTGGGCGCTGTCGGCCCACTGGTCAACCCTGCGCACCCGCCTCGCGGCGGCTCGCCCGACACTACGCCGACCGTCCGGACAGCGCGGGTGAGTACGGGCGGCGCCTTGACCAGGGTGACGCCGGCGGCGCGGGGCTGTACGTACGCGGCGCCGGCGCCCCCAGCACGGCCGACTGCACGCCGCACGGCCGACCGCCGCACGGCTGACCGCGCGCAGCGTGGGCGGCGTGGCTCAGCGGTAGCGCGGCGCGGTGTGCTGCGCACGGCAGCGTGGCCTCACTTCGAGGGGCGCGTCTCAGTGGGCTGAGCGGCCGCGGGGGCGAGCGCACCGTGGCGGCGGCCGAGTACGCGTGAGGGGCGGCCACCGGCTGGTGGCCGCCCCTCACGTATGTCTGCGGGTCCGGCGCCGTGGAGGCGCGGCGCGGTCAGTGACCCTGTTCGTCCCGGCGGCGCTGCCAGCGCTGCTCGATCCGGTCCATCATGGAGCGCTTCGGCCGCGCCTGGCGGCGCGGGGTGCCCGGGGGCTGCTCACCCGGCTTCGGTGCCTTGCGCCAGCCGGTGACGGCGAGCACGGCACACCCCAGCATGACGAGGAAACCCACCACGCTGACCCAGATCAGCTGCGCGACCATTCCGGCCATGAGGAGCGCGATACCCGCGAGGAAGCCTGCGACCGCCTGGTAGACCCGCCGCCGGGTGTACGTCCGCAGCCCGTTTCCCTCAAGCGCCGACGCGAACTTGGGGTCTTCGGCGTACAGCGCTCGCTCCATCTGCTCAAGCATTCGCTGCTCGTGCTCAGAGAGCGGCACGGAGTCCTCCTCATCGTGCAGTCGCCGGGGGCGACCCGGGGGGTCCCTTCAGGATAGGCAGGGAATCGCCCCCGTGAAACCCGCCCCTCTACGCCAATTGGCCAACCGGAGCCCGTCATGGCCGTCCGACTCGCTGAGGCTTCCATTCCCCGGCGGCCGACCCGTCATGCCGGACGGTCTACCTCGATCATACGGCGCAAACCCCTCGATCGGGGGGCTTGTGGCGTACTCCATGCGCGCCCGAGGCGCTGATCAGCGGCTCGTCCCGCGTGTGCGCCCCGGTCCCGGTGATGCGCTGCCGAGCCGGTGGTGATCTCAGACCTCGTGGACGCCGGTGGTCTCACCGAGCACATGGAGCTGGGTGGCGACGGAGTGGAACGCGGGCAGTTCGGCCGCCGCGGCCTCCAGCTGCACCAGTGCGTCGAGGGCACCGGGCTCGGTGTCCACCAGGACCCCGGGCACCAGGTCGGCGAAGACGCGCACGCCGTGCACCGCGCCGACCCGCAGACCCGCGCCCTCCACCAGCGCGGTGAGCTGCTCGGCGGTGAAGCGACGGGGCATCGGGTCGCCGGCGCCCCAGCGGCCGTCGGGGTCCTGGAGCGCCTGCCGGGCCTCGGTGAAGTGGCCGGCCAGGGCGCGGGCGAGCACGGCACCGCCGAGACCGGCCGCGAGCAGGCTGAGGACGCCCTCGGTGCGCAGCGCGGCGACCGCGTTGCGGATGCCCTCGGCCGGGTCGTCGACGTATTCCAGGACGCCGTGGCACAGGACGGCGTCGTAGCCGCCGCGCTCGACCACGTCGAACAGGCCGTGCGCGTCGCCCTGGACGCCCCTGATCCGGTCGGCGACACCGGCCTCGGCGGCGCGGCGCTCCAGCGCGAACAGGGCGTTGGGGCTGGGGTCGACCACCGTGACGCGGTGTCCGAGGCGGGCGAGGGGCACGGCGAACCCGCCGCTGCCGCCTCCGGTGTCCAGGACGTCCAGCGAGTCCCGGCCCGCGGCCTTGACCCGGCGGTCCAGGGCGTCCTGCAACACCTCCCAGACCACGGCCGTACGGAGAGAGGCGCGAGGACGGGAGGGGTCGGAGCGCAGCGACGTCGTCTGGGGGTGGTGGTGGGAGACGGGCGGGCGCATCGGGTCCGACACGGCAGTTGACTCCTCGGCGGGGCGGGACTTCAGGCGATGTCCACCCTATTGCCTCCACGCCGTGCCTGGTCACCGCGACGGCGCCGACCCCGCGCGCCTCCCCGGCGGGGGGCCCGCGGTCAGCCCGCGTCCGGCAGATCACCTCCCGGACCAGCCCCCCTCCTCGGACCGCCTCCCCTCCCCGGACGATCCCCGCCGGTGCCGGTGCCGGTGTCACCGTCGACGGCGGCGGGGTCCTGGCGGGGCTGGGGCAGGACCGGCTGGAGGACCAGCATCCGCTCCACGATGCGGAGGAACATCTCCACGTCGCGTATCAGGTCGTCGGCGTCCCGCTGCCCGGCCGCTCCCTGGATGCCCGCCTCGGCGCGGGCGCGGCGCGCGGCGCCGGAGGCGAACAGCGCGCTCCACTCGGTCAGTTCCGGGGCGATCTCGGGCAGCACCTCCCAGGCGCTGCGGATCCGGGCCCGGCGGCGCGGGGAGGTCTCGGGCCGGCCCCGGGCGGCGAGCACGGCGGCGGCGGTGCGCAGGGCGGCGAGGTGGGCCGTCGCATAGCGCTCGTTCGGCGTGTCCAGGACGGTGGCCTCCTCCAGTCCGGCACGGGCCTGGGCGAGCAGGTCGAGGGCGGCGGGCGGGGCCGTGGCCCGGCGGAGCACGGGGTGCACATCGCTCGCCGGGCCGGTCAGTGAGGGGGCAGGGCCGGTGGCGCGGCGCCGACGGGCGGCGGCTGCGGACGAGTGGGCCATGACGAACCTCCTGTCGTCTGGGTGACGGCACGAATGCCGTATGTGCCCATCGTGCGGTATGCCACTGACAATCCGTTCTGACCTGGGCTTTTGCCTCGATCGTAGGTTCGGGCGTATTTTTGCACTGACCAGTCAGTTCAATTACGGCCTACGCCCGCAGGGGGGCTTGTGGACGACGCACACGGAACGGTCGGCACGGACGGACCCGTCGACGCGGGCGGACCCCTCGACGCGGGCGGCACGGCCGGCGCCGATGTCAGGGCCGAGGCGCTCGGGATCAGAGGGCCGCGGGGGTGGGTCTTCCGCGGTGTCACCCTGGACGCGGAGCCCGGCTCGCTGATCGCCATCGAGGGACCGTCCGGCTCCGGCCGCACGTGTCTGCTGCTCGCACTCACGGGACGGATGAAGCCCACCGAAGGAGTGGCCACCGTCGCCGGGTTCAAACTCCCCCGTCAGATGGCGGCCCTGCGCCGTGTCAGCGCGGTGGCGAACGTGACCGGCGTGACCGACCTGGAGCCGGCCCTCACCGTCGGGGAGCACCTGCGCGAACGGGCCCTGCTGCAGCGCAGGTTCGGCGACTCCCTGCGCCACCTGCTGCACCCCCGCGCCCAGCGCGCGTACGAGGCGCGGCTGCGGGTCGACGCGGCCCTGGCCGCCGCCGGACTCGACCTGGAGACGCTCCCGAAGGGCTCCCGGACGGCCGTACGCGACCTGGAACGGCCGCAGGAGTTGCGCCTGTCCCTCGCGCTGGCCCTGCTCGGCCGGCCCCGGCTGCTCGGGGTGGACGACGTCGACATGAAGCTCTCGGACGCCGAACGCGCCGAGATCTGGGACCTGTTGCGGTCGCTCACGCGCGCGGGCACGACGGTCCTGGCCGTGTGCCGTACCGCTCCCGCGGACTGCGTCACCGTGCCGACCGAGCCGGGGAAGACCGAGCCGAAGAGCAAGGGGCCGAAGAACAACGGGCCGGAGAAGAAGGGGCCCAGGAAGAACGGGCCGAGGAACGCCGGGCCGGAGGGCTCCGAGCCGGAGAAGGAGGACGCCGGTGATGCGCTCACCGAGGCTGGCCGCGCTTGAGCTGAGGCGCTTCGGGCGCGGGAAGCTCCCCAGGGCCGCCCTCGTCGCGCTGCTCGTGCTGCCCCTGCTGTACGGCGCCCTGTACCTGTGGTCGTTCTGGGACCCGTACGGCCGGCTGGACCGCATCCCGGTGGCCCTGGTGAACGACGACAAGGGCGCCACGGCGGGCGGCAAGAAGATCACCGCCGGTGACGACATCGTCGACGGACTGCGCGACAGCCGGACCTTCGAGTGGCACGAGGTGAGTGACGAGGAGGCCCGCGCGGGCGTCGAGGACGGCACCTACTACCTCTCGCTGACCATGCCGTCCGACTTCAGCAGCCGGATCGCGTCCAGTTCCGGCGACTCCCCGGAGACCGGCGCCCTTCAGGTGCGCACCAACGACGCGAACAACTACATCGTCGGCCAGATCTCCCGCACGGTCTTCAACGAGGTGCGCACGGCCGCCTCCACCAAGGCCTCCCGGAGCTTCCTGGACAAGATCTTCGTGTCCTTCTCCGACATCCACGACAAGACCGTCACGGCCGCGCAGGGCGCCGACAAGCTGAACAGCGGGATCGGGAAGGCGGAGAAGGGCTCCAAGGACCTCGCTGACGGGCTGAAGGACGCCAAGGGCGGCAGCGGGAAGCTGGCCAAGGGGCTGGAGAAGCTCGACACCGGCTCGGGCGACCTCCAGGAGGGCTCGCGCCAGGTGGCCGACGGCACCCAGGCGCTCGCCGACAAGGTCGACGGCGTCTACGCCCAGGCGGGCCCGTTCCTGAAGAACAACGAGAAGACCATCGGGGACACCGCACGGCTGGTCTCCGACTCGGCCAAGGCGGTCAAGGACAACCTGGACGTGCTGGTGAAGCTGGCGCCGGGTGCCGCGAAGACCGCGCACGCCTCCTCCGCCGTCCTGGACGAGGTCTACAAGGCGCGCTGCGAGAGCGCGACGGTCCCCGACCCGGCCTGCCCCGAGCTGAAGCGGGCCAGGACGGCCGCCGCCGAGGTGGCCACCGTCGCCGACGACCTCAACACGCTGATCGCGGACCAGGACGGCGACCTGAAGACGATGCGGGACAACCTGGGCACCCTCCAGAAGCAGGCCGACGCCCTCGCCGAGCGCGCACCGCACCTGTCCGAGGACGTCGAGGACGCCGTCAAGAAGATCGACAAGCTGAACACCGGGGCGCACCAGGTCGCCGCCGGTGCCGAGAAGCTGCACACCGGACTGGGCACCGCCCACACGGGCGCGGTCGCCCTGGACAAGGGCATCGGCACCGCGAAGTCGGGCGCCGAGACCCTCAACGGCGGCCTGTACAAGCTCTCCGACGGCTCGGGGAAGCTCGCCGGCGGACTGCACTCGGGCGCGAAGAAGATCCCGGACTACGACAAGCAGGACCGCGACCGGCGCACCGGCGTGATGGCCGACCCGGTCCAGCTCGCCTCGCACGACCTGCACAGGGCGCCGAACTACGGCACCGGTTTCGCCCCCTACTTCATCCCGCTGTCGCTGTGGGTCGGCGCGATGGTGGCCTACATGCTGATCCCGCCGCTCAACCGGCGCGCCCTCGCGGCCGGTGCCCCCGCCTGGCGGATCGCGGTGGCCGGCTGGCTCCCGGTGGCCGCGGTGGGCGTGCTCCAGGTGGCCGCCCTGATGGCCGTGCTGCACTGGGCGGTCGGCCTGCGGATGCTGCGGGCGGCCGGCACGATCGGCTTCCTGCTCCTGGTCACGGCCTGCTTCGCGGCGATCGTGCAGTGGCTGAACGCCCGCTTCGGCGCGGCCGGCCGGATCCTCGTGCTCGCGCTGCTGATGCTCCAGCTCACGTCGGCGGGCGGCACCTATCCCGTCCAGACCAGCCCGGGCTTCTTCAACGCGATCCACCCGTTCCTGCCGATGAGCTACATCGTGGAGGCGCTGCGCCGGCTGATCACGGGCGGCGGGCTCGGCCCGGTCTGGCTGGCGTGCGGTGTGCTCGCCGGGTTCACCGCCGGTGCCCTCGCGCTGACCGCCCTCGCGGCCCGCCGCCGCCAGGTGTGGACGCCGGCCCGGCTGCACCCGGAGCTGACCCTGTGATCCAGGGCGAGCGCCCGCACGCGCGCGTACCTGTGAGAATCGGGGCCATGGAAAGCAGCAGCGCCAAGGCCGGCGGCAGCACGCGCCGCGAGGCCACCCGGCAGAAGCTCTACGAGGCGGCCGTCACGCTCATCGCCGAGCAGGGCTTCTCCGCGACCACGGTGGACGAGATCGCCGAGCGGGCCGGGGTCGCGAAGGGCACGGTCTACTACAACTTCGCGAGCAAGTCCGTTCTCTTCGAGGAGCTGCTCAGGCACGGCGTCGGCCTGCTCACCGCCTCCCTGAAGGAAGCGGCCGAGCAGGCGGCGCGCGAGGGCCGCGGCAAGGTGGACGCGCTGGACGCGATGATCCGCGCGGGCCTGGTCTTCATCGACCGCTACCCGGCCTTCACCCAGCTGTACGTGGCCGAGCTGTGGCGCACCAACCGGGCCTGGCAGTCCACCTTGATGGTGGTGCGGCAGGAGGCGGTCGCGGTGGTGGAGGGGGTGCTGCGCGAAGGTGTCGCGGCCGGCGAGTTCAGCGACGAGATCGACGTCCAGCTGACGGCGGCGGCACTGGTCGGCATGGTCCTGGTGGCCGCGCTGGACTGGAAGTCGTTCCAGCCGGAGCGCTCCCTGGACGACGTGCACGCGGCCCTGTCCCGGCTGCTCCAGGGGCGGGTCAGCGGCAAGGTCTGAAGCGGGCGCACACGGTCAGGAAGGCACACACGGCCTGAGAGGGGTGAGCGGAAGGCGCCGGTCCACTGTGGACCGGCGCCTTCCCCTCCCCCGTGCCGCCACCGGGATTCCCCCGTTCTCCCCCGTTCCTCCCGGTGGCTCCCCCGGTGCTCCCCCGTACTTCCCTCCCGTACTCCCGTACGGGCTCCCCCGTCGCGGACCCCCGTGGTGGTCTTCCCCCGAGGCCCCCGTGTCTCGCTTCCGCCGACGGATCGGCGGAAGGAGCGGCCAGGGGGCGGGCGCCGTTCCGCCGCCCCGTGTCGGCGGTGCCGGGCCGCGCCCCTCTGCCGTGCCTCCACTCTTCCGTCCGCGCCGGTCCCGGCCCATCCGCGCGCGTACTCATCTGGCCGTCTGAGTACGCGTACTCAGCCGTCCGCGCGCGTGCCCACGCCCGCGGTCCGCCGCCTGGCTACGATCGCGTCCGTGTCCGTACTCCCTCTGGTCTTCACGAGCGGCTGGGCCAGCGGCGTCAACGCCTACGCGGTGGTGCTGCTGCTCGGCCTCTTCGGTGCGACCGGGGTCGCCGACGACGTCCCGCAGACGTTGCAGCGCCCCGAGGTGCTGATCGTCGCGGGTGTGCTGTTCCTGTGCGAGGCCGCCGCCGACAAGATCCCCTACGTCGACTCGCTGTGGGACTCCGTGCACACGGTGGTCCGGCCGCTCGCCGGTGCCTGGGTCGGGGCGCTGCTCGCCGGGCAGAGCGGCTCGCTCTCCGATGTGGCGGCCGGCCTGATCGGCGGTTCGACGGCGCTGGCGAGCCACGCCGTGAAGGCCGGGACGCGGATGGCGGTCAACACCTCGCCCGAGCCGTTCAGCAACATCGCGTTGAGCCTCGCCGAGGATCTCGGGGTCGGGGGCATCGTCACCTTCGCGGTGTTCCATCCGGAGGCGGCGGCGGTCGTCGCGGCCGTCCTGCTCGCCGGCGGGCTGTTGACCCTGCTGTTCCTCGTCTCGCGCATCCGCCGCTTCCTGCGTCGCCGGGCCCAGCGCCGGGAGGAGCGGCGCCTCGCCTCACGGGCCCCCTGACCTGCACGGGAGCCGCCCGGCGGCCGGGGTGTCAGTGGCGGTCGATAAAGTCACGGGCATGGCACGGATTGCGGTGATCGGCGCCGGGATGGGCGCGATGGCGGCTGCCGCCCGGCTGGCCGTCGCGGGCCACCGGGTGACGGTGTACGAACGGACGGAGACGTACGGCGGCGGGGTGCGCCGGTTCGAGCGGGACGGGTTCCGCTTCGACACGGGCCCGGGACTGCTGACACTGCCCGCCGTGTACCGCGACCTGTTCATCAAGACCGGCAAGGAACCGCTGGAGGACCTCGTCGAGCTGGTCCAGGTCGACCCGTCCTCGCGGCACGTCTTCGCGGACGGCACGCAGGTGTCCCTGCCCAACGCCTCCCGCGCGGGCGTCGTCGCGGCGCTGGACGAGGCGCTGGGCTCGGGGGCGGGCGAGCGCTGGGGCGACTTCCTGGTGCGGGCCCGCGAGGCATGGGACCGCACCCGCAGGCCGCTGCTGGAGGAGCCGCTGTGGCCCAACTGGCAGGTGCTGGCCGACAAGGAGCCGTATCCGGGCACCACGTACAAGCGGCTGCTGGGCAGGCGCCGCGTGGTCAAGCTGTTCGACATCGGCAGGCGGGAACTGCGCGACGCCCGGCTGGCACAGTTGCTGGACGGGTACGCGCTCGCGTACGGCGTCGACCCGGGCACCGCCCCGGCGAGCGCGGCCGTGCTGCCCTACATGGAGCACGCCTTCGGCACCTGGTACGTGCGCGGCGGCATCCGCGAGCTGGCGCGAGCGGTGTACGAGCGGTGCCGGAAACGGCGGGTCGAGTTCGTCTTCGGCGCCGAGGTCACCCGGATCCTGGAGAAGGACGGCCGCGCGGCCGGGGTGGAGCTGGCCGCCTCCCAGGGGCTCGGCTCCGGGGAGGGCACGGTGGCCGAGGCGGACTTCGTGGTCGGCCAGGGCCCGTGGAGACTGCGCGACCTGACGGGCCGGCAGGTGTACGGGGCCGAGGCCGTCGAACCGGAGCCGGAGGACCGGTATCCGGGCCGGGTGGTCGTGTGCCTGGCGCTGCGCGGGGCACGGGAGCCCGGCGCGGTGCACCGCACGGTGGTGCACGCGGCCGACGACGAGGGCGATCTGGATCTGTTCCGGCACGGTGTGCTGCCCGACCTGCCCACGACCGTCGTCGACCGGCCGGACGACCCCGCCCTGCGTCCCGACGGGGAGCACGAGAGCGTGGTGCTGACGGCGACGGTGCCGTCGGCGACGGAGTACGACTGGGCGGCGCCCGGTGCCGCCGACGCCTTCGCGGACCGGATGGTCGCCGCCGCCGAGCGGGCCGTGCCGGGGCTGCGCGAGCGGGTGCTGTGGCGCGAGGTCCGCACACCGCTGGACACCGAGCGGGAGACGGGAGCCGTGGGCGGTGCCGTGCCGCCGCCCGCGCTGGCCGCGCCGGAGGGAGTGCTGTATCCGGCCAACTCCACGGCGCTGCCCGGCCTGTTCGCCGTCGGCGGCTGGTCGCACCCGGGGGGCGGCCTCCCGCACGCCGGCATGTCGGGCGCGCTGGTGGCCGGCCTGATCGTGGAGGGCCCGGAGTTCCGCGGCTCGCAGTGAACGGGCGCCCGGTGAACGGGCTCCTGTGAACGGCGGGTTCGCACTGGACGGGCCTGCGGGGAAACGGGCTCCCGCCGGGCGGTCCCCCAGGCTGCCCGTGAGCGGGTGAGCCGGGGGCCGGACCGTCAGAAGCGGTACTGCTCGTCGTACCCGGCGCCGGACTGCGGCTGCTGTCCGCCCTGCTGGTGGGGATACGGCTGTTCCTGAGGGAGTTCGCCGCCGTAGGTCTCGTCGGTGCGCTGCTGCGGCACCCACACCCCGCCGGCCGGGGTCTCGCCGTAACCGCCGGTGGCGTACGGGTCCTGCGCGTAGCCCTGCTGCTGCTCGTACTGCTGGCCGTACCCCTGGTCGTAGGAGCCGTAGGGCTGGCTGCCGATGTACGGGTCGGAGTAGTTGGCGTACCCCTGCTGGGCCGCGCTGTCGTAGTCGTAACCCTGCTGCCCGTAGCCGGAGTAGTCGTAGGCGTAGCTCTGCTGGTCGCCCTGCTGGGCGGTGTGCGCGTGCGCGGGATCGCCGTAGACGCCGTAGTTGCCGGTGTCGTCGGGCAGGGGCTGGGGCTCGTAGACGGCGGTGGTCTCGGCGGCGGTGGGATCGGCCGTCCGGGCGGCGGCCGGGGTGAAGACGTCGTCGTGGTCGTAGTCGTCGTAGTCGCCGTGCGCCTGGCCGTGGGGCCCGTGGCCGGTGGCGTGCTCGGGGTCGCCGTCGTCGGCGGCCGGGGCGAACTCGGGGTCGGCGCCCTGCGGGTCCGGTGCGTGCCGGTCCGCCCGGCCGCGGCGCCGCTTGCTGCCGGTCGCCGCCTCGGGGCCGGGCCGCTTGACCGCCCAGCCGGAGGCGAAGCCGCGGCGGAACGACAGCGTGACGTAGGTCTGGCCGACCGCGAAGGCGATCGCGCCCAGCCCGATCACGATGACGGACGGCATCAGCACGCCGACCACGACGCCGAGGAAGCCGCCGAAGGCGAGGAGGCGCCAGCGCAGCCGCGCCTTGTACTGCAGCAGCACCTCGCCCAGCAACCACAGCGCGACGCCGCCGAACGCGATGTAGAGGACCGTCCAGCCCATGTACGCCCCTCTCCCAGTGACCGCTACGCAGTGTGTCGTATCGCGGTGCGGCCGGTCTAGGCCTGCGGGGGGTGGTGCAGGCCCAGGTTCTCGTAGATTTCCAGGGTCGCCGTGGAGTTGTTGAGCGTGATGAAGTGCAGTCCGGGCACTCCCTCGGCCAGCAGCCGCGCGCAGAACTCCGTGGCGAACTCGATACCGATGGAGCGTACCGCCGCCGGATCGTCCTTCGCTGTGAGGATCCGCTCTTTCAGGGCGTCCGGGACATGGGCGTTGCTGAGCTTCGGCAACCGTTCCAGCATCTTCACACTGGTGACGGGCAGGACTTCCGGGATGACCGGGGTCTCGCAGCCCGCGGCCGCCACGCGGTCGCGCAGGCGCAGATACGACTCCGGCTGGAAGAACATCTGCGTGATGGCGTAGTCGGCGCCCGCACGGCACTTGTCCACGAAGTGCGCGACGTCGGTGTCCCAGTCCGCGGAGCGCGGGTGCATCTCCGGGAACGCGGCGACGCCCACGCAGAAGTCGCCCGACTCCTTGATGAGCCGGACGAGTTCGGCCGCGTAGGTCAGGCCGCGGGGGTGCGGCACCCACTCGCCCATCGGGTCGCCGGGCGGGTCGCCGCGCACGGCGAGCATGTTGCGGATGCCGGCGTCCGCGTACTGGCCGATGATGTTGCGCAGTTCGGCGATGGAGTGGTCGACCGCGGTGAGGTGGGCGACCGGGGTCAGCGTGGTGTCCGCGACGATCTGCTGGGTCTCCTTGACCGTGCCCGCGCGGGTGGAACCGCCGGCGCCGTAGGTCACGGAGACGAAGTCGGGGGCGACCGCCTCGACCCGGCGGAGCGCGCTCCACAGGTTCCGCTCGCCCTTCGGGGTCTTCGGCGCCGAGAACTCGAACGAGTACGTCGTCTTGCCGGTGGCGAGGATGTCGCGCACGGTGCGTGCGCGATCAGTCCTGGTGGATGCGGTTCCGAGGGCCATACCGGCAGGTTAGCCAGGGGTGGGCGGTCCCCCAACCGGATGCCGGGAATTTGCCCGAATTGCCGCTCTCCTGTCCAGCAGATGGACAGAACGGCTCTAGCGGGCGTCCCGCAGCCGCTTCGCGAACTCCGTCGCCGCCGCGCCCGGATCGTCCGCCTCGGTGATCGCGCGGACCACGACCACCCGGCGGGCACCGGCGTCCAGCACCTGGTCCAGGTTGCCGAGGTCGATGCCGCCGATGGCGAACCAGGGGCGGTCGGTGCCGAGGCCCGCCGCGTAGCGGACCAGGTCCAGTCCGGGGGCGTGGCGGCCGGGCTTGGTCGGGGTGGGCCAGCAGGGACCGGTGCAGAAGTAGTCCACGCCCTCCTGGACGGCGGCAGCGGCGGCCTCCGCCTCGGCGTGCGTGGAGCGGCCGATCAGCACCCGGTCGCCGAGTATCGCCCGGGCCGCGGGGACCGGGAGATCGCCCTGGCCGAGGTGGAGCACATCGGCGCGGGCGGCATGGGCGACGTCGGCCCGGTCGTTGACCGCGAGCAGCTTGCCGTGCCGGGCGCACGCGTCGGCGAGGACCTCCAGGTGCTCCAGCTCCTCGGCGGCCTCCATGCCCTTGTCCCGCAGCTGCACGACGTCGACACCGCCGGCCAGGACCGCGTCCAGGAACTCGGGCAGGTCGCCCTGGCGCTTGCGGGCGTCCGTGCAGAGGTACAGGCGGGCGTCGGCGAGCGCGAAGCGGGCGGTGTCGGACATGCGTGGGTCCCCCCTGTGGTCGGTGTCCCTGGCGGTGGTGCGCGGTGGCGTACGGGCGTCCGGCCCGCACGCCACCTGCCCGCTGCGGATCGGCTCAGACGGCGAGCGCCTGGGCGCGGCGCTTCACCTCCGTGCCGCGATTCTCGCTCAGGGCCTGCGCGGGGGTGCCGGGCAGGGTCGGGTCGGGGGTGAAGAGCCACTCGATCATCTCTTCGACCGTGAAGCCGTCGTCCCGCAGGAGCGTCAGGGTCCCGGACAGGCCCTTGACGACCTTGTCCCCGTCGATGAAGGCGGCGGGGACGTGCAGCGCCCTGTTCTCACCCCGGCGTACGGCGATGAGCTGGCCCTCCTTGACCAGCTGCCGGACACGCGTCACCTCGACACCGAGCATGTCGGCGATGTCGGGCAGGGTGAGCCAGGCGGGGACGAGAGCATCGATCTTTGCGTCAATCTCGGTCACGTTTCCTAGCCTGCCATCCCCCACTGACAGTCGGAAGTCAGGCAGGTCCAGGCGGGAGGGTGGGCTCGGTGGCACCGCTCCTCGTAGCCGGCCTGATCCGGACGACAGAGTCTAGTCGGCCGTGGCGTTCTTCAGGGGCCGCGCCGGGTCGGTCAGTGCCTCGGGGTCCATCCGCCGGCCCGCCTCGATCAGACGGCGGCCCTGGGCCAGGTCGCGGGGGCGGCCGACGGCCAGCAGGGCCACCAGGCGGTCCTCGCGGAGCCAGCAGACCGTCCAGGACGGGCCCGCCGGGTCTCCGCGCCGGACCAGGCGGTCGGCCCCGGCGTGGTGACCGGCGTACTGGACGAAGCGGCCGAACTGCTCGGACCAGAAGTACGGCACCGGGTCGTAGACCGCCGGGGTCTCGCCGAGGATGTTCGCGGCGACCGTGCGGGGCCCCTGGAGGGCGTTGTCCCAGTGGTGGACGAGGAGCCGCTCGCCGTAGCGCGCCGACGGGAAGGAGGCGCAGTCGCCGACGGCGTACACACCGGGCACGGAGGTGCTCAGGCGGTCGTCGGTGAGGACCTCGCCGTGCGCGCCCAGCTCGATGCCGGAGCCGGCCAGCCAGCCGGTGGCGGGTCGGGCGCCGATGCCGACGACGACGGCGCCCGCGGGCAGCCGGGTGCCGTCGGCGAGCACCACCTCGCCGGGCTCGACGCGCTCCACGCGCGCGTGGGTGAGCAGTTCCGCGCCCGCCTCGGCGTACCAGGCGGCCATGGGCGCGGCGACCTCGGCGGGCAGCGCGCCGGCGAGCGGATGGTCGGCGGCCTCCACCACGGTCACCGCGCAGCCGGCCTCGCGGGCGGCGGTGGCGAACTCGGCGCCGATCCAGCCGGCGCCCACGACCACGATGTCGTGCTGCCGGGCGAGCACGGGGCGCAGCCGTTCGGCGTCGTCCAGGGTGCGCAGCAGATGCACGCCGGGCACGCCCTCGGTGCCGGGCAGCCGGACCGGTTCTGCGCCGGTGGCGAGGACGAGGACGTCGTACGGCACCGGGCCCGTCTCGGTGTCCAGCTCGTGGTCGGCGGGGCGTACGCCGTACACCTCACAGCCGAGCCGCAGCTCGACCGCGAGGGACTCGAAGTCCACCTCGAAGGCGGAGTCCTCGGCCTTGCCGAGCAGCACCGCCTTCGACAGCGGCGGCCGGTCGTACGGCTGGTGCGGCTCGGCGCCGATGATGGTCACGTCGCCCCGGAAACCCTGCTCCCGCAGGGCGACCGCGGTCTGCACCCCGGCCATGCCCGCGCCGACGACGACCACGCGTCGCGCCGCCGCCGTGCCCTCTTGCGCTGTCTGCTCGCTCACCCGATCACCATAGACAATCGACGCTGACGATCCGTCAGTCAGGGCGCGGGCTCGGTGACCTGCTCCACCACGCTCGTGCCGGAGCCGGCCTGGGACTCCCACTCCCAGGTCTCGTCCAGGCGCACCCGCCCGTCGGGCAGCTCGACGACCGTGGACACGCAGTGCCCCGACGAGGTCGTCCCGTCGGTCTTGAGCTGCACGTACCGGAAGTCCAGCCGGTCGCCCTCCCGGGTGCCGACCAGATGGCCGCGCACGACGTCACCGCCCGTGTACTCGGCCCAGATCTCGCCGTCCTTCTCGTGGTACGCGAACCGTGTGCGGGTACCCACCTGACCTGGGGCTTGGTCCGCCACGGGGGCGAGGATCAGTCCGTCGAGCGATCGGGCCATGGAACGAGGCTCCCTTACGGGTGAGGAGGGCGGCGGGCTAGGGTTGCCACCGTACAAGCACTCGCGGGAGCCCGGACGCACCGGGCTGAGAGGGAGGCTGGCGGCCTCCGACCGTACGAACCTGATCCGGGTCATGCCGGCGAAGGGAGGGGCTGGACGCCCATGTCGTCACGTACGTCCGACGTCCTCGTCATCGGGGGCGGGATCATCGGCCTGGTCACGGCCTGGCGCGCGGCGCAGCGCGGGCTCGCCACGGCCGTGGTGGACCCCGAACCCGGCGGCGGGGCCGCGCGGGTCGCGGCCGGGATGCTGGCCGCGGTCACCGAACTGCACTACGGCGAGGAGACCCTGCTCGCCCTGAACCTGGAGTCGGCCCGCCGCTACCCGGCGTTCGCGGCCGAGCTGAGCGAACTGACCGGCCATGACCTCGGCTACCGCCGCTGCGGCACCCTCGCCATCGCCCTGGACGCCGACGACCGTGCCCACCTGCGCGAGCTGCACGCGCTCCAGCGGCGCTCGGGCCTCGCCTCGGAGTGGCTGTCGGGGCGGGAGTGCCGGCGCCTGGAGCCGATGCTGGCGCCGGGGGTGCGGGGCGGGCTGCGGGTCGACGGCGACCACCAGATCGACCCGCGCCGGCTGGCGGCGGCCCTGGTGGCCGCGTGCGAGCGGACCGGTGTGGTGTTCCACCGGGCGTGGGCGCAGCGGCTGGACGTGGTACGGGACCGGGCCACCGGGGTCACCACGGCGGACGGCACGGCGCTGCGCGCGGACCGGGTGGTGCTCGCGGCCGGCAGTCTGAGCGGGCGCCTCGCGGGCGTGCCGGACGAGCTGCTGCCTCCGGTGCGGCCGGTGAAGGGGCAGGTGCTGCGGCTGACCGTGCCCCCGCGGTACGCGCCGTTCCTGAGCCGGACCGTGCGGGCCGTGGTGCGGGGCAGCCAGGTGTACCTGGTGCCCCGGGAGAACGGCGAGCTGGTCGTCGGCGCCACCAGCGAGGAGCTGGGCTGGGACACGACGGTCACCGCGGGGGGCGTGTACGAGCTGCTGCGCGACGCGCACGAGCTGGTGCCCGGCATCACCGAGCTGCCGCTGACCGAGACCCGGGCCGGGCTGCGCCCCGGCTCCCCGGACAACGCGCCGCTGCTCGGCCCGTCCGGGCTGGCCGGGCTGCTGCTGGCCACCGGGCACTACCGCAACGGGGTGCTGCTCACACCGGTCACCGGGGACGTGCTGGCGCACGCGCTGGTCACCGGTGAGCTTCCGGAGGAGGCGCGTCCGTTCACGCCGCGGCGCTTCGGCACCGCGTCCGGGGAAGACGCCGCGCGCGTGGAGACGATGGAGGAGCTGGAGCAGCCCGCATGAACAGCCAGGTCATGATTTCCGTCAACGGGGAGCGTCGGGAGATCGCCCCGGGGACCGTCCTCGACACCCTCGTCCGGACCCTCACCGCCGCCCCGCGCGGGGTGGCCGCCGCCGTCAACGAGACCGTCGTCCCACGCGCGCAGTGGGCGACGACCGCGCTCGCCGACGGTGACCGGGTCGAAGTGCTCACCGCCGTGCAGGGAGGCTGAGCCATGGCCGACGATCCCCTGGTCCTCAGTGACCTGACCTTCTCCTCCCGGCTGATCATGGGCACGGGCGGGGCGCCCAGCCTGGACGTGCTGGAGCGGGCACTGGTCGCCTCCGGTACGGAACTGACCACGGTCGCGATGCGCCGGGTGGACCCCTCCGTGCACGGCTCGGTGCTGTCGGTGCTGGAGAAGCTCGGCATCCGGGTGCTGCCGAACACTGCCGGCTGTTTCACCGCGGGCGAGGCCGTGCTGACCGCCCGGCTGGCCCGGGAGGCACTGGGCACGGACCTGGTGAAGCTGGAGGTCATCGCCGACGAGCGGACGCTGCTGCCGGACCCGGTGGAGCTGCTGGAGGCGGCTGAGACGCTGGTGGACGACGGGTTCACGGTGCTGCCGTACACGAACGACGATCCGGTGCTCGCGCGCAAGCTCCAGGACGTCGGGTGCGCCGCGGTGATGCCGCTCGGGTCGCCGATCGGGTCCGGGCTGGGCATCCGCAACCCGCACAACTTCCAGCTCATCGTGGAGCACGCGCGTGTGCCGGTGATCCTGGACGCGGGCGCCGGTACGGCGTCGGACGCGGCACTGGCGATGGAGCTGGGGTGCGCGGGGGTGATGCTCGCCTCCGCGGTGACCCGGGCCCAGGAGCCGGAGCTGATGGCCTCCGCCATGAAGCTCGCGGTGGAGGGGGGCCGGCTGGCCCGGCTGGCCGGGCGGATTCCCCGCAGGTACCTCGCCGAGGCGTCGTCACCCGCGGAGGGGCTGGCCGTGCTGGATCCCGAGCGTCCCGCGTTCTGAACCGGTGCCGCGGTTCCGGGCCGGGACGTCGTGGGTGCGTCACAGGTCGGCTGCAGTGCTGGTGGAAAGCGGTCTCGGCGCGGGAACTGCCGGTGCTCCCTCGTAGACTCGCCTCTCGTGGATACGACCCTTCAGGACCCCCTCGTCGGGCAGGTGCTCGACGGCCGGTACCGCGTCGACGCGCGGATCGCGGCCGGCGGGATGGCCACGGTCTACCGGGCCCTGGACACCCGCCTGGACCGTGTGCTCGCGCTGAAGGTGATGCACCCGACGCTCGCGGCCGACGGCGCGTTCGTCGAGCGGTTCATCCGGGAGGCCAAGTCCGTCGCCCGGCTGGACCACCCCAACGTGGTGCAGGTCTTCGACCAGGGGACCGACGGGTCGTACGTCTACCTGGCGATGGAGTACATCGCCGGCTGCACCCTGCGGGACGTGCTGCGCGAGCGGGGCGCGCTGCAGCCGCGGGCCGCGCTGGACATCCTGGAGCCGGTGCTCGCCGCGCTCGGTGCCGCGCACCGGGCCGGGTTCGTGCACCGCGACATGAAGCCCGAGAACGTGCTGATAGGCGACGACGGCCGGGTCAAGGTCGCCGACTTCGGGCTGGTGCGCTCCGTGGACACGGTGACCAGCACGACGGGCGCCGTGCTCGGGACCGTCTCCTATCTCGCGCCGGAGCAGATCGAGCAGGGCGCCACCGACCCGCGCGTCGACGTGTACGCGTGCGGTGTGGTCCTGTACGAGATGCTGACGGGCGCCAAGCCGCACTCCGGGGACTCCCCGGCCCAGGTGCTCTACAAGCACCTCCACGAGGACGTGCCGCCGCCCTCGCAGCTCGTGCCCGGCCTGCCGTACCCGCTGGACGAGCTGGTCGCGTCGGCCACCGCGCGCACCCCGGACATCCGGCCGCACGACGCCGTGGCCCTGCTCGCCCAGGCGCGCGAGGCCCGTCTGTCGCTGACCGACGAGCAGCTGGACGCGCTGCCGCCGCAGGCGCTGACCGCCGAGCACGACAACGCCGAGGACCGCACGAGCGTGATCCCGCGCGCGCTCACCTCCCCCGCGCTCGGCTTCGCTCGCGCGGGGGGACCCCCATCCGGTCCGCTGCCCGTCGACGAGGACACGGACGCCCCTGGGGACGCAATCGACCGCACCGCCCGGTTCCAGAGCCCGCCGCTGCCGCCCCGCCGGCGCCCGGGGCGGCCCCGGCGCGCGGTACTGGCGGTGATCGCGGCCGTGCTGGTGGTGTTCGGTGTGGGCGCCGGGGTCTGGTACATCAACTCCGGCCAGTTCACCAAGGTGCCGCCGCTGCTGGCCAAGACGGAGGCGCAGGCCAAGGAGCGGCTGAAGTCGGCCGGGCTGGACGTCGGGCAGGTCAAGCGCGCGTACAGCGACACGGTCGAGCGCGGCACAGTGATCGACACCGACCCGGCGCCCGGCGCGCGCATCCGGGACCACGACTCCGTGACGCTGACCGTGTCGCTGGGACCGAAGACGGTGGACGTCCCGGACGTGGCGGGCCAGTCACTCGCCAAGGCGCGGGCGCGGCTGAAGGCGGAGGACCTGGAGCCGGGCATGGTCACCCGGGAGTTCAGCGACGACGTCCCCAGGGGCTCGGTGATCGGTACGACACCGGAGGCGGGCACCGAGCGGCACGCGGGTTCGGCGATCGCGCTGATCGTCAGCAAGGGCAGCCCGATCGACGTGCCGGACGTCACCGGTGACGACCTGGAGAGCGCGAAGCAGGAGCTGACGGACGCCGGGCTGAAGGTGAAGGTGGCCGGGGAGCGGATCAACTCCGAGTACGACGAGGGCGCGGTCGCCGCGCAGAGCCCGGGTGACGGCCGCGAGGCGGCCGAGGGCGACACGGTGACGCTGACACTGTCCAAGGGCCCGGAGATGATCGAGGTCCCGGACGTGGTCGGGGACAGCGTGGACGACGCCCACCAGGCCCTGGAGGACGCCGGGTTCGAGGTGAAGGAGGACCGCGGGCTGCTCGGGCTGTTCGGGGACACCGTGAAGAAGCAGTCGGTGGACGGCGGCGACGAGGCGCCCAAGGGGTCGACGATCACGATCACCATCCGGTGACAGGTCTCACCGGGGAGCGCGGTCCGGGCGCGGGGGCGGACATGACACCCTGAACGGGTGAGTCCCGTTCAGTCCCCCCTCCCCCGCAACCCCGTCGGCGGCCATGTGCCCGTGGCCGGTGGTCTCCACTCCGTCGGGCTGTCGTACGCCCGTGACCTGAAGGCCGAGACTGTGCAGGTCTTCGTCGCCAATCCGCGTGGCTGGGCCACGCCCGCCGGGAACCCGCGGCAGGACGAGGCGTTCCGCACGGCCTGTGCCGAGGAGTCGGTCCCGGCGTACGTGCACGCGCCGTACCTGATCAACTTCGGCTCGCACACGGAGGCCACCGTGGAGCGGTCGGTCGAGTCGCTGCGGCACTCGCTGCGGCGCGGGCGGGAGATCGGGGCACTGGGTGTCGTGGTGCACACCGGGAGCGCCACCGGCGGGAGGACGCGGGAGGTCGCGCTGAAGCAGGTGCGCGCGCGTCTGCTGCCGCTGCTGGACGAGCTGACCCACGACGACGACCCGTTCCTGCTGCTGGAGTCGACCGCCGGGCAGGGCGCCTCGCTGTGCTCGCGGACCTGGGACTTCGGGCCGTACTTCGAGGCGCTGGACGCGCATCCGAAGCTGGGCGTGTGCCTGGACACGTGCCACATCTTCGCCGCCGGGCACGACCTGACCGGGCCGGACGGCATGCACCAGACCCTGGACCTGCTGGTGGACACCGTCGGCCCCGGCCGGCTGAAGCTGATCCACGCCAACGACTCCAAGGACGTGGTGGGCGCCCACAAGGACCGGCACGAGAACATCGGCGCCGGCCACATCGGGGAGGACGCGTTCCGGGCGCTCATGACCCACCCCGCGACCGAGGGCGTACCGCTGGTCATCGAGACGCCCGGCGGCAAGGAGGGACACGCGGCGGACGTGGAGCGGCTGAAGAAACTGCGCGACGACTGACCGTTGGGGAATACCCCCACGGGGTATATGGTTCCCGCAGGGCGCAGGAGCCGTCATCCGACATGGGGGTAGTCATGCAGCACGAGGCGCACGCGGCACACGCACAGCACCACGGGCCCGCCGACACGGACCACCGGGGACACCACCACGCGCCCCCCGCCACCTGGGCCATGGCCGTCCAGGCCACCCTGCACTGCCTCACCGGCTGCGCCATCGGCGAGGTGCTCGGCATGGTCGTCGGCACGGCCTTCGGCTGGGGCAATCCGCCGACCATGGTGCTGGCGATCGTCCTGGCCTTCGTCTTCGGCTACTCGCTCACCCTGCGCGGGGTCCTGCGGGCCGGCGTCGACTTCCGTACGGCCTTCCGGGTGGCGCTGGCCGCGGACACCCTGTCCATCGTCGTGATGGAGCTGATGGACAACGGGGTGATCCTGGTCTGGCCGTCGGCGATGGACGCCACGCTGGGCGACGCACTGTTCTGGATCTCGCTCGCGGTCTCGTTCGTGATCGCCTTCATGGTGACCACCCCGGTCAACAAGTGGATGATCGGTCGGGGCAAGGGCCACGCGGTGGTGCACCGGTACCACCACTGAGCGGGCCGGGGATCAGAGCTCGGGGCCGTCCCCGGGCTCCTCCTGGTAGGAGTAGCGCTGCTCCTTCCAGGGATCGCCGATGTTGTGGTAGCCGCGCTCCTCCCAGAAGCCGCGGCGGTCGGCGGTCATGTACTCCACGCCCCGGACCCATTTGGGCCCCTTCCAGGCGTACAGGTGGGGCACGATCAGCCGGACCGGGAAGCCGTGCTCGGCGGTGAGCAGCTCACCGTCCTTGTGGGTGGCGAAGATCGTGCGGTCGGAGAGGAAGTCCGCGAGGCGCAGGTTCGAGCTGAAGCCGTACTCCGCCCAGACCATCACATGGGTGACGTCCGGCGCCGGCGGGGCGAGGTCCACGATCGCGCGGGCCGGGATGCCGCCCCACTCCGCGCCGACCATGCTGAACTTCGTCACGCAGTGCAGATCGGCCACCACCGTGGTGTACGGCAGGGCCGTGAACTCCTCGTGGTCCCAGGTGTGCTTGTCACCGTCGGCGGTGGCGCCGAAGACCCTGAACTCCCAGCGCTCGGGCCGGAACTTCGGGACCGGCCCGTAGTGCGTGACCGGCCAGCCGCGCTGGAGCCGCTGACCCGGCGGAAGCTCGGAACCTGCCGCTGCCCCAGACTCTCGCTCCACCGGATGACCCATGTATCCATCCTGACAGACCTCGGGCAGTGCCCCTGACCACCCACTCCCGAACCGGACAACTATCATCAACTTGGGACGAACTTACTAAGTGCGTACTTACTGGACGATCTTCCTCACCGGTGCAATCATGCGGCGCTATCGGCCGGGTCCACCTGGAAGGAGTCCACAGCGATGCAAGGCGACCCCGAGGTCATCGAACTGCTCAACGAACAGCTGACCGCCGAGCTGACCGCGATCAACCAGTACTTCCTGCATGCCAAGCTCCAGGACCACAAGGGGTGGACGAAGCTCGCCCGGTACACGCGCGCGGAGTCGTTCGACGAGATGCGGCACGCCGAGGTCCTCACCGACCGCATCCTGCTCCTCGACGGCCTGCCCAACTACCAGCGGCTCTTCCATGTGCGGGTCGGGCAGACGGTGACCGAGATGTTCCAGGCCGACCGGCAGATCGAAATCGAGGCCATCGACCGGCTGCGCCGGGGCGTCCAGGTGATGCGCGAGAAGGACGACATCACGTCGGCGAACGTCTTCGAGGCGATCCTGGCCGACGAGGAGCACCACATCGACTACCTGGACACCCAGCTGGAACTGGTGGACAAGCTGGGCGAGGCGCTCTACCTGTCGACCGTCATCGAGCAGAGCCAGCCCGACTCCTCGGGGCCGGGCACGGGCGGCTTCTCCACCCACTGAGCCCGCGCGGGGGCGGACGCTACGCGGCGTCGTCCAGCGGTACGAGGGCCGGGGAGCGCTGGTCGATCAGTTCCCGGCGGGGGCAGGCGCCACGGCCGAGCAGCGCCTGGATGCGCCGCACGCAGCCGCCGCAGTCGGTGCCCGCCTTGCAGGCCGAGGCTATCTGGCGCGGGGTGCAGGCACCGTTCTCCGCGTGCTGCTTGACCTGGTCCTCGGTGACACCGAAGCAGCTGCAGACGTACACGCGGATTCACCTCCCGACGGGGTCACTGTTCCTGCCACCCCATTTCCGGTGAGGCAAACCTAACCTTACCCATCCCCCGGTGGCCACAAAAGTGGCAGGGGCGCGGATCGGATGTGATCCGCGCCCCAGGACTCCGCGTCACCGGACGGTCGCTACCGGTCCCCGGTCACTGGTCCCGGTACATCTCGGCCACCAGGAACGCCAGGTCCAACGACTGGCTGCGGTTCAGCCGCGGGTCGCAGGCCGTCTCGTAGCGCTGGTGCAGGTCGTCCACGAAGATCTCGTCGCCGCCGCCCACGCACTCGGTGACGTCGTCGCCGGTCAGCTCCACGTGGATGCCGCCCGGGTGGGTGCCCAGCGCCTTGTGGACCTCGAAGAAGCCCTTGACCTCGTCGAGCACGTCGTCGAAGCGGCGGGTCTTGTGCCCGGAGGCCGCCTCGAACGTGTTGCCGTGCATCGGGTCGGTCACCCAGGCCACCGTCGCACCGGACGCCGTGACCTTCTCGACCAGCTCGGGGAGCTTGTCGCGGATCTGGCCGGCGCCCATGCGGACGATGAAGGTCAGCCGGCCCGGCTCCCGCTCGGGGTCGAGGCGGTCGATGTAGCGCAGCGCCTCCTCGGCCGTGGTGGTCGGGCCGAGCTTGATGCCGATCGGGTTGCGGATCTTCGAGGCGAACTCGATGTGCGCGTGGTCCAGCTGCCGGGTGCGCTCGCCGATCCACACCATGTGCGCCGAGACGTCGTACAGCTTGCCGGTGCGGGAGTCGACCCGGGTCAGGGCGGACTCGTAGTCCAGCAGCAGCGCCTCGTGGGAGGAGAAGAACTCGACGGTCTTGAACTCCTCCGGGTCGGTGCCGCAGGCCCGCATGAAGTTCAGCGCGTTGTCGATCTCGCGCGCGAGCTGCTCGTAGCGCTGGCCCGACGGCGAGGTCCGCACGAAGTCCTGGTTCCAGGCGTGCACCTGGCGCAGGTCGGCGTAACCGCCGGTGGTGAAGGCGCGTACCAGGTTCAGCGTCGAGGCCGACGCGTGGTACATGCGCTTCAGCCGCTCCGGGTCCGGGATGCGGCTGGCCTCGGTGAAGTCGAAGCCGTTGACGGAGTCGCCCCGGTACACCGGCAGCGTCACGCCGTCGCGGGTCTCGGTGGGCTTGGAGCGGGGCTTGGAGTACTGGCCCGCGATCCGGCCGACCTTGACCACGGGCACGGAGGCCGCGTAGGTGAGGACGGCACCCATCTGGAGCAGCGTCTTGAGCTTGTTGCGGATGTGGTCGGCGGACACCGCGTCGAACGCCTCGGCGCAGTCGCCGCCCTGGAGGAGGAACGCCTCTCCCTTGGCGACGGCCGCCATCCGGGCGCGCAGCTGGTCGCACTCGCCCGCGAAGACGAGCGGCGGATACGACTCAAGGTCCGCGATCACTGCGCGCAGAGCCTCGGGGTCGGGGTACTCGGGCTGCTGCGCCGCGGGCAGGTTTCGCCAGGTGTTGCCAGCGCTCGGGCTGGTCTTAGCGTTCACGGTCACGAGCTCCACATTACGGGGTGATGTCGTGGGGTCCTGCCGGTGCTCATTTGATGAGACACCGTGTGCACAGTGCGGACGTGGGATAGGCTGCACGGCATGTTCGCGCTTTCGACCCAGAACTGGTGGTGGACCGCTCATCCGGCGGCCCACTGACTGCGCGTACGCAAGACTTCGCGAAGGCCGCCCGAGGGGCGGCCTTCGGCGTGTCCGGGGCCGTTCCTCTCCGTCAGACGACTCAGAAGGAGCCCGACCCGTGGACCTCATGGACCTGCTGTCCGATCCCCGCCCCTTCGCCCTGCTCCGCCGCCGCACCCCGGGCCGTGACGAGCACCTGGTGGAGGTGCTGCTCGGCCCGGTGACCAGCCGGGACCGGCTCGCCGACCTGCCCGACGAGGGTCTCGCCCTGGTCCCGTTCCGGCAGATCCGCGAGCGCGGCTTCGACGTCCGCGACGACGGCACCCCGCTGCTGGTGCTGACCCCGCAGGAGACGCACACGCTGCCGCTGGACGAGGCCCTGGCCCAGCTCCCCGCGCACGACGTACGGGTCGAGGGCGGCGGCTTCGACGTGGGCGACGAGGAGTACGCGGAGACCGTCGGGCGGGTGCTGCGCGAGGAGATCGGGCGGGGCGAGGGCGCCAACTTCGTGATCCGGCGCACCTACGAGGGCGAGATCCCCGGCTTCAACCGCGCGGACGCGCTCGCGCTGTTCCGGCGGCTGCTGGAGGGCGAGCGGGGCGCGTACTGGACGTTCGTGGTGCACACCGGGGAGCGGACGCTGGTGGGGGCGAGTCCGGAGGTGCACGTGCGGATGAGCGGCGGGACCGTCGTGATGAACCCGATCAGCGGGACGTACCGCTATCCCGCCGAGGGGCCGACCCCCGAGCACCTGCTCGGCTTCCTCGCCGACGGCAAGGAGACCGAGGAGCTGTCGATGGTCGTCGACGAGGAGCTCAAGATGATGTGCACCGTCGGCGACATGGGCGGGGTCGTCGTCGGCCCGCGGCTGAAGGAGATGGCTCACCTCGCACACACCGAGTACGAGCTGCGCGGCAGGTCCTCGCTGGACGTGCGGGAGGTGCTGCGGGAGACCATGTTCGCGGCGACGGTGACCGGGTCGCCGGTACAGAACGCGTGCCGGGTGATCGAGCGGCACGAGGCCGGTGGGCGCGGGTACTACGCCGGGGCGCTCGCCCTGCTCGGGCGGGACTCCGGGGGCGCGCAGACCCTCGACTCCCCCATCCTGATCCGCACCGCCGACATCGGTGCCGACGGCCGGCTGCGCGTCCCGGTGGGGGCGACGCTGGTGCGCGGCTCCGATCCGGCGGGCGAGGTCGCGGAGACCCACGCGAAGGCGGCGGGCGTGCTGGCCGCCCTCGGGGTACGGCCGTCCCGGCCGCGGGCGGAGCGGGAGCGTGCGCGGCTGGCCGACGATCCGCGGGTGCGGGCCGCGCTGGACGGGCGCCGGGCCGGACTCGCGCCGTTCTGGCTGCGGATGCAGGAGCGCACGCCGGAGCCGGCCGGCCACGCGCTGGTGGTCGACGGCGAGGACACCTTCACGGCGATGCTGGCGCACGTGCTGCGCTCGGGCGGCCTGGAGGTGACGGTACGGCGGTACGACGAGCCGGGACTGCGGGCGGCGGTGCTCGCGCACCGGGGGCCGGTGGTGCTGGGCCCCGGCCCGGGTGACCCGCGTGACGGGGCCGATCCGAAGATGCGCTTCCTGCGCGAACTGGCGGCCACCGTGATCCGTGAGCACCGGCACGGGGTGCTGGGCGTCTGCCTGGGGCATGAGCTGGTCGCGGCCGAGCTCGGTCTGGAGCTGGTCCGCAAGGAGGTGCCGTACCAGGGGGCGCAGACGGAGATCGACCTGTTCGGGCGGCCGGAGACGGTCGGCTTCTACAACAGCTTCGTCGCGCGGTGCGACGAGGAGGCGGCCCGCGAACTGGCGGCGCACGGCGTCGAGGTGAGCCGCGCGGCCAACGGCGAGGTGCACGCCCTGCGGGGCCCCGGCTTCGCGGGCGTGCAGTTCCACCCCGAGTCGGTGCTGACCCTGAACGGCGCGGCGGTCGTACGGGAGCTGATCGGTCAGCTGCGCCGCACGACCGTGTAGCCGCCGGGGGCCGCCGTCAGCCGAAGAACACCCCGATCTCCTGGTACAGCTTCGGGTCCACCGTCTTCAGCCGGGCCGTCGCCTCGGCCAGGGGGACCCGGACGATGTCGGTGGCGCGCAGGGCGACCATCGTGCCGAAGTCGCCGTCGTGGACGCAGTCGATGGCGTGCAGACCGAAGCGGGTGGCGAGCCAGCGGTCGAAGGCGCTCGGGGTGCCGCCGCGCTGGACGTGCCCGAGGACCGTCGTACGGGCCTCCTTCCCGGTGCGCCTCTCGATCTCCTTGGCCAGCCACTCGCCCACCCCGGACAGCCGGACGTGCCCGAAGGAGTCCAGCGACCGGTCCTTGAGCACCATGTCGCCGTCCTTCGGCACGGCGCCCTCGGCGACGACCACGATCGGCGCGTACGACGCCCGGAACCGGGAGGTCACCCAGTCGCAGACCTGCTCGATGTCGAAGCGCTGCTCGGGGATGAGGATGACGTTGGCGCCGCCGGCCAGGCCGGAGTGGAGGGCGATCCAGCCGGCGTGCCGGCCCATCACCTCCACCACGAGGACCCGCATGTGGGACTCGGCGGTGGTGTGCAGCCGGTCGATGGCCTCGGTGGCGATGTTGACGGCGGTGTCGAAGCCGAAGGTGTAGTCGGTGGCCGCCAGGTCGTTGTCTATCGTCTTCGGCACTCCGACACAGGGCACCCCGTACTCGCCGGACAGCCGCGCGGCGACGCCCAGGGTGTCCTCGCCGCCGATCACGACGAGGGCCTGGACGTCCAGCTTGGCCAGGTTGTCCTTGATCCGGCGGATGCCGTCGTCGGCCTTGAGGGGGTTGGTCCGCGAGGAGCCGAGGATGGTGCCGCCGCGGGGCAGGATGCCGCGCACCGCGGGGATGTCGAGACGAACGGTGTCGCCTTCGAGGGGACCCCGCCAGCCGTCCCGGAAGCCGACGAAGTCATAGCCGTACTCCTGCACGCCCTTGCGGACGATGCCCCGGATGACGGCGTTGAGCCCGGGGCAGTCGCCGCCTCCGGTCAGTACTCCGACCCGCATGGAAATGTCCCTTCGCAGCGGTTCCCTGACACCCGGTCACGCTAATGGTGATTCAGGTCACACCGGGAGAGGCGGGAAGGGTGATTCCGGTGCACGGCCGGAAGCGGGCCGCGCCGGTCCTACTCCTCGTCGAGGCCGCGCTCGATCGCGTACCGCACCAGCTCCACCCGGTTGTGCAGCTGGAGCTTGCCGAGGGTGTTCTGCACGTGGTTCTGCACCGTGCGGTGGGAGATGACGAGGCGTTCGGCGATCTGCTTGTAGCTCAGGCCCTTCGCCACCAGCCGCAGCACCTCCGTCTCCCGGTCCGTCAGCCGGGGCGCGCCCGGCTCGTCGGCGTCCGGCGCGGGCGCGGGCTCGGCGGCCAGCCGCCGGTACTCGCCGAGGACCAGCCCGGCGAGGCCCGGCGTGAACACCGGGTCGCCGACGGCGGTACGGCGCACCGCGTCGAGCAGTTCCTCGGTGGAGGCCGACTTCAGCAGGTAGCCGGTCGCGCCGGACTTCACGGCCTCCAGCACGTCCGCGTGCTCACCGCTCGCCGAGAGGACGAGGACGCGCAACGCCGGGTTGTGGCCGACGAGTTCCTTGCACACCTGGACGCCGGGCTTGGCCGGCAGGTTGAGGTCCAGCACGAGGACGTCGGGGGCGGCGGCCTTGGCGCGGCGTACCGCCTGCTCGCCGTCGCCGGCGGTGGCGACCACCTCGAAGCCCGACTCGGCCAGGTCACGGGCGACCGCGTCACGCCACATCGGGTGGTCGTCCACCACCATGACCTTGATCGCGTCCTGCTGTGTCATCGCTGCTCCGCCCTCTTCCCCCGCGCCCGCACGGCGCCCTTCGGTACCTTCAGTTCCACTTCCGTGCCCTGTCCGGGCACGGAGACGATCTCGGCGCTGCCGCCGAGGTCGCGCAGCCGGCCCCGGATCGACTGGGCCACCCCGAGCCGGCCCTCGCCCTCGGCCTGCGCCAGCCGGCCCTCGGGGATGCCGGGGCCGTCGTCCCGGACGGTGACGACGACCTCGTCCGGCTCGTCCTCCACCAGGATCCAGGCCCGGGCCTCGGCCCCCGCGTGCAGGCGCACGTTGTCCAGGGCCGCCCCGACCGCGCCGGCCACCTCGCGGGCCGCGGCCGAGGGCAGCAGCACCGGGGCGCCGGGCTCGGCGAGGCTGACCCGGGCGCACGCGTACCGGGCGAGCAGGGAGCGCAGGTCGACCGGGCCGGCCGGGTCCTCCTCGTCCGGCTCCTCCACCGCGCGGACCACTGCGCCGGCCGCCAGGTCCTCCGAGACCCGGGACACCGGGACCAGGCCGCCCGACACCAGCGTGCGCAGCGCCACCTCCTGCTCCCCGGCCAGCCGGCCCAGTTCGGCCGCCTCGCCGCCGAGGGCCGCGCCCCGGCGCTTCACCATCGCCAGCACCTGGAGCACGCTGTCGTGGATGTCCCGGGCCAGCCGCTCCCGCTCCCGGGTGGCGGCCTCGATCTCCAGCGCGCGGGCGAGGGTGCGCTCGGAGGCACGGGCCACCTCCACCACGTAGCCGATGGCGATGGAGGCCACCCAGACGAGGATCACGTTGTGCACGGTGTCCCGGGCCGGGTGGCCGCGCTCGACCAGGTTGACGGCGGCCACGGCCGTGGAGGCGACGGCCGCCCAGCGCCAGCCGCCCTTCAGGGCGAAGGCCAGCACCGCGCCCGCCGTCCATATCGACGGCAGGGTGGGGCCGCCGCCCGCGATCCGCTCGTGGCTGTCGGCGACCGGGGTGAGCAGGATGCCGACGAGGGCGACGGTCAGGTCGGCGGCCAGGAAGCGCCGGGTGCAGCTCGCCGCGCCCGCCACCTTGGGCAGGGTGGCGAGGGTCCACACGGCCAGGACGGCGTAGTAGGCGACGGCGACCCAGGGCCGCCTGAAGTGGTCGTACGCGGTGGCGCACAGGCCGATCGCGTACAGCATGGTCAGGACGCGGTAGCCGGCGAGCGCCCGCCACAGCGGCAGCTCGACCGACATGCGCATGACGCGCTCACGCTTGGGCATCTCCCCCGGTTCCCCCCGGCTCCCCGTTGTGCCCGTCTAGGGCTCGGCCTGCTCCTTGCCGGCCTTCTCCGCCTCCTTGGCGGCCTTCGCCGCCTTCTCGGCCCTCTCCGCGTCCTTCGCCGCCTTCGCCGCCTCCGCGATCTGCCGCTTGGCGGCGGTCGCGTAGATGTCCACGTACTCCTGGCCGGAGAGCTTCATGATCTCGTACATGACCTCGTCGGTCAGCGCCCGCAGCACGAACCGGTCGTGCTCCATGCCCTGGTACCGGCTGAAGTCCAGGGGCTTGCCTATGCGGATGCCGGGCCGCATCAGCTTCGGCAGGACCTGGCCGGGCGGCTGGATCTTCTCCGTGTCGATCATGGCCACGGGGATGACGGGCGCGCCGGTGGCGAGGGCCACGCGCGCGAGGCCGCCGGGCTTGCCCCGGTACAGCCGCCCGTCGGGCGAACGGGTGCCCTCCGGGTAGATGCCGAAGAGCTCGCCGCGCTCCAGCACCTCTATGCCGCTCCTGATCGCCGCCTCACCGGCGCCCCGCGCCCCGGAGCGGTCCACCGGGAGCTGGCCGACACCCTTGAAGAAGGCGGCGGTGAGCCGGCCCTTCACACCCGGGGTGGTGAAGTACTCCGCCTTGGCGATGAAGGTGACCTTGCGGTCCAGCACCACCGGCAGGAAGAACGAGTCCGAGAAGGACAGGTGATTACTGGCCAGGATGGCCGGGCCCGTGGCCGGAACGTTCTCCAGGCCCTCCACCCATGGCCTGAAGGCGACCTTCAGCGGCCCCCCGATGGCGACCTTCATCGCGCCGTACAACACCCGTGTGCCTCCTGTTTCCGTCGAGGAGACCTTAACCCGGAGGACCGCCAATGAGCCCGACGACCCTGGTCGGTGTCAGTGCGGTCGCGTACGGTGAAGCACATGCCAGTTCTCCCCGGAGCCGAGCCGTACCGCCACGAGGGCGGTGAGGTGGGGGTTCTCCTCTGCCACGGCTTCACCGGCTCGCCCCAGTCGCTGCGCCCCTGGGCGGAGCACCACGCGGCCCACGGCCTGACCGTCTCCCTGCCGCTGCTGCCCGGCCACGGCACCCGTTGGGAGGACATGCAGCTCACCACCTGGCAGGACTGGTACGCGCAGGTGGACCGCGAACTGCGGTTGCTCGCCGAGCGCTGCTCCCGGGTGTTCGTCGCGGGTCTGTCGATGGGCGGTGCGCTGGCCCTGAGGCTCGCGGCCCGGCACGGCGAGCGGGTCGCGGGCGCGGTGGTCGTCAACCCGGCCAACAAGGTGCACGGCCTGTCGGCGTACGCCCTTCCGGTGGCCCGGCACCTGGTGCGGACGACGAAGGGCATCGCCAGCGACATCGCGAAGGAGGGCGCGGCCGAGCTGGGCTACGACCGGGTGCCGCTGCACGCGGCGCACTCCCTGCGGGTGTTCCTGCGCCGGCTGGACGGCGAGCTGCCCCAGGTCACCCAGCCGTTGCTGCTGCTGCGCAGCGCCCGGGACCATGTCGTCCCGGCGGCCGACTCGGCGCGGGTGCTGAGCCGGGTGTCGGCCACGGACGTCACGGAGATCGTGCTGGAACACAGCTACCACGTGGCGACGTTGGACAACGACGCGGACCGGATCTTCGAGGAGAGCCTCGCCTTCATCGGCCGGCTCGCACCCAGTGTCGGCAAGGAAGGGACGGCCGCAGTTGGCTGAGCACGACTCCGACCGCGAGGGCCGCGAGGGCCGCGAGGGCCGCGAGGACCGCGAGGACCGCGAGGGCCAGGGCGGTCACGAGGCCCGCGAACCGGACGGGCAGGAGGTGCCGTTCGACGAGGACGCCGCCTGGCGCGCCATCGTCGCCGGGTACGGCGACGAGCCGCCGGACCCGCCGGGAGCCCGGCCCTTCAAGCCGGTCGAGGATCTCGCGCTGCTGGAGAAGAACGCGGCGAAGGACCAGGAGGGCGAGTCCCGCGGCGACCCGGAGGACTCCGCGGACCGGCAGCCCGCCCGGCCGCTGGGCGGCTCGGTCTCCTTCGCGCCAGCTATCGGCCCACGGGACTACACGGCGCCCGAGCCGTCCGACGACGACTTCGACGAGGACGACGAGGGCCACTTCGTGCCGCCGGAGCCGCCCCCGCTGCCGACCACGGACACGACCGCCAGGTTCGCCTGGCTCGGCGTGGTCGGCGGCCCGGTCCTGCTCCTGCTGGCGGTGCTGCTCGGCTGGGACATGACCTGGTGGCTGGCGACCCTCGGCATCGGCGGCTTCCTCGGCGGCTTCGTGACGCTGGTGACGCGGATGCGGACGGACGACGAGGAGGACGACGACCCGGGGCGCGGCGCGGTGGTCTGAGCCGGTTCAGGGCGGGACCGGAGGCTCAGGCCGGGATCTGAGGCCTAGGCCGGGCCCCTCACGCCGGGACCAGAGGGCTCAGGCCAGGACCCGAGGGCTCACGCCGGGACCAGAGGGCTCACACCGGGGTCGGGAAGGCCCACACCGGGGCCGGAAGGCACACGCCGGGACCAGGGGCTCACGCCAGGACCCGAGGGCTCACGCCGCGACCCGAGGCTCAGGCCGGGATTCTGAGGGCGGCCAGGACCGGGAGGTGGTCCGTGGCCGCCCTCAGGTCCGTCTCGCGCACGCCCGGCTGGTCCAGGGGCACCCCGCAGCCCAGCACCTCGATGCCCTTGGTCGCGAAGACCGCGTCGATGCGCTGGTGGGGGTGGGCGGGCGTGGAGGTGAACTCGCCGCCCCAGGGAGCGGTCGCACGGCAGTCCTGGAGGGTTTCGGCGAGCCGGCGGAAGGTACGGCCGCCGGGGCCCTCGTTGAGGTCGCCGCCCGCGACGGCGTGCTCGGCACCGAGTGCGGCGAGGCGGTCGAGGAGCAGGCCGCCCTGCTCGTGGCGCTCGTCCGGCTGGAGCGACAGATGGCAGCTCAGCACGCCGAGGCGGGCGGCGCCGAAGCGGACCACCGCCGTGGCGAAGCCGCGCCGGTGGAGGCCGGGGGTGAGCGGCAGGAGGACGTCCTCCGTGCGCTCGACGGTGGCGCGCAGGGAGCACAGGATCGCCGGTCCCGCCGCCGTGGCGCCGCCGGTGAGGATGACCTGGCCGGAGGCCGCGGCGAGCCGCGCCAGCTTCTTGCGCCAGCGGAAGAAGCGGGGGGCCTCCTGGAGGAGGACCAGGTCGGGGGCGCAGGCGGTGATGATCCTCGCCAGAGCGTCCGTGTCGTCGCGCATCGAGCGGATGTTGTAGCTCAGGACGCGGATGACCGCGGAACCGTCGGGCTCTGTTGCGGAGTTGGGGAGCAGCGCCATGTGGATCAATGTACGCCCCATGGGCCGGGGCGCGAGGACGGTGGGCGACCGCCGGCATCGTTGCGGCTGGTCGTTCCGTTCCCCGCGCCCCTTCGGGCACTACATGATCGGGTCGGGCTCCCGGGCCAGGTCCGCCGCGCCCACCATGCCCGCCTTGTTGCCCAGCTGGGCCGCGATCACATCGGCGACCGGACGCCAGTTGCCGCCGACCAGCCAGCGCTTGTAGGACTTGCGGATGGGGTCGAGGACCAGCTCGCCCTCGTCGGACAGGCCACCGCCGACGATGAAGGCGGACGGGTCGAAGAGGGAGGCCAGGTCGGCGAGGCCGGCGCCGGCCCAGCGGGCCAGCTCGCGGTAGGAGTCGACGGCGACGGGGTCGCCCTGGCGGGCGGCCATGGAGATGTGCTTGCCCTCGATGCCCTCCGGGGTGCCGTCGCCCAGCGAGAGCAGCAGCTCGGCGTTCTCCGGGGTGGCGTTGGCGCGCTGCTTGGCGTAGCGGACCAGGGCACGGCCGGAGGCGTACTGCTCCCAGCAGCCCTGCGAGCCGCAGCCGCACAGCAGGCCGTCCGGCACCATCCGGATGTGGCCGAACTCGGCGGCCACGCCGAAGTGGCCGCGGCGCAGCTTGTTGCCGATGATGATGCCGCCGCCGAGGCCGGTGCCGAGCGTGATGCAGATGACGTTGCGGTGGCCCTTGCCCGCACCGAACTTGTACTCGCCCCAGGCGGCGGCGTTGGCGTCGTTCTCGACCACGACCGGGAGGCCGGTGCGTGCCTCGACCTTCTCCTTGAGCGGCTCGTTGCGCCAGTCGATGTTCGGCGCGAAGTACACCGTGGAGCGCTGCCGGTTGACGTAACCGGCCGCGCCGATACCCACGCCGACGATCTCGTGCCCGGCGCGCGCGCCCTCCACCGCCGAGGCGATGGCGTCCACGATGGCCTCGGGCGTGGTGGGGGTCGGCACCTTGAAGGTCGAGAGGATGTTGCCTTCCTCGTCGACCACGCCGGCCGCGATCTTCGTGCCGCCGATGTCGACGCCGATGGTGAGTCCCATGAATCCCTCAGTTTCGGTCGAGCCCCGCTACGGCCAACCGTACCCGAGGCCCTGCCGTGCGAGGGTTTCAGTCCAGGTCGATGCGTTCTCCTGGGCCGGTGCCCTCGCCCGGGTCGCGCGGGTCCTTCCGGTCCCGCGCCGGGTCGGCCGTGCCGGTGGTCCAGCGGCGCTCCTGGGCCTGGACGGCGGAGCGGTAGGCGGCGAGCAGTTCGCCGCCGGCCGCGGCCAGGTGGTCGAAGACGTCCGGGTTGCGGTCCATGACGGGCTCGACGGCGGCCTTCGCCTGCTGGACGACCTGCCGCACCACCTGCTGGGCGGCTGGTCCGGCGAGGCCGCCGAGGAGCGGTGACTGGAGGCCGGCCAGCTTGTCGGCCACCGTGTCCACGAGCTTCTTCAGTTCCTCGGCCGCCGAGCCCGGCGGCCGGCCGTACTCGGCGCGACGGCGGGCCTGCTCGGCGGCGAGGTCCTCGGCGGCGGCCGTGGCCCAGGCGTCGGCGTCGGTCGCCTTCGCCGGCTCCTCCGGGGAAGGGTCGGGTGCGGGACGCTCTTCGCTCATGGCGGCTCCTGACTCCGGTTCGCCCTTACGACGTTACCCGAACGGGCGTGCCCGTTCACCGTCCGGCGGCGGGCCACAGATCCGGGTCCGGGGCGAACCGGATGCACAGCTCGCCGTCCCGGAGTCCGGCGCCGGCGACGGTGCACCGGCGCAGGGCGGAGGGCAGGGGAACGATCCGGCGGAACGGGCCCGCGGTGATCAGGAGTTCGTCGCCGCGCCGGATGAGGTCCAGCTCGTCCCGTATCGCGCCGGGCAGCGGGAGGTGCCAGACCAGCACGCCGTCCTCGGCGAGCCGGTCGGTGACGGGCCACCCGACCGGGGTGGTCGCCGGGTTGACGCCGGGCACGGCGAGGGCGGTGAGGTCGTCCGGGCCGTGCGGGTCGTGGCCGAGGTGCGGGACGGGGTGGACGTCGTACGACTCCTGCCAGTCGGCGAGCGTCTTGCGCTGCTGGGCCAGCAGCGAGGAGAGCCAGCTGTCGGGGGCGGTCTCGGGCAGGGCGCGGTTGGCGATCAGGGACTCGGTGCGCAGGGCGCGCAGGGCGAGGCCGAGGGTGGCGGTGCGGACGGCGTCGGCGCCGGCCGGGCCGGGTTCGGCGACCAGGCGTACGGCGGTGTTCCGGTCGGTGAGGACGGCCTCGACGGCGGCCAGTTCGACGTCCCAGCGGGCCGCCGTCTCGTAGAGCCAGTCGGCGGGCATGGGGACGCCGGCGAGCCGGCCGAGGACCGGGCGCAGGGCGCGGGCGGCCTGCCGTTCGGGCGGCAGGAGGCGGCGCAGGTAGCGGCGCAGTTCCTCGGGCAGGGCGAGCAGGGCGAGGGCCTGCGGGAGGGGCGGGAGGTCGACGACGAGGAGGTCGTACCGCTCGGACAGGGCCGCGTCCCGCAGCGCGCGCAGGAAGGACAGTTCCTCCGCGCCGGGCAGCGGGGTGACCTCCTCGGCGTCCAGGCGGGCGGCGCCGAGGAGGTCGAGGACGTTCGCGGCGCGGGTCTGGAAGGCGGTGAGGTCCTGGCGGAAGCGTTCGGCGGCGTCGGGCCGCCAGGCGCTGAGGCGCGGGGCGACCTCGGTGGGGACCGGTCCTGTCGCGGTGCCCAGGGCGCTGCCGGGGGTGTCCGTGCGGTCGGCGCTCAGCAGGAGGGTGCGGTGGCCCTCGCGGGCGGCTTCGAGCGCGGTGGCGGCGGCCACGGTCGTACGACCGCTGCCGCCGGGGCCCGTGATCAGGATGGTGCGCATGACGGTGAACGGTACCGCCGTGCGCGGGGGGTGGAGGGAGGTGTCTACTTCTCCCCCGACTCGACCCTCTTCTTCAGACCCGCCAGTGCCCGGTCGATGATGACCTTCTCCGCCTTGCGCTTGATCATGCCCAGCATGGGGATCTTGACGTCGACCGTGAGCTGGTAGGTGACCTCGGTGGCGCCCGCGCCAGCCGGCTTCAGGAGGTAGGAGCCGTCGAGGGAACGCAGCATCTGGGACTTGACGAGGGTCCAGGAGACCTCGTGCTCGCCGGTCCAGGTGTAGGCGAGGGTCTGGTCGTCCTTGATGGCGCCGGCGTCCATGACGAGGCGGACCTGTTCGGCGCGGCCCCGCTCGTCCGTGGCGAGCACGTCCGCCTCTTTCACCTCACCGGTCCAGTCCGGGTAGCGCGCGAAGTCGGCGATCACCGCCATGACGTCGGCCGGAGCGGCCTCGATCGTGATGCTCGAACTGGTGTGTTCCGCCATCGCCGTGGCTCCTCCAGATGCGGGCCAAGTGGGAGAGGTTCGTGTGCGCCGGGCTGCGCACGTGTGTGCAGCGTGAAGGCTACCGCGCCGCCGGCCCGCCGCCTTCACCGCGCCCGCCGGGCCTCACCATTCGAGTGCCCAGGGCGTGCCGGTCCCGGCGAAGTGCCCCACGTTCACGCACTCGGTGGCGCCGATCCGCATCCGGCGTACCAGCGGCTGGTGCACGTGCCCGAACAGGGCGTACCGGGGCCGGGTGCGGCGGATGGCGTCCAGCAGGGCCCGGCTGCCCCGCTCGAAGCGGCGGGCCACGGTGTCGTAGACCAGTTCGGGCACCTCCGGCGGGATGTGGGTGCACAGGACGTCGACCTCGCCGACGGCCTCGATCTTCGCCGCGTACTCCTCGTCGCTGATCTCGTACGGGGTCCGCATCGGGGTGCGCAGGCCGCCGCCGACGAAGCCGAAGGTCCACCCGCCGATCTCCACCCGCTGGCCGTCGAGGACGGTGGTGCCGGGCCCGGCGTACTCCGGCCAGAGCGTCGGCATGTCGACGTTTCCGTAGGTGGCGTACGTCGGGGTGGGGAACGCGGCGAACAGCTCGGCGTACTGCTTGCGCACGGCCTTCTCGATGGCCGTGGCCCGGTCGGCGCCGATCCCGGCCCACAGCCGGGCGCCGAAGGCGCGGGCCTCCTCGAAGCGGCGGGCGGTGCGCAGTTCGACGATGCGGTCGGCGTTCTCCTTGCCGAACAGGTCGGGGAAGATCCCGCGCGCGTGGTCGGCGTAGTCGAGGAAGAGGACGAGGTCGCCGAGGCAGACCAGGGCGTCGGCACCGTCGCCGGCCCGGGCCAGGTCGCGGGCGTTGCCGTGCACGTCGCTGACCACATGGACGCGCGTCCGCCGGGAGCCGGAACGTGTGGATGCCATGGCGATCAAGCGTAGGCGTGTGCGGTCCAGGTGAACAGTGCCGGTCCGGCCTGCGGTTACTCGCCGGTCGGTTCGGCCGTGGACTACTGTGCGCGAAGGAACACCCAGGTGTGTGACGCAGCGAACATCTCGCCGGGACCCCCTGTCGTAGACGCCATACCGGCGGGTAACGTCCGGGCAGTCCAGTCGTGCTCAGGATTTCAACATGTGAATCCTCATGTTGTTCCGGAGCACTTGCCCGAGCCTTGGACCGCACCGTCGCATCGCACAACGTCGTGGCGCCGGCGCCCTATGAGGAGCAGCAGTCTTGCGCGAGTTCAGCCTTCCGGCTTTGTACGAGGTCCCCGCGGACGGGAATCTGACCGACATCGTCCGCAGAAACGCCGCGCAGCATCCCGACGTCGCCGTGATCGCCCGCAAGGTGGGGGATGCCTGGCAGGACGTGACCGCCCGGGAGTTCCTGGCCGAGGTGCGCGCCGCCGCCAAGGGTCTCATCGCCTCCGGCGTGCAGCCGGGCGACCGGGTGGGCCTGATGTCGCGGACGCGCTACGAGTGGACACTGCTGGACTTCGCGATCTGGAGCGCGGGCGCGATCACCGTGCCGGTGTACGAGACCAGCTCGCCGGAGCAGGTGCAGTGGATCCTGTCCGACTCGGGCGCCACCGCCTGCGTCGTGGAGCTCGACAACCACGTGGCGGCCGTGGAGACGGTGCGCGAGTCGCTGCCCGCGCTGAAGCACGTCTGGCAGATCGAGGCCGGGGGCGTCGCGGAGCTGGGCCGGCTCGGGCAGGACGTGTCGGACGCGACGGTGGAGGAGCGCAGCTCCCTCGCCAAGGCCGACGACCCGGCGACCATCGTCTACACCAGCGGCACGACCGGGCGTCCCAAGGGCTGTGTCCTGACCCACCGCAGCTTCTTCGCCGAGTGCGGGAACGTCGTGGAGCGGCTGCGCCCGCTGTTCCGCACCGGTGAGTGTTCCGTCCTGCTCTTCCTGCCGCTCGCGCACGTCTTCGGGCGGCTGGTGCAGGTGGCGCCGATGATGGCGCCGATCAAGCTGGGCTGCGTCCCGGACATCAAGAACCTCACCGACGAACTGGCCGCGTTCCGGCCGACGCTGATCCTCGGCGTGCCGCGGGTGTTCGAGAAGGTCTACAACTCGGCGCGGGCCAAGGCGCAGGCGGACGGCAAGGGCGCGATCTTCGACAAGGCGGCGGACACCGCGATCGCCTACAGCAAGGCGCTGGACAGCCCGTCGGGCCCGTCGTTCGGCCTGAAGCTCAAGCACAAGGTCTTCGACAAGCTGGTCTACAGCAAGCTGCGCGCGGTCCTGGGCGGGCGGGGCGAGTACGCCATCTCCGGCGGCGCCCCGCTGGGCGAGCGGCTCGGGCACTTCTTCCGGGGCATCGGCTTCACGGTGCTGGAGGGCTACGGCCTGACCGAGTCCTGCGCGGCGACCGCGTTCAACCCGTGGGACCGGCAGAAGATCGGCACGGTCGGGCAGCCGCTGCCCGGCTCGGTGGTGCGGATCGCGGACGACGGCGAGGTGCTGCTGCACGGCGAGCACCTGTTCAAGGAGTACTGGAACAACCCCGGCGCGACGGCGGAGGCGCTGGCCGACGGCTGGTTCCACACCGGGGACATCGGCACCCTCGACGAGGACGGCTATCTGCGGATCACCGGCCGGAAGAAGGAGATCATCGTCACGGCGGGCGGCAAGAACGTGGCCCCGGCGGTGATCGAGGACCGGATCCGGGCGCACGCGCTGGTCGCGGAGTGCATGGTGGTGGGCGACGGGCGGCCGTTCGTGGGCGCGCTGGTCACCATCGACGAGGAGTTCCTGGGCCGCTGGTGCGCCGAGCACGGCAAGCCGGCGGGCTCCACCGCGGCGTCGCTGAAGGACGACCCGGATCTGCTCGCGGCGGTCCAGGCGGCCGTGGACGACGGCAACGCCGCGGTGTCGAAGGCGGAGTCGGTGCGGAAGTTCCGCATCCTGCCGTCCCAGTTCACGGAGGAGTCGGGCCACCTCACCCCGTCGCTGAAGCTCAAGCGGAACGTGGTGGCGAAGGACTACTCGGACGAGATCGAGGCGATCTACGCCAAGTGAGGGGCGGCGGTCCACGCCCGGTGAGCTGATCGGTGCCTCATGGCGCGGTGTCCTCGGCGAGGACCCGCGCCATGGTGCGTTCGGCGAGGGCCGTGAGGGGGACGGCGCTCCGGGCGGCGGTCCAGCCGGGCCGCGCCCCGCCGGAGAAAGCGCCGTAGGAGAACGTCGCCCGCCCGGTTTCCCGCTGATCGCGGGGTACGGGCCGGCCCAGTGCTCCGGGCCCGTGCCGGCAGAGTGCGGGCACGGTTCAGAGCAACGCCTTCAGCCGCTCCGCCAGCAGGTCCCAGCGCCACCGCTCCTCCACCCACCGGCGGCCCCGCTCCCCCATGCGGCGGCGCAGTTCGGCGTCGGCCAGCAGCGCCACGATCCGTTCGGCGGTCTGCTCCACCGAGCCGCCCCGGACCACCCAGCCCGTCTCGCCGTCCAGGACCGCGTCCGGGGCGCCGCCCGAGTCGCCCGCGACGACCGGCAGGCCGGTCGCCGACGCCTCCAGGTAGACGATGCCGAGGCCCTCCACGTCCAGGCCGCCGCGCCGGGTGCGGCAGGGCATGGCGAAGACGTCCCCGGCGCCGTAGTGCGCGGGCAGCTCGGACCAGGGCACGGCGCCCGTGAAGCGCACCGAGCCGGCGACCCCCGTCTCGTGGGCGAGGCGGCGCAGGTCCTTCTCGTACGGTCCGCCGCCGACGATGAGCAGGACGGTGTCCGGCTCGGCGGCCAGGATGCGGGGCATGGCCCGGATCAGGGTGTCCTGGCCCTTGCGCGGGACCAGCCGGGAGACGCAGACGACCACCGGGCGGTCGGTGAGCCCGAGCCGGGCGCGCACCTCGTCGCCGCCGGACCCCGGGTGGAAGGTCTTCTCGTCCACGCCCGGCGGCAGCTGCGCCATCCGCGAGGCCGCCTGGGGCGTGAGGGCGGTCGCTATCCGGGAGCGGGTGTACTCGCCGAGGTAGGTGATCGTGTCCGTGGACTCGCCGATCCGGCGCAGCAGTTGCCGGGCGGCGGGGAGCTGGGCCCAGCCGGCCTCGTGGCCGTGGGTGGTGGCCACCAGCCGTTCGGCGCCGGCCTTCCGCAGCGCCGGCGCCATCAGGCCCAGCGGTGCCGCCGCGCCGAACCACACGGAGGCGCACCCGTGCTCACGGAGCAGCCCGACCGCCCGCCGGGTGGCTCCCGGGGTGGGCAGCAGCATGGTCGTACGATCGCGTACTACGGTGAAGGGCTGCTCGGCGTCGAAGGCGGCGGTGGCCTCGGCGCCCTCCCGGCCGCGCTTCCAGGTGGAGGCGTAGACGACCAGCCGGCCCGGGTCCAGGCGCAGCGCCATGTTGTGCAGGAAGGCCTGGATGCCGCCCGGCCGGGGCGGGAAGTCGTTGGTGACGATCAGGGTCTTGTGCATCGCCGCCGACCCTACCGAACGGGGCGTTCCCGGTCGGGCGCGGCCGAGCCTGTGGCATGCGCACAGGTGTGCACGACATCATGGACGCTCGCAGCGATGCGAACGGCACGGCGGTCGACGCGGGAACCGGACGGCAGGGGGATCAGGTGGAGACGAAGGGTGCCGGGCGGTCCCTGGCATGGCTGCTCGCGACCTGGGCCGTCACCCGTGCGCTGCTGCTGCTGTTCGTGTTCCGGGTGTTCGCCTTCCCCGGCCCGGACGTCACCTCGGACGTGTCGGTGATCTACCGCGGCTGGTACGAGGTCCTGCGCCAAGGAACGTTTCCGCTGGACGACGTGACCTGGCAGTACCCGCCCGCCGCGGCCCTCCCCGTGCTCTCCCCCGGCGTCCTGCCCTTCCTGTCGTACGCGCACGCCTTCTTCGTGCTGGCCTGCCTCGCCGACGCCGTGGTGCTGGCCCTGCTGCGGTACGCGGGCGCACGGCCGGACCGGTCGCCGCGCGGGGCCTGGGCGTGGGTGGCGGGCGTGCCGCTGCTCGGGCCGACGGTGTACGCCCGCTACGACGTGATGGTGACCGCGGTGGCCGTGGCGGCGCTGCTGGCCGGCACCCGGCACCCGCGGGTGATGGGCGCCCTGACGGCCCTCGGGGCCCTGTTGAAGGTGTGGCCGGCGCTGCTGCTGGTCGGTGCCGTACGGCGGCGGGCGTGGGCGTCGGCGGCGGTGACCGCGGCGGGTCTCGCGCTGCTGTTCACGGTGTCCATGCCGGGCGCCTTCGCGTTCCTGACCTTCCAGCGGGACCGGGGCACCGAGGTGGAGTCGCTGGGCGCCCTGGTCTTCCATGTGGCCCGGCACTTCGGCTGGCGGGGCGAGGTGCTGCTGAACTACGGCTCGATCGAGTTCCTGGGCCCGCACGTCGACCAGGTCAGCACGGCCGCGCTGGCGCTGACCGGGGCCGCGTTCGGCTGGCTGCTGCTGTGGCGGCTGCGCGCGACCCGGTTCGCGCCGCACACCCTCGCCGACGCGGCCCTGACGGCGGTCCTGCTGTTCACGGTGACCAGCAGGGTGATCAGCCCGCAGTACCTGGTGTGGCTGATCGGCCTGGCCGCCGTGTGCCTGTCGTACCGGGCGAGCCGCATGGGACCGCCCGCGCTGCTCTGCCTCCTCGCGTCCCTCGTGACGGTCCTGGAGTTCCCGCTGGGCTTCTCGCACGTGGTGACGAGCGACTGGTACGGCGTCACGCTCCTGGTGGTCCGCAACGGCCTGCTGGTCGCGGCCACGGTCACGGCGGCCCGCCGGCTGTGGCGCGCGACCGCCCCGCCCCGCGCCACCGCCCCCTTCCCGCCTCAGGCCACCCGCCCGGCGGGGACCCCGGTGTCCTCCTGAGGCCGGGCGGCCGGGGGCAGCCGGACGGCCGCCGTCCGCCGCCGGGTGCCGTGCCTGATCGAGCGGGCCGCGCCGGGCAGACCGCCGAGCTCAGCCGAGCCGGTTCGTGATGTAGTCCCGCCAGCGCGCGGTGAACTCCTCCGGGGTCGTCCCGAGCACCTTCTCCAGTGCCTGCCGCACCGCGCCCGACCGCTTCCCGTGGGCGCCGACGGCCCGGTAGAAGGCGGCGAGCCGGTCCGTGCCCCACCGCTCGGCGATCATCCGGCAGGCCAGCCAGCCGCCCTCGTAGGCCTGCGCCAGCCGGGTCGGCTCGCGGGTGAAGGCGAAGTCCCCGTCGCCGGGGAGCGCGTCGGGCACCTCGCCGTCCTGGACGGCCCGGGACAGTTCCGGCGCGATCTCGGCCGGGGTGCGGCCGGTGCCCAGATAGCCGATCCAGTCGGCGTAGCCCTCGGAGAGCCACAGCGGGGTGGCGGCGGTGGTGTCCGCCCGGGTGGCGACATGGGTCGTCTCGTGGGTGAGGACGACCTGCTTGCCGGCGTCCCCGAGCACGGCGTACGCCTCCGGGTTGACCAGCACCCGGTCCGCCGGCGACCGGCCGGAGCCGCCCGCCTCGCCCGTGGTGACGGCCGCGATGCCCCGGTAGTCGGCGGCGGGCGAGCCGAGCAGCGCCGCCATGCCCTCCAGGGACGGGGGGACGAGGACGACGATCCGGCGGCTCCAGTCCCGGCCCCACGCCCCGGAGACGGCCGGGACCGCCCGGTCGGCCAGCCGCGCGTACGGCCTCAGGTCGGCGGCGGACCCCCCGGCGCCGAGCACCAGGCTGTGCGCGCCCCTGACGGCGGTCACCGCCCCCTGGTCCCACAACTGCTGCCCGGCCTTCCGGGCGGGCTCGTCTGCGGTGACGTACCAGTGGCCGTCGGCGGCGCGGCCCAGGGTGAGGGTGCGGCGGGCGTCGACCGGGGCCTTGTCGTAGCCGGCGACGCGGTAGCGCAGGTCGGCGTCGGCGGTGGCGCCCGAGGGGGTGCGGCGCACGGCGGTGACCCGGTAGCTCCAGGAGGACAGCGGGAGGGCGCGCAGCCTGGTGTACTCGGTGCGGGTGCCGGTCGCGCCGTACGCCGTCTCGTCGTGGCCGAGCAGGGCCGCCGCGCGCCGGTCGAGCACCCGCTGCACCTCGGCCCGCGCGGAGTCGGTCACCGTGCGCCCGCCGCACCCGGTCAGCGGCAGCAGCAGGATGAGCCCCACGGCCCCGATCTCCCACGCCCGCCCGCGACCAGCCATTTCCCGATCGTACGGCGTGGAGGGCGGTCAGGGCCGGGTGACCGAGGAGACCGGCATCATCCCGACCGGGTCGTAGCGCACCGGAGCGCCGGGATAAGGGGCGTGGATGACCTGGCCGTTGCCGGCGTACATCGCCACATGGCTGGCGTCGGAGCGGTAGACGACCAGGTCACCGGGGCGGGCCTGGGAGAGCGGCACCTGCCGGCCGGCGAACCGCTGCTCCTGCGAGGTGCGCGGCAGATGGACCCCGGCGTGCCCGTACGCCCACTGCATCAGGCCGGAACAGTCGAAGCCGGAGGGGCCGTTGGCGCCCCACACATAGGGCCGGCCGAGGGCGGAGCGGGCGGCGGCCAGGGCCGCCGCGGCGCGGCCGTCGGGGGCCGGGACGCCGCTCAGGTCGGGCAGGTCGACGCGGCCGTCACGGGAGGCCCGGTCGTAGGCCGCGCGGTCGGCGGCGGGCAGGGCGTTGATCAGCCGCCGGGCCCGGGCCAGCTTCCGCTCCACGGTCCGCTTGTGCGCGGCCACGGCCTTGCGGCTCTTCTCCAGCTCGGCGAGCTTCCCGGCCGCCTCCGCGCGCTCCTGGGCGAGGTCGCGCAGCGCCGACTGCAACTCCCCCAGCCGGCGGGCCTGCCGGGCGCCGATGCGGTCGAGCGTGGACGCCTTGTCCAGGTAGTCGTCGGGGTCGGCGGAGAAGAGCAGGGCGACCGTCGGGTCGATGCCACCGGAGCGGTACTGGGCGCCGGCCAGCGAACCGAGCTGCTCCCGCAGGTCGTTGACGCGCTGCTGCTGCCGGGCGATGTAGTCCTGGGCGTCCCGGACCTCCCGGCGCAGCCGGCCGGCGCGCTCGTCGGCCTTGTCGAAGGCCTGGGTCGCCTTCTCGGCCTCCTCGTACAGGCGGTCCACCTCTGCCCGGGTGCCGGCGCCCGGTGCCGCCTGCGCCGGTACGGCGCCCAGCGCGGCGGCGGCCGACAGCACGCACAGGGCGGCGGCACCCCGGTCGAATCCGGACGGGGCAAAGCGACGGTGGGACCCCACGGCAGTCCTAACTGCTGGCGGACACAGACCGTTTCCCCGGCGCCTGGGGACGGGGAGGCCCCGGCGCCGGGGAAACGCGGCAGACAGTAGCCGTGCGGACGGGCCCGGACCAAAGACCTCGGAGTCAACACAGACTGACGCCCCGCCGCTGACGCAGGTCAACGGCGGGGCGTGGAGTCAGTTCGCGTTCCGGTGATTCGCCCGTTCGGGCGCCACCGTGTCGGTGTGTCGCCGGTGTCAGACCCGGACGCCGAACATGAACGGGCCACCGATGGTCGTCATGGACTCGTACCGGACGACCGTGCCGGTGCGCGGGGCGTGCAGGATCTGGCCGTTGCCCGCGTAGAGGCCGACGTGGTGCAGGTCGTTGAAGAAGAAGACCAGGTCGCCGACCTTGAGGTCGCTCTGGTTGTAGATCCTCGTGCCGATCTGCGCCTGCGCCTCGGAGGTGCGCGGGATGGAGACGCCGGCCTGGGCGTAGGCCCAGGAGGTCAGGCCCGAGCAGTCGAAGGAGGAGGGGCCGGTGGCGCCGTAGACGTAGGGCGAGCCGAGCCGGGTCTGGGCGGCGGAGAAGGCCGCCTGGGCGCGACCGGAGGCGGGCGGGGCGTCGCCGAGGTCCACGCGCTCGGTGGAGGAGCGGTTGGCGCGCTGCTGCTCCTCGGCGAGCTGCGCCTTCTCCTTGGCGGTCAGGGAGTTCAGGAGCTTCTGCGCCTCGGTGAGCTTGCTCTGGACTTCCTTCTTCTTGTTGCCCAGCTCGGTGCGGGTGGCGGAGAGGTCCTTGAGCTTCTCGGTGGCCTCCGCCCGCTCCTGGGCCAGTTCGCGCTGTTTGTCCTGGATCTTCTTCAGCGCGTCGACCTGTTGGCTGCTCAACTGGTCGAGCGTGGACGCCTTGTCGAGGTATTCGTCCGGGTTGGACGACAGGAAGAGCTGGACCGAGGCGTCGATGCCGCCGGAGCGGTACTGGGCGGTGGCCAGCGAACCCAGGCCGTCGCGCAGCTTGTTGAGCTCCTCCTGGCCACGGGCGACGTTGTCCTGGATGGTGGAGATTTCCTTCTGCAGCTTCTGCTGCTTCTCCTTGGCGCCGTTGTACTTCTCGGTCGCCTGCTCGGCCTGCTCGTAGAGCTTGTCGACCTTCGCCTTCACCTCGTCCTTGCTCAGCTTCTCGCTGGGGGCGGCGTTGGCGGCGTTCGCGCTCAGCGCGACGGCAGCGGCGGCTGCGGTGGTCAGCACGGTCACACGGGTGCGACTCGGCTGCTTGGGTCGACGGTGGGACGCCACGGAGGACGAACTCCTTCTTGTGAGTGATCACCCGTTCGGAGGTTCGAGCCCAGACCCTAGTGACCTCGTTGTGATCAGTTCAAATCCCACAGCAAAAAATCTCGTCACACAGTGCATTCTTTGCACACAACTCACGTGCAGTGAGAGCGGGTTGACCCTACGTTGCGTGACGATGCGGCCAATTCGGGCATTCACTACGCCCGTTGGACCTTCAGGACAGTCGCTTCAGAAGCACCGCAGAGGCCACCGGTCGGGCACCCGCCTTCGCGACCCCGTCGGCCACCTCGCGGTCGGTGGAGGCGACGATCACCGGACGGCCCGGCGGCTCCGCGCGCACCAGCTGGCGGATCAGCTCGTCCGCCGTGACGCCCGGCTTGGAGAACAGCACCCGCACCCCGCGCGGCGGCGCGAGCAGCACCGGCGCGGCCAGTTCCGCGCCGTCGAAGACACACGTCACCTCGGCCCCGGTCTGCGCGGCGAGCGCGGAGAGCTGCCCCAGCAGCCGCAACCGCTGCTTCTCCAGCGGCATCTGCGGATAGCCGGTCTTGGTCACGTTGTAGCCGTCGACGACCAGATGCGCCTGCGGCAGGGCGAGCAGTTGATCGAGAATGGCCGGATCGTTCTCCGACAGGGCGCGCGTTGCGATGTCCTTCGGCGTCATCCGGCCCGGTTCGACCGCGTCCACCGTCTCGGCCGGGCGCACGGACACCGGGGGCAGGGCCAGTTCGCGCCGCAGCCCCTGGGTCGCCTCCAGCAGGGTGTCGAGCAGCAGCCGTACCCGCATGTCCTCCACGCTGCGGCCCTCCCGGGCCGCCCGGCGGGTGGCCTCCAGCGCGGCCTCGGCCTCGCCCAGGCGGGCCTTGAGCCGCCGGGACTCGCTCTCCGCGGCCGACACCTGCGCCTGCGTCTCGGCGCGTACGGCGTCCATCTCGCCCTGCGCCTTGCGCAGCGCGGCCTCGCCCCGCTTGACGTCGCTGAGGGCGGCGCGCAGCTTGCGGTGAAGCGATTCCGCTTCCTTCTTCGCCGATTCGAGCTCCGTGCGCAGCCGTTCGGTCTCCGCGCGGGTGTGGTCGCGGGCCTGTGCCAGCTCCGCGCGCAGCCGCTCCAGCTCGGCCCGGTTCTCCTCGTCGGCGCGCTCGGCGTGCGCGCGCTGGGCCTCCTCGCCGGCCGCGGTGACCAGCTTCACCCAGCCCGCCGGGCGCAGCACATAGGCCGCGGCCGCCACGTCGAGCGGGTCCGCGGCCGGGGGCGGGGAGCCGGCGTCGAGGGCACCGGCGAGTTCCGGCTGCGCCTCTCTGAACCGCTCCCCGATCCGCTGCCGGAACAGGGCGTCGGTCTCCAGCGCCGCCGCCATCGCGTTCCCGGCGAACTTCGCCCGGCGATTGGGGGCGAACCGGGCGTACTGCCTGAGCTGGGCGGGCAGTTCCGCCACGGTCAGCCCGCCGAAGCCGTCCGACACGATCTGTACGACCCGCTTGCGCACTCCGTCGGGCAGCGGACGGTCAAGCACCTCAGCGGTGCCGTCGCCCGGCCCCCCGCCTGCGGTCTCCACCATCCGTCACACCCCAATACCGGAATAAGCCTCTCCGGGGGCCGCTCCGCTCAGGAGCCGGCGCCCGGCCTGTCCACGAGTTCCACCTGGTCCACCGCGTTGCACCAGCGGCAGCGCACCGATTCGATGGTCTCACTGACCACCTCGCGCTCCTCCACCGTGGGCTCGCCCGCCAGGTCGAGGTGGACGTACTCGACGACCTTGGACGAGCGGGTCACGTCGAAGCGCGTGAGGTTGCCGCACAGGGTGCAGCGCCATCGTGTCGTGGCCGTCGGCAGGGGAACCGTCATCGTGACTGTTCTCTTCCTTCTCGTGTCGGTCCGCGCCGTCCCCCGACGCGTGTGGCCGTAACCCTACGGCCTGGCGGGTGCCCGCCGCCCGTCCGTCCACGGCGGCGAGGCGGTCTGTCAGCAAGCGTCCCGTTACGTCATGCTCTGTAGTCATGATCAGCACCTGGAGCACGGCGGCCGGCAGGGCACTCAGAGCGGTCCGGGGCACCTCGGCACCGATGACGTACGGCCTCATCGTCCTGTGCGGTCTGGTCTTCGCCCTCGGCCCGGCCTCCGGGCTGGTCCCCGGGTACGGCTCCGGGGACGCGCTGCTCGCCGCGCAGCGGGCGTACTTCCGGCACTGGGGCGTGGTCCCGGCCGAGCTGTTCGACGGCCCGGCCGGGGCCGCGCTCACCCCGGCCACCGCGCTGTTCGTGCACGGCAGCTGGGTGCATCTGCTCGGCAACATGCTCTTCCTCTTCGTCTTCGGGGCGATGGCCGAGGAACGGATGGGCCGGGTGGAGTTCACCCTGTTCTACGTCGGCTGCGGCTATCTCGCCCTGCTGGGGTACGCGGCGGCCAACGCGGCCTCCGAGCAGTCGCTGGTCGGCGCCTCCGGGGCGGTCTCGGCGGTCCTCGGAGCGTTCCTCTACCTTTTCCCCCGCGCCCGTGTGACCAGTCTCCTGCCGTTCCTGTTCTTCCTGCCGCTGCGCTTCCCGGCCTGGGTGGTGCTGCCGTCCTGGGCGGCCCTGCAGTGGCTGGCGGCGGGGCAGGCCTCCGACGGTCCCGGGGTGGCGTACCTGGCGCACCTGGTGGGGTTCGGGCTGGGCTTCGGTTACGCGTGGGTGCGTTACGGCCGTGGGACTAGAGTGAAAGCCGCCCCAGCTCCGGTCACCGAGGGAGAGAGACAGCCGTGATCACCGCGATCGTCCTGATCAAGACCAGCGTGGACCGGATCCCCGAGATCGCGGAGCGGATCGCTTCGCTGGATTCGGTGAGCGAGGTGTTCTCCGTCACCGGTACGTACGACCTGATCGCGATGGTCCGGGTGCGGGAGCACGAGGATCTCGCCGAGATCATCCCGGGGCGGATCAGCAAGATCCCCGGGGTGGAGGCCACGGACACGCACGTCGCGTTCCGCACCTACTCCCAGCACGACCTGGAGGCCGCGTTCGCGATCGGCCTCGACAACTAGGGACGACCGGGGACGGCTACGCGCTCACGTCCACCGCGGCGATCCCGCTGCCCGAGGGGACGTAGAGCCGGCCGCCGCGCGCGACCGGGGTGTGCTGGTCGTCGCCCGCGTCCCGGCCCAGGACCGCGTTCCAGCGCCTCCGCCCGTTCAGGTCCAGCGCGCACACCTTCTCGCCCGCATGCGCGTACACGGTGTCGCCGGCCACCACCGCGCGGGGGTAGGCCGAGCCGCCCTCGAAGCCGTACGTCCAGGCACGGGAGCCGTCGGCCGCCCGGACGGCGTACACGCCCCCCTGTTCGGTGCCGACGGCCAGCGTACGGCTGCCCCCGGTCAGGACGCCTCCGTCGTCCTCCTTGCGCCACAGCCGCCGGCCGTCCGTGACGCGGAAGCCCTGGAGTTCGGCGGCGGAGTCCGTGAACAGGGTGGTGCCCACGAGAACGAGCGCGGTGGCGTCGGTACCCCCGGACACCTGCCACTTCCGCGAGCCGTCCCGCGCGTCCAGCGCCAGCAGGAAGTCGCCGTAGCTGCCCGTGAAGACGGTCCCGCCCGAGACGAGCGGGGTGCCGGTGGGGCCGGCCAGGGTCTTGGCGGTCCACTTCTCGCTGCCGTCGGAGGCGTAGCGGCGCAGCCCGCCCGTGCTCGTGCCGCCGACGGAGACGAGGACGTCCTGGCCGAGCAGGACGGGGACGTCGTACCGCTGGTCACCGAGGGTGCGGGTCCACAGCAGGCTGCCGGACGGGCTCACCGCGGCCAGCCGGCGCGAGTCCTCGGAGTGCAGGCCCACCACGCAGTACACGGCGTCCCGGGTGGCCACGGGCGTGGAGACGTCGTCGCCGAGCCGGACCTTCCAGCGCTTGGAGCCGTCCCGGGAGATCGCGTGCAGCACGCCGCCGGAGGTGCCCGCGTAGACGACCGAACCGTCCGGGGAGAGCGCGCAGCAGGCCCCGTCCAGGCCGCCGATGCCGCCGAGGTCGTACTGCCAGCGCAGCACCGCCGCCGCCCCGTTCGTGCGGTCGGCGGACGGGGTTGGTGAGCGGTCGCTGCCGCCACTGCTCCCGGTACCGAACCCGTACCCCCACAGCCGGCCGCCGACCCCCACCCCGGCCACGGCGACGGCTCCCCCGGCGAGAACCTTCAGAAGCCGCCGCCGCCCGGGAGCCACGGCACCCGAGCGGCGGCCGGGGGCGGTGGAGCCGATGACGGTGTCCGAGCCGGTGGAGGTGACCGTCCTGGTCGAGTCCGTGGGGGCGGCCGTCCTGGTCGAGTCCGTGGGGGTGGCCGTTCCAGTCGAGTCCGTGAGGGACCCCGCCGCCGAGTCGGTGGGAGCGGCCGTCCGGACCGAGTCGCCGGAGGTGGCGGGGCCGGCGGAGCCGTTCCCGGCCGCAGCGGTCGGCGGGCCCTGCCGGGTGGCTGCCACTGCCGAGTCGCCGTGCGTGCCGGGGGTGGCGGAGTCCTCCGGGGCCGCGGGAGCCACCGAGCCGAGCGGGGTGGCACGGTCGGCCGAGTCGCCCCGGGTCGCCTCGACCCCCGGGCCACCGGGGTTCCCGGCGGCGGCTGCCAGTGCCGGGCCGGCCGGAGTGGGACGCGTCGCCTGGTCGTTCGCAGCCACGGTCGCCGGGCCGGTCGGGGTGGCACGGGTAGCCGGGGCCTCAGCGCCGGCCGGGGTGGCGGGGGCGGGGGCGGGCGCGTCGGTGGTGGGGTGTGGGGTCAGGTACTCGACGCCGCTGGGGCGGTCGTCCGGGGTGGGGCGGGGCCGGGTCGCGGGGCCGTACCAGCCCGGGCGGACGGCGGCGCGCAGGGTGTCCGGGGCGAACCCGGCGCTCGCCACCACCTCGGCCGGCTCCGGACGCTCCAGCGGGTCCTCGCGCAGACAGGCCGTCACCAGCGCGCGGATGTCCTCCGGCACGCCGGACAGGTCGAAGTCGCGGGTGAGGATGCGCAGCAGGACCACCGAGTCCTGGCCCTCGCCGAACGGCTCACGGCCGGCCGCCGCGTACGCGAGGACCGCGCCGAGCGAGAAGACGTCGCTGGGCGGGCCGACCTGGCCGCCGTTGCGGATCTGCTCCGGCGAGACGTAGCCGACCGAGCCGACCACCGCACCGGTGCGGGTCAGCGAGGTGGCCTCCAGCGCCCGGACGATCCCGAAGTCGATGACCCGGGGCCCGTCCGGACCCAGCAGGATGTTCGACGGCTTCAGGTCCCGGTGGACCAGCCCCCTGGCGTGGATGGCCGTCAGCGCCTCGCCGAGCGCGGCGGCGAGGATCCGGACCGCCGGGCGCGGCAGCGCTCCGTGGTCGAGCACCGCGTCCCGCAGGTTCGGTCCGGACACGAACTCCGTCGCCATCCAGGGCCGTTCGGCCTCGGTGTCGGCGTCCACGACCCGCGCGGTGTAGGTGCCCGCGCCGCCGACGGTCTGGGCGGCGCGGACCTCGTGGCGGAAGCGGGCGCGGAAGGTGCGGTCCTCGGCGTGCTCGGCCCGTACGACCTTCACCGCGAGCCGCAGCCCGGTGCGCGACTCGGCGAGGTAGACCTCGCCCATGCCGCCCGCGCCCAGCCTGTGCGTGGCGGTGTACGGGCCGATGTGGCGCGGGTCTGTGGCGCGCAGCGGCTGCACTGACGGGCTCCCCCTGTCCGACGTGGTGTCAAGGGGAGGTTATAGCGCCGTCAGACCGCCGGCACGCAGCGGCCGTCCTCCGTGCGGTACTGCCACTTCGCGCCCTGCGCCACCAGTTCCCTGACGGCGTTGACGAAACGCTCCACGTGCTCGTCCGGGGTGCCCGCGCCGAAGCTGACGCGGATGGCGTTGAGGGACTTCTCGCCCGGGGCCGCCTCGGGGGCGCCGCACTCGCCCTGGGTCTGCGGGTCGCTGCCGAGCAGGGTGCGGACCAGGGGGTGGGCGCAGAAGAGGCCGTCGCGGACGCCGATGCCGTACTCGGCGGAGAGCGCGGCGGCGAAGTGCGAGCTGTTCCAGCCCTCGACGACGAAGGAGATGACGCCGACGCGCGGGGCGTCGTCGCCGAAGAGGGACAGCACGCGCACCTCGGGCACCTCGGCCAGGCCCTCGCGGACCTTGGCGATCAGGTGCTGTTCGCGGGCGACGAGGGTGTCCCAGCCGGCCTCGGTGAGGGCCTTGCATGCGGAGGCGATGGCGTAGGCGCCGATGACGTTCGGTGAGCCGGCCTCGTGCCGGGCCGCGGTCTCGTGCCACTCGACGGCCACGCCGCCGTCCTGGCGCCGGGTGACCTTCCGGCTGGCACCGCCGCCCGCGAGGTACGGCTCGGCCTGCTGGAGCCAGTCGGCGCGGCCGGCCAGGACGCCGGAGCCGAAGGGGGCGTACAGCTTGTGGCCGGAGAAGGCGACCCAGTCCACGTCCAGGTCACGGAGGTCCACCGGGTGGTGCGGGGCGAGCTGGGCGGCGTCCAGGACGATGCGGGCGCCGTGGGCGTGCGCGGCGGCGGCCAGTTCGCGCACCGGCCACAGCTCGCCGGTGACGTTGGAGGCGCCGGTGACGCAGACCAGGGCCGGGCCGTAGGGGTCCCGGCCGGCCAGGGCCCGCTCCAGGGTCTCCACGGCCTGCCGCGGGGTGCGCGGGGCGTCGAGGTAGGTGACCCGTGCGTCCTGCCAGGGCAGCAAGGAGGCGTGGTGCTCGGTCTCGAAGACGAAGACCTGGCAGCCGGCCGGGATCGCCCGGGCCAGCAGGTTGAGGGAGTCGGTGGTCGAACGGGTGAAGACCACCTGGTCGGCCGGGCGGCAGCCGAGGAAGTCGGCGACCGTCCTGCGGGCGTTCTCGAACAGGTCGGTGGAGAGCTGGGAGAGGTAGCCGGCGCCGCGGTGGACACTGCCGTAGTACGGGGCGTACGCGGCGACGTCGTCCCAGACGCGCTGGAGGGCGGGGGCGCTGGCCGCGTAGTCCAGGGCGGCGTAGCTGACTTCGCCGCCGGTGACCAGCGGGACGGTGACATCTCGCCCCAGAACGGGCAGAGGGGTGCAAACAGACTGGTCGGCGGCAGCGGTGGAGACAGACATGGCGGAACTCCCGTGACAGGAATGCGGAGAAGTGCAGAACAGGGCTGCGAAGGGCTGTGCGGAGGCGGGGCTCTGCGGCCCTAACGCATTCGCTTGCTCACGGAGGACTCCCTCGGACGACCAGGACCCCTGGTATGCGAGGGGTCCGCGCTTGCCGTAGGCCTTGCTGCCGTACGACCTGGTCTTCACCCGGGGCACCCCGCCACGGACGGAGGGTTGCCGGACAGTCGGCCGGGGCCTCATGACTGTCACTCATGACCTGGTAAAGGAACGTACTGAAGTGATCGTCGTCCCGCAACCCGTGTCCGGATCGCGGGACGACTCCCGGGCACTGGGGCATGTCCGGCCATGCGCGTCTGCCGCGCGAACGGCCGGACACGCGCCTAGGCGTTGCTGACGGCGACCCAGCGGTCCAGGGTGCGTCTGGCCGCGCCCGAGTCGATCGACTCCGCGGCCCGCGCCATGCCCGCGCGGATCTGCTCGGTGAGCGGCGCGTCCGTCGGCTCCAGGGCCACCAGCGCCGCCGCCGAGTTCAGCAGGACGGCGTCCCGTACGGCCCCCCTCTCGCCGTCCAGCAGCCGGCGGGCGACCCCGGCGTTGTAGGAGGCGTCGGCTCCGCGCAGGGCGTCCACGGGGACGAGGTCGATGCCGACGTCCCGCGGGTCGAAGACCTCCTCCGTGACCTTGCCGTCCCGCACCACCCACACCCGGGAGGGGGCGGTGACGGTCAGCTCGTCCAGGCCGTCGTCGCCCCGGAAGACCAGCGCGGAGTTGCCGCGCTCGGCGAGGACGCCGGCGACGATCGGCGCCATGCGGGGATCCGCGACACCGACGGCCTGCGACCGCACCTGCGCGGGGTTGGTCAGCGGGCCCAGCACGTTGAAGGTGGTCCGGATGCCCAACTGGCCGCGTGCGGCGGCGACATGACGCAGGGAAGGGTGGAACCGCACCGCGAAGCAGATGGTGATGCCGGCCTCCTCGGCCACCTCGGCCACCCGCTGCGGGGTCAGGTTGAGGTTGATGCCCAGCTTCTCCAGGACGTCGGAGGAGCCGGAGGCGGAGGACGCGGCGCGGTTGCCGTGCTTGACGACCTTCGCCCCCGCGCCCGCGACGACGATCGAGGACATGGTGGAGATGTTCACCGTCTTGGCACCGTCGCCGCCGGTGCCGACGATGTCGACGGCCGGGCCGGGCACCTCGATGACGTTCGCGTGCGCGTACATCGTCCGGACCAGTCCGGTGATCTCCTGGACCGTCTCGCCCTTGGCCCGCAGCGCCACCATGAAGCCCGCGATCTGCGCGTCGGTCGCCTCCCCGCGCATGATCAGGTCCATCGCCCACGCGGTGTCGTCGGCGCTCAGGTCCCGGCCGTCCAGCAGACCGTTCAGCAGGGCGGGCCAGGAGCGGCCCGCCGCGGTGTCGCCTCCAGCGGGGGTCACAGCGCTCATCAGCCGCTCCTTGAACAGGTTCCTGCTACGTCGACACCACCCTATCCAGCCGGGCGGCACGGCGAAGGGCCCCGTCCGTAACCCGGACGGGGCCCTTCAGCGTGGCGTGGCGACGCGGGGATCAGTGGTGGCCGTGGCCGCTCGTGATCTCCTTGTACTCATCGACGGTCGGCTTCGGGATCTGGTTGTCCTCGCCGAAGTAGGCGTTGGACAGCTTCGCCCGCAGCTTCTCCGAGGCCGGGATCTTGCGCTCGACCCCGTTCTCGTCGACCGCCGGACCGATCTCGGCCGGCTGGTACTGCTCGTGCGAGGTGAGCGTGTGCAGCTGCTCCTGGCTGAGCGGCTCGTGCACCTCGATGAACTCACCGTGCGGCAGCCGCTTGATGATGCCGGTCTCGCGGCCGTGCAGCACCTTGTCGCGGTCGCGGCGCTGGAGGCCCAGGCAGATCCGCTTGGTGACGATGAACGCGATGACCGGAGCCACGAAGTAGGCGATCCGGACGAACCAGGTGACCGCGTTGATCGACAGGTGGAAGTGGGTGGCGAAGATGTCGTTGCCACCACCGATCAGCATCACGAAGTACACGGTCAGCCAGGCGACACCGAACGCCGTACGGGTCGGGGCGTTGCGCGGGCGGTCCAGGATGTGGTGCTCGCGCTTGTCGCCGGTGACCCAGGCCTCGATGAACGGGTACACCGCGATCGCGCCGAGGATCACGCCGAACAGCACCAGCGGGATGAACACGCCCAGGACCAGCGTGTGGCCCCAGAAGTTGATCTCCCAGCCCGGCATGGCGCGGATCAGACCCTCGGCCATACCCATGTACCAGTCCGGCTGGGCGCCGGTGGACACCTGGTCCGGACGGTAGGGGCCGATGGCCCAGATCGGGTTGATCTGCGCGATGGCCGCGAGGGCCGCGAGCACACCGAAGACCAGGAAGAAGAAGCCGCCGGCCTTCGCCATGTACACCGGCAGCAGCGGCATGCCGACGACGTTCTTGTTCGTCTTGCCGGGACCCGTGAACTGCGTGTGCTTGTGGTAGAAGACCAGGATCAGGTGGCCCACCACCAGGCCCAGCATGATGCCCGGCAGCAGCAGGATGTGGATCGAGTAGAAGCGGGCCACGAAGTCGCCGCCCGGGAACTCGCCGCCGAAGAGGAAGAACGAGATGTACGTGCCGACGATCGGCACGGACAGGATCGCGCCCTCCATGAAGCGGACACCGGTGCCGGAGAGCAGGTCGTCCGGGAGCGAGTAACCGGTGAAACCGGTGAACATGCCCAGGACGAGCAGCAGGAAGCCGAACAGCCAGTTGACCTCACGCGGCTTGCGGAACGCACCGGTGAAGAACACGCGCATCATGTGCACGAACATGCCGGCGATGAAGACGACCGCGCCCCAGTGGTGGATCTGCCGGATGAGCAGACCACCGCGCACGTCGAAGGAGATGTGCAGGGTCGAGCTGAACGCCTCGGACATCAGCTGTCCCTGGAGCGGGACGTACGAGCCGTGGTACTCCACCTCGTTCATCGACGGGTGGAAGAACAGCGTCAGGTAGACACCCGTCAGGATGATGATGATGAAGCTGTAGAGGCAGACCTCACCCAACATGAACGACCAGTGGTCGGGGAAGATCTTGCGCATGTTGGCCTTGGCCAGGGAGTAGATCCCGAGCCGGCCGTCGGCCCAGTCGGCGAGACGCTCGCCGGCCGGCGCCTTCCCGCGGGGGCGGGAGGTCTCGTTCGCTGAAGTACTCATCCGCGCTCCCAGAATGCAGGACCGACGGGCTCCTCGAAGTCGCCGAGCGCCTGGAGGTAACCCTCACTGTCCACACCGATGCGCAGCTGCGGCAGGGCGTGGCCGGCGGGGCCGAAGATCACTCGGGCACCGTCGGAGAGGTCGAAGGTGGACTGGTGGCACGGGCACAGCACGTGGTGCGTCTGCTGCTCGTACAGGGAGATCGGGCAGCCGACGTGGGTGCAGATCTTCGAGTACGCGACGATGCCCTCGTGCGACCACTCCAGCTCGCGCTTGTCCTTGATGTTGCCCGGCTGGAGCCGGACGATCATCAGCGCGGCCTTGGCGATCTCCGTCTGGAACTCCTCGGAGTGCTCCTCCAGGCCGTCCGGCTTGGCGAAGGTGAGCGAGCCCACGGAGACGTCCTCGGGACGCAGCGGCTGGTTCGTGTTCATGTTGACCAGGCGCTTGCCCTTGGCCCACATGGTGTGGCGGAGCTTGGTCCCCGGCGCCGGGCCGAGACCGCCGAGCAGCATGACACCGGAGAGCGGCACCAGGGCCAGCGCGCCGAACATCGTGTTGCGGATCAGCTTGCGGCGGCCGATCGCCGACTCCTTGGCGCCCTGGCGGAAGTCGTCGTGGACCTTGGCCCGGACGTCGGAGGGAGCCTCGATCGGGTGACGGTCGTCGGCGATCTCCACGTCGGACATCAGGGTGCGGGCCCAGTGGACCGCGCCCACGCCGATGCAGAACAGCGCCACACCGAGGGTCAGACCGAGCGCGAAGTTCATCGCGCTGATGTGCCCGATCGGGAAGACGAAGATCTGCTTGTCGGTCGGGATGGCCAGGTACGCGACGATGAAGCCGATGGTGGCCAGCATCGACACCGTGAACAGCAGGGCCACCACGCGCTCGGACCGCTTGGCGGCCCGCTCGTCGATGTCCTGGATACGGTGCTCGTGCGGCGGCAGCCCCGGGTCCGCGAACGGGTTCTCCTCGTCCGCGATCCCTACCGCGCCGTGCGCGTGGTCCTGCTCAGCGGGCAGGTTCTCTTCTGGAATGTCTTGGCTACTCATGACTTCTTGGCCTTTGCGGTCCGAGCGGCGACCCAGACGGCGACCACGATGAGCGTGCCGAGGCCGAAGATCCAGCCGAACAGACCCTCACTGACCGGCCCGAGGCCGCCCAGCTCCAGACCACCCGGGTTCTCGGTCTTGTCGCCGTTGACCGCGTTGAGGTACGCGATGATGTCCTTCTTGTTCTTCTCCGACAGCGTGGTGTCGGGGAAGGACGGCATGTTCTGCGGGCCCGTCTGCATGGCCTCGTAGATGTGCTTCGGAGCGACACCCTCCAGGCTCGGCGCGAACTTGCCCTTGGTCAGGGCACCGCCCTTGCCGGTGAAGTTGTGGCACTGCGCGCAGTTGGTGCGGAACAGCTCGCCGCCCTTGGCGATGTCCGCGCCCGCGGGACCGTACTGCTCCTTCGTGGGCACGGTCGGGCCGGCGCCCAGCGACGCGACGTACGCGGCGAGCTGGTCGATCTGGGCCTGCGAGTAGATGTTCTTCTTGCGCGGGACCTGGGCGCCCTGCGAGGTCGCGGCGGGCATGCGGCCGGTGCCGACCTGGAAGTCGACCGCCGCGGCGCCCACGCCGACGAGGCTCGGGCCGTCGGAGGAACCCTGGCCACCGGCACCGTGGCAGCTGGCGCAGCCGACCTTGTAGAGCTTCTGGCCCTCCTTGATGGTCAGGGACTGGGAGGTTTCATCGGCCTGTGCCTTGCCCGCGGGCGCGAACGCGGCGTACAGCCCCCCAGTGGCCGCCAGCGCGAGGAGTAGGACGACGACCGCCGCCAGCGGATGGCGTCGTCGTGCGGAGAGCTTTTTCACGGATTACCCCGGTGTCAGGATCTTCTGCGTCGGTGCTTCTGGATGTGCGGGAGCGGTCCCGGCTACTTGATCAGGTAGATCGTGGCGAAGAGGCCGATCCAGACGACATCGACGAAGTGCCAGTAGTAGGACACGACGATGGCGGCGGTCGCCTGCTCGTGGGTGAACCTCTTGGCCATGTAGGTGCGGCCGAGGACCAGCAGGAAGGCGATGAGACCGCCCGTCACGTGCAGGCCGTGGAAGCCGGTGGTCAGGTAGAACACCGAGCCGTACGGGTCGGAGGACAGCGAGATGCCGTCCTTCTTCACCAGCTCCGTGTACTCGTAGATCTGACCGCCGATGAAGATCGCACCCATGATGAAGGTGAGGATGAACCAGCCACGGAGCTTCTTCACATCGCCGCGCTCGGCCGCGAACACGCCGAGCTGACAGGTGAGGGAGGAGAGCACCAGGATCGTGGTGTTCGTGGCGGAGAAGGGCACGTTGAGTGCCTCCGCCATCTCCTTCCAGTGAGCCGGTCCGGTCACCGACCGGAGGGTGAAGTACATCGCGAAGAGGGCCGCGAAGAACATCAGCTCGGAACTCAGCCAGATGATGGTTCCGACGCTGGTGAGGTTCGGCCGGTTGACCGACGGGTGCGCGTGCCCGGTTTCTACTGTCGTTGCTGTCGCCACGACCGACATTATGTCGGTCGCTTATCTCGCGCTCACTCCGGGGGGTGCCGTTCGGAGTGTTGCCACCCGCAGGACCGGTGTTGACGTGGTGTTCATGGGGACGATCGCGGGAGTAACATCCGCCGGAACGGGCCCGCCCGTCCTGTCCGTACGACGCTGACGTCTCGGAGGAACAATGCAGCCGACCGCCACGGTGCTGGTCTACAGCGACGACTCCAACACCCGCGAGCAAGTACGGCTGGCCGCCGGGCGTCGGCCGGCGCCCGACGTCCCCCTCGTCGAGTTCGTGGAGTGCGCGACTCCGCAGGCGGTGCTGCGGGAGCTGGACAAGGGCGGCATCGACGTCTGCGTGCTCGACGGCGAGGCCGTGCCGATGGGCGGCATGGGGGTGTGCCGGCAGATCAAGGACGAGGTGTTCAACTGCCCGCCGGTGCTGCTGCTCATGGGGCGGCCGCAGGACGCGTGGCTGGCCACGTGGAGCCGGGCCGACGCGGCCGTCACCCTGCCGGTGGATCCGGTGGAGTTCGCCTCCGCGCTGGCCTCCCTGCTGCGTCAGCGGCGCCTGGTGGGCGCCTAGGCCCTGTCGCCGGGCGGGGCGCCGGGTTCGTGGGCGAGCGGGGGCCGGTGGGTCCTCCTCGCGCAGTTCCCCGCGCCCCTTCATCACGCCGCCGCCGGCTGGACGCGTAGCGCGTCCCCCGGGGCCGGGCCGTCCGGTTTGCCGTTGAAGAGGGCGCTGCCCTGGCGCCACTTCTGCCAGTCGACGTTCCAGTCGCCGAAGCCGTTGCCGAAGGGCTCCATCTCGTCGCCGTTGGAGTTGACGACCTTGACGATGTCGCCCTCGCGGACGGTGTCGAAGAACCACTCGGCGTTGGAGGTGCTCATACCGGTGCAGCCGTGGCTGACGTTGGCGTACCCCTGGGAGCCCACCGACCAGGGGGCGGCGTGGACGTACTCGCCGGACCAGGTGACCCGCGTGGCGTAGTAGACCGGCAGGTCGTAGGAGTCGGCGCTGCCCTCGGCGATGCCGACCGTGGTGCCGCGCATGCGTACGAAGTACTGCTTGGCCAGGACGACCTTGACGCCGTTGCGGGTCTCGAAGCCGGGCTTGCCCGTGGTGACGGGGATCTGGTTGATCTCCTGGCCGTTCTTGTAGACCGTCATCTGGTGGGTGGCGGCGTCCGTGACGGCCTCGATCCTGTCACCGGTGGTGATCTTCAGCGGCTTGGCCGCGCCGCCCCACAGCCGGTCGCCGATCTTGACGCCCTCCAGGTTGCTGTGCACCTGGATGGTGGCGTGAGCGGGCCAGTAGTCCTTGGGCCGGTAGTGGAGCTCCTTGTTGTCGACCCAGTGCCAGGCGCCCTGCACGGCCGGCGTGGAGTCCACCCGGAGGGCCTGCTCGACGACGGCGCGCTGCGCCTTGTCCTTGACCTCGTGGTCGAGTTGGGCGGTGATCGGCTGTCCGACGCCGTAGGTGCCCTTCTCCGGCCCGAACGTGACGTTCAGGCGCTGCTTGCTGGTGGGCTGGCTGGTGTCGAACGTGAGGACCTTGCGGCCGGGCGCGCCGTCCTCGTCCTCGGTGCTCACCGTGACCGTGTAGTGGGCGTTGGCGGCCAGCGGGGAGGTGCTGTGCCAGCGGCTGCCGTCGGCGGCGAGTTCGCCCGCCACATGGCGCCCTGTGGAGTCCTGGGCGGTGACGTCCGTGATACGGCCCTCGTCGCTGTTGGCGGTCACCTCAAGGGGTTTGTCCGGGTCGGCCCGCTTCCCCGCTTCGGTGGGGCCGTTGAAGGAGATCAGGCCCGCTGCGTCGTACGGCCTGGCCGACAGGGGGTTGCCGTCCGAACCGCAAGCGGTGACGCCCGCGCCGAGGGCGGTCACCAGCAGCGCGCAGCTGACGACGGTGCGGGTCCGCGGAGTGTGGTTCATATGATCACGCTATGAGATGAAGAGCTCACTGGCATGGCAGCTAACCCTTACGAGCGAACGACGCTGCGCCAGAGGAAGGACGGGCGACGGGCGCGCGAAGGACACGCCGGAGCAGCCGGAAAAGCCGGGAGCCCGGACCCTCCTGATGGGGGTCCGGGCTCCCGGCGCGTCGCTGCGCGTCCTACTGGGTGCGGTTCTCACCGTGGTAGTACTCGAACACCCAGCCGAAGATGCCGACCACGATGAACGGGGCGGCGAAGTAGATCAGCCACCAGCCGACCGCGATGCTGAGGAAGGCGACGGCGCCGCCGAAGCCCAGCATGAGCGGCTGCCAGCTGTGCGGGCTGAAGAAGCCCAGCTCGCCCGCGTCGTCCGCGACATCGGCCTCCTTGTCGTCCTGGGCGCCCGCGTCGACCCGCCGGGCGGTGAAGCCCAGGTAGAAGCCGATCATGACGCTCAGGCCGAAGGCCAGGAAGAGCGCGGTGGTACCGGCCGGCTCCTTCGACCACACGCCATACACGATGGCCATGATCAGGATGAAGACGCTCAGCCAGATGAACATCCGACCCTGAATCTTCACTTGCCGGCCTCCTTGCTGCCCGCGACGGCGGTGCCGTGACCGGCGTGCTCAAGCTGTTCGAGCGCGGCGATCTCAGGGTGGTGCAGGTCGAACGCCGGGGATTCGCTGCGGATCCGCGGCAGGGTGAGGAAGTTGTGCCGGGGCGGCGGGCAGGAAGTCGCCCACTCCAGCGAGCGGCCGTAGCCCCACGGGTCGTCCACGCCGACCGGCTTGCCGTACTTGGCCGTCTTCCAGACGTTGTAGAGGAACGGCAGGATCGACAGGCCGAGCAGGAAGGAGCTGATGGTCGACACCGTGTTCAGCGCGGTGAAGCCGTCGGCGGCCAGGTAGTCGGCGTACCGGCGCGGCAT